>DAITAT010000001.1:0-114964 GCA_036824145.1 Candidatus Dormiibacterota bacterium
TTGGACGCCGATCGGCACCACCGTGATCGTGCTCCAGGGAGACTTCGGGAGCTAGGTTTCGGGGCTCGCCTCTGCCTCGGCCTCGGCCGGGCGCACTGAGAACGACACGATGTTCCGCGGGTTCACCAGCGCGAAATCTCGCCGCAGCGTCTGAGGCTGCGCGCCGGGCGCCAAAGCCATCATTGAAGCCACCGCAACCGCCGCCATCCGGGTGACCGGCAGGAACTCGCGGTCGTACCGCTGCAGGTGGGTGATCAGCGAAACCCGCGGCTCGAGATGGACGTCGCAGACCATCGAGAAGGCGGTGGTGTTGAGGACTACCTGGTGGCGCACCTTCTCCCTCCACATCATTTGGCCGCGGCTGGCTTCATCGGCCTCCGGCAGGATCAACACGATCGAGGCCTTCGCGATGGTTGTGTTGTTCTCAACCGGGCTGACGATGGGGTACGTGCTCAGCAGCGGCCCTGTGGTGGTGTTGCGCAGCTCCAGGTAATCGACGAGGCGGTTGACCTCGTCGCTGAGGCGCAGCGGCGGTTCGATCAGCAGCTCTCCCTGGATGCGCAGGAAGGTGGAGTACATCTCGACACGCTGCCTCTTCGGACCGGCTGATTGACTCGCCACTCGCGCAGCCTACTGCCACGAGGCGGTTCTGTCCACGCCCATTCGCGCCCCGACTAGAATGCGCTGGTGCCAGGGCGCGAAACCAACGGGTTCGGGGGTAGCGGCGTGAGCAGCCAGGTCGGCCTGATCGTGATCGCTCTGCTGGTGGGATTGGTGGTCCCCGTGGGCGTGGTGGCATACCTGGCGGCCAAGGACCCGGTGCCCCGAAGCTGTTCGACCGGGGTCGCCACCTCCACTCATTTCGAAGGCGCAGTCACGTGGTCGACACCGGGCGTGCTGTGGTTCGCCGACGGCGATCTCTCCCGTGCCCGGCGCCTGGTCGACTACGGCCCCGTCCGCCCGGCGACGCCCGCCAGTGCGAGCCCAATCGCGTCCGCGACCCCGAGGCAAAGCGTGGCGGCCACCGTCAGCCCGGAGGCGAGCGCCGGTCCCGGCCCCAGCGCCAGCCCCACGCTGCCACCCATCCCGTCGCCCGTTTTCGAAGCGGCGGCGGTCTCGGCCGACCGGCACATGGTGGCTTTCCTGGTCTCCAACCCGCCCGACGAGCCGGGCATGGTCAGCCTCCGCGTGATCTCGCCCCTGGACCCCCTCGGGACCACCGCGCAGGAGCCCGGTAGCTGGCCGTGGGTGCGGGACAGTGGGGTGCGCAGCGATGTGTCCGTCCTCCCGGACGGACACATGCTCTTCACCGTGGCGCACAAATGGGACCCTCCGGAGACCGACCCGGTCCTGGTCGGCGTAGCCGAGGCCAGCTCCACCGTGAAGGTCGACAAGACCGATCCACAGCGCAAGTTCCGGCAGACCGACTATGCGGTCTGGCCTGAGCTCAAGGATTACAAGCTCCCGCCGGCGCTTCCGAAACTGGAGAGCCGGGTGATCGCGCCTGGCGGCCGGGTCGCCGGCAGCATGACCCACTTCGGCAAGACTCTTCTGGTCAAACGCGCCCTGCACGAGATCGTCGACGGTCGCGCCGGCAGCCCGGACACATCTGTGGTTTGCGGCGGCGGAGACCCCTTGGAGACGGTCGCCTTGGCGCCCGACGGCCATACTGTGGCCGTGGTGGCGGGGGGAAATACCGAACTGCTGGACCTCGACGGGGGCCACGGCCTGGCCACCCTGTTGCGCGGTCGAGTGCTGGCCTGGCGCGCGTGATCATTCAAGTTGACGCCGCAATTCAGGACCGGGTACGCTCTACCCGTCTCAGACCCGTTTACCACCTGCCCGCGGCAGGGCCCGTCCGCGCCAAACTGGAGAGCACTTGAGCACGGCACCCTCGGACACAATCGACTGGCGAAAAGAGGTCAACGCCGGCCTCGCGGAGCTGAAGGCATTCAGCCGCCGGGGCTTCTTCACCCTGGTTGGCTTGGTCGTCTTCGGCGTCGCCAACCTCGCCGCCGCGGTTCTGAGCCTTCGCTTCGTGATCCCCAATGTCACTTACGACGAGTCGCTTCTCTTCAAGGCCGGTTCGCCCAGCGACTATCCGATCGGCTCGACCACGATCTTCTCCGACAAGCGGGTCGCCCTTAACCGCGACTCTGACGGCTTCTACGCCATCAGCCTGATCTGCACCCACCTCGGCTGCACCCCCCGCTGGTTCCAGAGCGACGCCATGTTCCGCTGCCCCTGTCACGGGTCCCGGTTCCTGCGCGATGGAGTTCGCTTCTATGGCCCCGCGCCGCGCCCGATGGACGTCGTCAAGGTCGGACTGGCGCCCGACGGTACCCTATTCGTTGATCGATCCAAGATCGTTGCTCGTACCGATCGGCAGCCTGTTTGAGGTATTAGATGGCTCAGGTTTCGGGAAGGCTTCAAAGTGGGATGAAAAAGGCCGCGGCATTGCCGATCGAAATCGGCGTGCAGCTTTGGAAGTCTGTTTTCCGCCATGGCCTGCCCCTGACCGACAAGATCGCCACCCGCACCGCGCTCACCAACTACTGGCTCCACGCGCACCCGCCGCGGATCCGCAAGAGCCACATGAAGTTCAGCTACACCTTCTGCCTGGGCGGTATCAGCTTCTTCCTCTTCGTGCTGCTGACCATCACCGGGCTCTTCCTGATGTTCTACTACGTGCCCTCGGTGCAGTTCGCGTACCAGAACATGAAGGACCTGCAGTACGCGGTCTCGTTTGGCATCGTGATGCGCAACCTCCACCGCTGGGGCGCCCACGCCATGGTCATCACCGTCTGGCTGCACATGTGCCGCGTCTTCTACACCGGCTCCTACAAGCCCCCACGCGAGTTCAACTGGGGCATCGGCGTGACCCTGCTGCTGATGACCCTGCTGCTCAGCTTCAGCGGTTACCTGCTGCCCTGGGACCAGCTGAGCCTGTGGGCTGTCACCGTCGGCACCAACATGGCCAAGTACGCCCCCATCGCCGGGCCCCAGACGCGATTCTCGATGCTCGGCTCCTACACCGTCGGCAATGCCACCATCCTCCGCTTCTACGTGGTGCACGTCCTGGGACTGCCACTATTGGCTTCGATCGCGATGATGGTTCACTTCTGGAGAGTCCGCAAAGACGGCTTCTCCGGGAACCTGTGAGGTAAGACTGATGTCGGAAACACCTCCAATTGACGTGACCCCACCCGCCGCCGCAGCCACCGCCACCTCAGCCCCGGCCACCACGACGCCACCGGCACGCCCAGCGGCGCCGCCGCGCCCCGCGCCGACCTCGCTCAAGAAAGACGCCGACAGCTCCATCCCGAGCTTCCCGGCGCTGGTATACCGCGAATTCATCGCGGCCCTCGTCGTCGGGGTGATCCTGACCGTCATCTCGCTGGTGGTGCAGTCGCCGCTTCAACAGCAGGCAGATCCCTCGATGACCCCCAACCCCAGCAAGGCGCCCTGGTACTTCCTCGGCCTCCAGGAGATGCTTTCCCGCGTCCCCCCGATCACCGCGGGCGTGGCCTTCCCCACGCTCGTCCTCGCCGGCCTGATCGCGATGCCCTACATCGACCGCAACCCCTCGCGGCAGCCGCGTGACCGCAAGGTTGGGATCATCATCTTCACCGGCTTCGTCGTCTTCTGCGTCGCCTTCGCCATCATCGGCGTCTTCTTCAGGGGATTCGAGTGGCGCTGGTTCTGGACCGGGATCCTTGGGCGATAGCCGAAAGCCGAAAGAGATTGGGTAGGGGATAGTTGTCTAAGTTCTTCTTCATCTCGTGCGCCGGCCTGATGGCGGTGCTCGCCGTGGCTTTCTACCTCGACTACAACAAGGAGTGGAAGCCCTTCGAGCTCGCCTACTACTCCCACTTCCACACCGCCGGCGCGATCGAAGAGGTCAAGCAGCTCAACCCCAAGGGCACCAGCAACGACGAGCGCTGCATCACCTGCCACGTCCCCGACATCGCAACCATCGGCGGCAAGGTGGCGGCCCAGCGGATACCGCTGATCATCACCCCCGACAAGCGCAATCCCCAGGCTCACCCCGATCGCATCACCCAGGCGATGGTCACCACGTACGGGCTGCCTTCGCAGTATGCTGACCAGCCGATCGACGTTACCGGCTGCATGGTCTGCCACAACGGCCAGGGGCTGGCCACTGAAAAGGAGGGCGCTCACCGCAACCTCATCGTCAACGTCTTCGACGTCGTCGACCGCGGCAGCGTGGTGTTTAAGAACAATTGCGCCCAGTGCCACGGTGCCAACGGTGAGGGCGGCATCGGGCCGCCGCTGAACGACCAGCACCGGCTGGGCTTCTTCAACGACGACTACTACTACGACTGCGTCTTTTACGGCGCCTTGTCTGAGCACCATCTCAAGACCAAGATGCCGTCCTGGGGCGCCAAGAAGCTCTTCGGCGCCCAGTCAAACGAGAAGGTCTCGCTGATGGTGCACTGGTCCCGGCATTACCAGCAGCCGCTGACCTTCACGGGGCCGTAGATGACCGAGGATCTCAGCTTCCTGCTGGGGGATATTGGAACGGTCCTGGTCGTGTGCGTGGTTCTTTACGGCATTCGCCGGGCGATCTCGAGCCGTGCCTGGCGCGACGTCCTCGGCATAACCATGACCTTCGTAGTCCTGTCCGGCTTTGGCTTCCTGATGATCGTGGGGGAGCATGCTCTCGGCTAGAGCGCTGCTGGCTGTGACCGCGGCCGGCGTGGTGCTCTCGGCCTGCGGAGAGGCTGGTGCCGCCAGCGCCAATGACCCGGTATCGGTCGTGACGGGCTATATGCAGGCGATCGGCGGCGGCCAGCAGGGCGCTGCCAAAGCGTTCCTCCAGAAGGACATCAATGATGGCATCCCAATCAAGGAGCCCACGCCGGCCTCGAGCTACGTTTCCCAGCACAAGGGAGCGAAGTGGCAGATCGTGGCGGTTCCCTGGGCTGACGCCCACAGCCACCCCCTCCAGACCAAGAACGCCTGTACGGTGACCCCGCCGCAGGGAGGCCAGCTCTGCATCGTCACGGTCGAGGTCGACGCTGGCTCGAGCAAGGTCTGGTTCCATTTCGATGTGGAGAACCGCTACCCGCCGGGCAAGTGGGAGATCCTCAATGTGACTCGCGTAGACACCAAGCCCGACGACCTGCTACCCAACGGAAACGAGGCCCATTCGGGCTAAGGAGCGATAGCGATGCTGGCATACATCCCCGGCCCCGAGCTGCTCGACATCACCCTCGGTGACATGATCTTCGTGAGCTTCTGGGCCATCGGCAGCCTGCTGATCGCGGCCATCTACGTCTACAAGATGCTTCAGAAGTGAGCTCGAACAGGGTGGAGAACGTCGGCCTGGTCCCGGGAAAGCGGCGCAGCCCCGGGCTGGCCCGGTGGCTGTCGATCATTCCCGGCCTTGGCCAGATCTACTACGGCGCACCCCGGCGCGCGGCTCAGTACCTGGCGGGGGTGGTGGTGCCGGCGGTGCTGGCCGCCCTGATCTACAGCTACAGCTTCGACCTCGGCGCGATCCACGCCGGCGCGCTGCTGACCTCATTGTTCTTCGTGGTCTCCGAGCTTGTCGTCCTCAGCCTGATCGTCGCGCTGGTGAGCTTCTGGATCGCCGCCAGCTGGGACGCACGGCAGGGGACGATCGCCCTCAACGAGGGGAGGGGGTACGCCCCGGTTTGGTGGTTCATCAAGGTCAAGCAGTTCCTGTTTGACGACCCCGAGGAGAGGGAGGAAGAGAGCCGATGAGCGAGACCCCGACTCCCGCGGCCGACGCCGGGCAGACGGCCGACCCCGACGACGCGGTCGCCCAGTCGAGCTTCCCGGCTCGCCTCGGTTACGCCATTTACGGCGCTATGTCTGCCGACTTCGGCTGCCTCATCGGCGCCATCGCCTTCTTTGTGCTGATCGCTGCCTCGGCGTATTTCGCGCCCCAGATAACCCCGTGCACCTCGGCCGGCGGCATTCCCTGCGCCCCCTAGCCGTGGCCGGTTAGAATCACGGCGGCCTCATGAGACCGATGAGATCTGTTCCGCTGGCCCTGCTCCCCGTAGGTGTCGCTTTGCTTGCCGGCACCACGGCCTTGGCGGACAACACTAGCCAGGGTCAGAGCATGCTCAACCCGGCCGGTCCCCAGGCCCAGCACATCAGTGACCTCTGGTTCATCATCCTGGTGCCCGCGCTGCTGGTCCTGTTGCTGGTCGGCGGCGCCATCATCTACGCCGCCTTCCATTTCAAGGCCAAGGAGGGCGACGCCATGCCCAAGCAGATCGGCGGCAACAACGCCGTCGAGTTCACCTGGACCCTGGTACCGGCGCTGATCCTGCTTGGCATCTTCATCGTCTCAGCCACCCAGCTGCCCTTCCTGCGCCATACGCCGGCGTCGGCGGCCGACGCCATGCACGTCAAGGTCATCGGCAGCCAGTGGATCTGGAACTTCAAGTACGCCGGCCTCAAGAACGCCTACCCCGGCGTCCTGACGATCCCCGCCGACGAGGTCGTCAACCTCGACATCAACTCCAAGGACGTGATCCACAGCTTCTCGGTGCCGCGGCTGGCGGGCCGCCTCGACGCCGTCCCCGGGAAGAACAACTTCATGTGGATCCAGGCGCCGGTCGGGACTTACTACGGGCAGTGCACCGAGTTCTGTGGCAAGGCCCACGCCACCATGACGATCACTGTCAAGGCGATTCCTCGCTCCGCGTTCGACACCTGGTATTCGCAGCAACCTAAGGCACCGGGAGGGTCCTGATGGCAGCAACCGCAGTCGCCGCGCCCCGCGTCAAGACGTCGGGTCCGAAGGTCAGCGGGATCCTCGACTATCTCAGCACCGTCGACCACAAGAAGATCGGGATCATGTACCTGTACACGACCTTCTTCTTCTTCCTCATCGGCGGAGCGCTGGCCCTGCTGGTAAGGACCCAGCTGGCGTCCGCGTCCAACACCTTCCTGACCCCAACCGTCTACAACCAGGTCTTCTCGATGCACGGGACGACGATGATCTTCCTCTTCGTCATCCCGATGTGGTCGGGCTGGGGCAACTACATCGTGCCCCTGCAGATCGGCGCCCGCGACATGGCGTTTCCCCGTATCAACGCCTTCAGCTTCTGGCTCATCCCGCTCGGCGGCCTGATCCTCTTCGCCGGCTTCTTCGTGCCCCCCACCATAGTCCACGGCGCCACCACCTGCGCGGGCGGACCGGGCTCAGCGGGCTGGACCGGCTACGTGCCGCTGACCGAGAAGCAGTTCAGCTGCAGCATGGGCCAGGATCTCTGGATCCTGGGGCTGCACGTGCTGGGCGTCAGCTCCATGCTCGGCGGCGTCAACTTCCTGGTCACCATCATCAACATGCGAGCCCCCGGCATGAAGCTCTTCCGGATGCCGCTCTTCACCTGGTCGATCCTGATCACCGCTTTCCTGGTGGTCCTGGCCTCGCCCTTCCTGGCGGCGGCCCTGGCGATGGTGCTGGCCGACAGGGAGTTCGGCACCGCCTTCTTCCAGCCCAACAACGGCGGTAGCGCCATCATCTACCAGGTCATCTTCTGGTTCTATTCGCACCCGGCGGTGTACATCATGGTTCTGCCCGCCTTCGGGATCATCTCCGAGGTGATCCCGGTTTTCAGCAAGAAGCCCGTCTTCGGCTACAAGGCGATGGCCTACTCGATGTCCGCGATCGCGATCCTGGGTTTCGTGGTCTTCGTCCACCATATGTTCACCGTCGGCCTTCCGCTTTCCGTCATCAGCTTCTTCTCCTTCACCTCGATGTGTATCGCGGTGCCCTCCGGGGTCAAGGTCCTCAACTGGCTGGCCACGATGTGGGGTGGCTCGATCCGCTACACCGCCTCGATGCTGTTCGCTGTGGGCGCCGTCCTGATGTTCGTGATTGGAGGCGTGGATGGGGTCTTCCTGGGCTCAGTGCCCGTCGACTTCCAGCTCCACGCCACCTACTGGGTGGTGGGGCACATCCACTACGTCGTCTTCGGCCTCTCCGTCTTCGGTATGTTCAGCGCCTTCTTCTACTGGTTTCCCAAGATCACTGGCAAGTTCCTCAACGAAGCCCTTGGCAAGCTCCAGTTCTGGATGCTGTTGATCGGCTTCAACGTCGCCTTCCTGCCGATGCACCTTCTCGGCCTCGAGGGGATGCCCCGACGGATCTCGTCGTACCCGGCAACCAAGGGATGGCAGACGATCAACTTCATTGAGACCCTCGGCGCCTTTCTCATCGCGGTGAGCATGCTGATCTTCATATTCAACTTCGTGAAGACCACCTTCTTCACCAAGCCGCCGGACCACACTCCCGACGATCCCTGGGAGGCCAACACCCTCGAGTGGGGCACCAGCTCGCCACCGCCAGACTGGAACTTCGACGTGGTCCCGGTGGTGCACAGCGTCCGCCCGGTCCGTGACGCGCGGCTGGGCATCAAAGACGACACCATCCACTACTAACCCGAGCGCGGGTGGTGATGTGCATATGAAGGGTTTCCGGGTCCTGGCCGTCGCGGCCGCGATCGCCGTCTACGTGCAGATCGTGCTCGGCGGCGTGGTGCGCATCAGCGGGTCTGGCCTCGGCTGTCCCGATTGGCCTGCCTGCCAGGGCCGGATCATCCCTGACTTCGCCAACAGCCACGTGGTCATCGAGTACGCCCATCGCCTCGTGGGCACCGCCGCCGGGCTGCTGATGATGGCCACCGCCGTCTACGCGGTCGTGCTCTACACGCGGCGGCGTCGGGGCATCGCGATGCCCCGCGGCTTGATGATCGCGGCGGTCGCCGGCGTGGGCCTGATCGTGCTCCAGGGAATCCTTGGCGGCGTCACCGTGCTGATGGGCAACAGCCCCTTCACGGTGGCCATCCACCTCGGCAACGCCCTCCTGGTGCTGGCGGCCGCGTTGCTGGCGGCGCTTTGGGCCGCCCGGGTGCTCACCGGGCGCCCGGGGGTCGCCCAGGCTCCGGCCGCCGGCGCGATGTTCCCCCGCTTTCTCTATGGAAGCCTCGTCGCGGCGTTCCTGATCGTGGTCAGCGGCGCCTACGTGGTGGGGAGCGGCGCGGGCGCCGCCTGCACCAGCTGGCCCCTCTGCGGCGCCGCCACGCGCTCTTCAGGCGCCGACATCCACTTCCTGCACCGCATCGTGGTGCTGCTGGCCGGGCTGGTGATCCTGCGTGCCCTCCACTATGCCCAGCGCCATTGGCGCGGCACTCCGATCGCGGTCGTGGTCTACCTGGTGGCGCTGGCATTCGTGCTCGAGGCGGGTGTTGGTGCCGCCCAGGTGCTCACCGGCCTCCCCGAGCTGCTGCGCGCCTCCCACCTGGCTATCGCGACCGCGGTCTGGACGGGCGTGGTCCTGCTGGCGACGGCTTACTGGCTGGAAACGCGCACTGAGGGCGTCGAGGCGGTGGCTCCGACCCTTGGCAGGCGCGAGGTGGCGGCGGGCTGATGAGCGCGGTTACGACCGCCAAGCTGCAAACCGGGCAGGGACTGCGCCAGGTCGTCCGCGACTACATCACGCTGACCAAGCCGCGAGTCGTCAGTCTGCTGTTGGTGACGGCGCTGGCGGGCATGCTGGTGGCGCAGCAAGGCTGGCCGGGCACCGAGCTCGTGATCGCAGTGCTGGTCGGCGGATACCTGGCCGCCGGCGGCGCCAACGCCATCAACATGTGGTTCGACCGCGACATCGACGCCGAGATGTACCGGACGCGGCAGCGTCCGATCCCGGCGGGCCGCGTCCGCCCCGGCAGCGCCCTGGCTTACGGCACCGTCCTCAACGCCCTGGCATTCATCCTCATCGCCACCGTCGCCAACCTGCTGGCGGCAGCCCTGACCTTGACCGCCACGCTGGTCTACGTATTCGTCTACACCATGTGGCTGAAGCGGTCGACGCCCCAGAACATCGTCATCGGCGGCGCCGCCGGCGCGTTCCCGCCGGTTATCGGATACGTCGCCGTCACCGGGTCGCTCGACCTGGTGGCCCTCTACATGTTCATGATCGTGTTCTTCTGGACGCCGCCCCATTTCTGGGCGCTGGCGCTGCGGCTGAACGCCGACTACGACCGGGCCCAGGTGCCAATGCTGCAGGTGGTGCGCGGCCGCCAGGAAACTGAGCGGCAGGTGTTCCTGTACAGCGTGGTGCTGCTGGCGATCACCCTGCTTCCGGGCCTCCGTGGCTTTGGCACCTTCTACATGGTCTCGGTGCTGGTGCTGGGAGCTGTCTTCGTGGCGATGGCGGTGATGATGATGCGCGACCCCGGCACGCGCTGGGCGCGGCGGACCTACAAATACTCGCTTTTGTACCTGGCCCTGGTCTTTGGGGCCATGGTGGGCGACGCCCTCCTGAGGGGCGCGGCTGTTATTCGATAAACTGACGGAGTTCTAATGGACAAGAAACTCGCCGCCAAGAACATCAGGATGGGATTGATCCTCGCCGGGGTGCTGTTCCTCATGGGTGGAATGGCGTGGTTGTGGACGGTGCTCTTCCTCGCCTTTGCGACCACCAATGGCTGAGCCGACGACGGACGAGACGGCGGCGGCTCCGCCCGCGGACCGTCGCGACGACGCCTCTCGCGACGACGCTCATATTGGGCATGGGGACGAGATCCACATGCCCACCAACAGCTACTGGCCCCTGGTGACCGCGATCGGCGTGGCCGTCAGCCTGGTCGGACTGATCCCCATCCTCGAGAACCCCATCGGCTTCGTTGTCGGCGTGGTAGTCCTGCTGGTCGGCATTGGTGGCTGGGTCCGCGACGCGCGCAAGGAGTACAAGGAGCTCCACTGAGCCCGGCTGAGTGAACCTTCAGCCGCTGCCGCTGCCATTTAGCTTCGATCCCTCGATCGTTATCGGCATCTTCCTGGCGGCTTTCGCGTACCTCTACTTCGGCCGGCGCCCGGCGGATCGCGGCCGTCCGTGGTTCTTCTGGGCCGGGCTGGGGACCTTCACAGTGGCGTTGGTGTCGCCGGTCGACTACGCCTCGGACCACTACCTCCTCAGCGTCCACATGGTCCAGCACATCCTGCTGACGATGGTGGGCCCGCCGCTGCTGCTGGCCAGCCTGCCCCCCGCCGCCGGGCGCGTGCTGCCGCGCTTTCTGCTCAACCCCTGGCTGACGGTGACGCTCTTCAACATCGTCCTGCTCAGCTGGCACTGGCCCTCGCTCTATCAGCAGACGCTGCTGGACCCCAATATCCACGTCCTCGAGCACCTGATGTTCATGGGCACCGCCTTCCTCTTCTGGTGGCCGATCGTGGGGCCGGCCCGATCGGGGGAGGGGATGAGCGAGATGATGAAGATCGGCTACCTGGCCTTCGCGGGCGTGCCACCGACGCTGCTGGGGATGACGATGGCGCTTGCTCCCAACCCTCTCTACGGCTTCTACGTCACGGCGCCCCGCCTCTTCGGCGACATCTCCGTGAACCTCGACCAGCAACTGGCCGGGATCTTGATGTTCGGGATCGGCAACCTGATCTATTTCGTGCCCATCAGCCGGATCTTCATGGCAATGATGGAGGACCCAGACCGAGTTCCCGCCGGAACCTGACCGAACCGTCAGTTTATACTTGGCCTACTTTTTCTTCCGCGATTTGGGAGTTGGAATTGAGTTCTAAGCGACTACTCGGTGGGGTTGGAGTGGGTGTGATGGCGCTGACGCTGGCGGCCTGCGGCGGCAGCAGCAGCAGTGGTGGCGGCGGCGGCAGCAACTCCCCACTCCCGGCGGCAGCGGTGACAATCAGCGTCGATTTCGATGCCACCAACAGTGGCAAATACAGCCTCACCCCGGCCACCGCCAAGGTTGGCGGCATCGTCCAGTGGGACTTCAATGACGACCAGAATGGGCCCCACACAGTCACCTCTGACGACGGCAGCACCTTCGACTCACAGGCCAAGGGCGTCACCGGCAACAAGGGCGACAAGTTCCAGTTCACCTTCACCAAGGCCGGGACCTACGCCTATCACTGCACCTTCCATGCCAACATGCACGGGACCATCACGGTCCAGTAGCTTTTTCGCCTAAGACTCGGCGGGGCGCAGGTGCACCACCTCACCGGCCCGTACCCTGCTGAGGTTGCCGTCGGCGTCCTCGATGACCAGGCTGCCGTCGAGGTCGAGGTCCACGGCGCGGCCGGTCCGGGCTTCGCCGCCCAACTCTGCCCGCACCTCGCGCCCGATGGTGTCGCTGACCGCGAGCCAGGCCTGGCGCAATGCCTCCGGCTGGGCTTGAGCCATGTCGATGGCATCCTCGAGCTCGCCCAGCAGCCTCCCCATCAGGGTGGCGGCGTCGATCGAGCCCGACGCCGCCTCCGACAGGGCCGCCGCCTGCTCAGCGATCTCCGGGGGGAAGCCCTCCGGCCCGGGGTCCAGGTTCAACCCGACCCCAAGAATCACGAACCGGACCTGCCCGTCGTGGGTCTCGGCTTCGGCCAGGATGCCCGCCAGCTTGCGCCCGTCCAAAAGGACGTCATTGGGCCACTTCAGCTTGACCGCCCCGTCAGTCGGCACCTGGAGGGCTCGGGCCAGGCCCACGCCGGCGGCCAGGCTCAGCAGGGCGGCCGCGTTGGGGTCACCCTCCGGCCGAAGCACGACTGAAAACCACAATCCTGCGCCCCGCCTCGACGACCACGCCCGGTCGATCCGGCCCCGGCCGGCGGTCTGCTCGAGCGCCCATACCAGGGTCCCGTCCGGTGCCCCGGCCTGGGCCTCCGCGCGGGCCTGGTCCTGGGTGCTGCCGAGGCTCTCGAAGATGTGCGACGGCCATCCCAACCGCCGTGTTGTGAGCAGTTCGGCCAGCTTCGAGCCGAGTTCGGCGGCGTTCTCCATCGCTGTCGACGCAATGTTAGGCGGGCACGTATCTGAAATGTGTCTTGACTAGCCTCTTTGCCGCGGATAACATGGTCAGTTCTCTGCAGGATCAAACGCTGGGATAGGGGAAGCTGGATGATTCGCGAAACCTCGCTGGAGATCGGGGACTCATACAAGCGCTGGCAGATCGAGCTGGAGGGCCGTTACGCCCGTCGCAACAAGGTCCACTACATCGATGACCTGCTCAACCAGCTCGAGCTTCTCAACCTCGCCGAAGCCGGCGTGATGCCTGACGAGCTGCGGGCGCAGGTCAAGGAGCTGCTCGATGGATCGGAACACCAACTCTGCTCCAAGCGGCCCAAGGAGCTGGCCATCAGTGAGTGCATGGAAGCCCTGTACGACATCCAGGACACGCTGCTGCTGGGCGGCGAAGAGGGCGACGAAGCACTCTAAGCCCCGGCGAGGCCGCCACCTATACTCGGATCACCGGACCACCGTGCGGCTGTAGCTCAGCGGATAGAGCACCAGTTTCCGGAACTGGGTGTCGGGGGTTCGAGTCCCTCCAGCCGTACACCTACACAACTCCTTGGCAGAATCTGCAACCCTAGCCACGTACACAGGAGGTGCAGGATGGTAGCAAGAGTCACCACGTCACAACGGTCAGATGCCGACGAGGCCAAGCTGTTCATCGAAGACGATGTGATCCCGTCCCTGCAGAAGGTTCCGGGGTTCCGTGGAGCTTACTTCCTTGCGGACCGGGAGAAAGCCACCGGGATATCCATCACCTTCTGGGAGGACGAGGCCGCTGCGCAGGAAAGCCTCATTGTCTCAGCGGAACGCCGCGCCCGGGCAGCCGCGGTGACCGGAGCGACCTTCGAGTCGGTCGACACCTATGAGGTGATCGCTCAAACCCTATCCGCTTAACGGAGCCGAAGTAACTCTCAACCCGTGGTGGGTTGGAAATGCGGTAGCGCGGGGGGTGCCGGACCCGCGCGGTATCGTACATTGTCGGCAACCACAGAGAAGGGAGGGAGCCCAATGACTGACGCTGCTTTCGCACGTGCGCGCGAGACGCGCCTCTTGTTCCGTGTCGCACTCGCGATATTCACCGTCACAGTCGGCATCGGGATCTTCAACGGGTTCCACTTCATCACGCTGTCGCGGGCAGTCCTGCTGACGCACGTCCACGCCGGGACCCTCGGCTGGATCACCCTCACGGCGCTCGCCGCCGCCTACTGGCTGTACTCCGACGCCGATGACCGGCTGGCCGGCCACGCCCGCGGGGTGGCCATCGGGATGGCGGTGTGTGTTCCCCTGTATGTCCTGGCTTTCCTGAGTGGCAACTTCATCGCCCGGGCGGTCTTCGGGACGCCGGTCCTGCTGCTCATCCTCGGCATCCTCGTGTACCTGCTGCGGGCCCGCGGAACGACAGCGATGAGCGTGCCGCGGCTCGGCGTGATGCTGGCCTTCGTCACGCTGGTGATCGGCTCGACCATCGGGGTCCTGGTGCAGGTCGAGCTCGCGGTCAACCACCAGTTCCTGCCTGACGGGGCCATCGGCGGGCACGCCAGCGCGCAGGTCGGGGGCTACCTGGTGCTCTTCGCGCTGTCGGCGATCGAATGGCGGCTCAAGGGCGCCGACGATTTCGGCCTGGCGGGACGCCTCCAGGTCGCGCTGCTCTTCTTGGGGGGAATCCTGCTGGCCATCGGGGTCCTGCTCAACATCCAGCCTCTCCTCGGCAGCTTCATCCCCCTGGACCTCGCCGCGCTGGGGATCTTCCTGGTCCGCGTCGGCCCGACTGCCCTCCGGGCGCGGTGGACGGAGGCGACCAGCTCCCGCCACTACGCCATCGCGGCCGCATGGGCGGTGGTCAACCTCGTGCTCACGATCTCGTTCGTGGTGATGTTCATCGGCGCCAAGGGCGACTTCAACAAGGTGAACCTGGGGGTGCTGATCGGCGCCGACCACGCGATCTTCCTCGGCGTCATGACCAACCTGGCGTTCGGCCTGATGCACGACTTCGCACTCGACCGCCGCGACGTCTGGCCCTGGGCCGAGAACGTCATCTTCTGGGGTCTCAACATCGCCCTCGCTGGGTTCGTGGTGTCCCTGGTGAGCCAGCAGCAATGGGCCGAGAAGTTCTTCACGCCGGTGCAGGGCGCAGCGATCCTCGTGGGTATCGTGGTCTTCAGCATCCGCCTGAGCCAGCCGCCGGGCGTCGCCTTCCCCCACCTCGAGAAAGTAGCGTCAGGGGTTTAGTCCTCGGCGGCGTTCTCCTTGCCGCCTCGCCCGACATTGACCGCCATCCGGATCATGGGGATTTGCAGCGGCAGGCGCAGCCAGAGCACCGCAGGTGAGCTGAGCGGCCCGGTCGGGCTGTAGGGGAGGCCGTCGAAGGCCTGCTGGACGTTGGCTGGCCAGACGGCAAGCAGCAGGGCCGCCGTCAGCCAGCCACCGAGCCGGCGCGTCCGCGGAACCACCATCATGGTGGCGCAGGCGATCTCGACGGCGCCGCTGAGGAGGACGATCTCCTGCTCGTGGCCCAGGGCGCGGGGCACGATGCGGCGGTAGAACTGCGGCACCACGAAGTGGAGGATCCCGGATCCGCCGATGATCAGGACGAGCAAGTTCCGCCGGAGCGAAACGCGGCGCGATTGCATCGGCCCATCATCTGACACGACGCAGCGGCCTGCCAAAACCCCGACCACCATCGCAGAGTGCCGGACGCGGCCGGCGACTGTTTACTCGGTGGTGCTTTCGGTGTGGCGCAGGCGGATGTAGTCCGGGTTTCGCATGCCCAGCCAGAGGATGACGAGCATCCCGCCGAGGCTTGAGATCGAGAGCGCCAGGCTGGGCAGGGCGAGCGCACCGCCGGTGGCCAGCGTCAGCAATACCCAAGCGATCAGGCTGACCTCGAGCGAAAGGTAGAAACGGGCCTTCAGGCCAGAAAGGTCGCGGTGTGCAGTCATCAGACAACTCCTTCGCCAGAGCTGAAGCCCCGGCTGACCCAGCATGGGACCTTGGTTCCGGGATATGCGCTCGAATTGCCACAGCTCGGTTACGAGTCGGTGCCGACCGCCGTAGAATGGCAATCCTTGGGCCAGATCACTGCTTTCGACGATGCCTGACCTGCAGGGGTTCCACCACATCACCGCGATCACCGGCGACGCCCCGACCAACCTCGATTTCTACTGCCGCGTGATGGGGATGCGCATGGTCAAGAAGACGGTGAACTTCGACGCCCCCGAGGTCTATCACCTCTATTACGCCGATGAGACCGGCACCCCGGGCAGCGTCCTGACCTTCTTCGAGTTCCCCGGCGCCCAGCGCGGCCAGGCCGGCTCGGGCATGGTTCACCGCATCGGCTGGACCGTCGCCGGCGAGGCCAGCCTCAATTTCTGGGGTAACCGCCTGTTGGGGGAGAGGATCCGGACGGAGCGCCGCGACCATGCCCTGCGCTTTCACGACAGGGAGGGCCTGGGCCTCGAGCTCGTCGCCGCCGACACCGGTGACCCGCTGCTCCGCGCGGAGGTAGAGGACATCCCCGCTGAGCACGCGCTGCTTGGCTTTGCCGGCGTCCACGCCTTCAGCGCCCAGCCCGAGGCGACCGAGAAGGTGCTCACGGACCTCCTTGGCTTCAAAGCCGATGGCTCGCGTTTCCGCCACCGTTCGCCTGGGCGTCAGGCAACCTACGACATCGACCCGCCACCGTCGACCAGCCCCATCCAGGGTGCGGGCAGCGTCCACCACGTCGCCTGGGCCTCGTCCGATGACGACCACGAGGACTGGCACACCACGCTGGTTGGCGCCGGTGTCCAGCCAACGCCTATCATCGACCGCACCTACTTCCGGTCGATCTATTTCCGTGAGCCCAGCGGCGTGCTCTTCGAGATCGCCACCCTCGGCCCCGGCTTCGAAGTCGACGAGCCGATGGAGAGCCTGGGCGAGGCGCTTGTCCTGCCGGAGCGCTACGAAGTCATGCGGCCGTGGCTGGAGAAGAACCTGACGCCGATTACAAATCCCAGGAGCCATAATCCAGAACCAGCAGGCGACCTCGCACCAGAAGCAGAATTGGACCCTGCGCCAGAAGGAGAAACCGTTGGTTAAGTGGACTGCCCTCTACCGCAAGCCAGACGACACCGCCGCCTTCGAGAGATGGTTCGTCGAGGATCACCTCCCCATCTGCAAGGAGTGGCCCGACGTCGAGCACATGCACGTGCACCGCATCACCGGCTCGCCTCGGGGGGACTCCGAGTTCTACTGGATCTTCGAGGCGGTCTACAAGGACTCCGACACCATGATGGCGTCGCTGCTGAGCGAAAAAGGAATGGCGGCGGCGATGGACGCCCGCAACAGCGCCTTCGGCAAGCTGATGGTCTCCTTCTTCAGCGAGAGTATGTGATGTCCCGGCGCCGCAGCCTGGCGCTGGCGGCCAGGGTTGCCGGCTCGGCGGTCATCCTCGCCGCCGCCAGCGGCAAGCTGCCGCACCTGGTGGTCACCCAGGCCGCCATCAGCACCGTGCTGACCCTGGTGGTGGCGCCGCTGTGGCTGCTCGATCGCTCGGAGCGAGCCGCCGCCGAAAGCCCCTTCACCATCTCGCCGTTCCTGGCCGTCTTCCTGATGGCGGCCGGCACCATCAGCGTCCAGCTGCCGGCGGTGGTTGCGGTCCTCAGCGATGGCGGACTGATCACCGCGCTGGCGCTGAGCGCCTTGCTGCTTGGAGCGATCGCATTCTGGTCGGTGCTGATCGCCCCCGCCCGCGTCAGTGGCATCGCCGCGTGTGGCTACGTGGTCATCGGCGGGCTGCCCATCAGCATGCCGGCGATGTTCATGATCCTGTCCTCTCGGGACCTCTACGCCGGCTTCCACGCCGTGGCACCGCCCCTCATCGGCGCGATGAACGACCAACTCTACGCGGGGTTCCTGCTCTTTGCCTCGGTGAAAATCGCGATCTGGACGGTGGCCAGCATTGTCTTCTTCGCCGCCGCGCGCGAGTCTGCGGCGCCGGATGACGACGACGGCGGCCTACCGGTCCCGGCCGGCCCCACGGTTCCGGGATGGGTGCTCGGATTGGCGTCCGGTGCTCCCACCGCGGACGAGCCGGTGCCCGTCGCCCTGGTCGAGAAGGAGACGGCGGGGGCGCGCTGAGGCCCCCCCGATCCGGGCGGGTCCTCAGTCACTGGCTTGGGGGAGGCGCGCCGCCGCCTCCACCGCCGAATCCACCACCACTGCCACCCCGTCCGCCGCCGCCGCCAAGCCCGCGGCCGAACGTCGCGCAGCCTGACGGACCTGGTGGCACGATCGATATCGCCCGGGCGGTGACCTTGCCGGACGAGTCGCGGGTGCCGTTGGCGTTGAGACACTGGTGGAGGGCGAGATCGGAGGCGGCGGCCGTCGCCGACTTGCTGACCCGGACGGTGGTCGGCACGGTGACGATCTGCGAAGCGCCGGTCGAATCCTTGACTGTGACCGAGGTGCCGGCGACCGCCGTCACCTCACCGCCAACGAATGAGAAATTGGGTCGGCCGGCCGGTGGCGTCGGCCTTGGTGTAGCCGGAACCCCACCGCCCGGACCGCCGCCCGGACCAAAGCCGCCGGCGCCTCCGAGGGTGCAGGCACCGTTGCCCTTGTCGGTCAAACGGACGGTTGCCGCCGTGACCGTGCCGCTGGAATCCCTCTGCCCGCTGGCCGCCAGGCACTTGCCTGTGGTGATGTCGGCGAAGGTCCCTGTGCTGGTTCGCTGGAACGTGGTCGAGCTGGTGTAGAGCACCGTGACGTCGCCGTTCTGGCTGTTGACCACCAGGGTCATCCCGTTCATCTTCACCAGCTCACCGGAGGCGCCGTTTCGAGCTCCGAAGCGGGGGGTGCCGCTCGGCGCCGGCCCTGCGGACCCGGCTGAGGCGCCAAAGCCACAGGCCGCAAGGCCGAGGGCGGCCGTGGCCACCAAACCGACGGTTGTCAGAATTCGATTCATCCGTGTCTCCAATGCGTTTGTGGTTTGGCTCGGGTCACTCCGCGCGGAGGGCCTCGATGGGGGCAAGGCGGGCCGCGCGCATTGCCGGGTACACGCCAAAGACCAGGCCCACGCCGGCGGCGACCGCGACCGCGACCAGGATCGGCTCAGGCGTGATCGTCACAGCGATGGAGGTGAACCTGGGCACCAGGGTCGCCGCCAGCAACCCCACGCCCACTCCCATCAGGCCGCCCAGGACGCTCAGCGTCGCGGCCTCGAAGAGGAACTGGCGGAGGAGGTCGCCGGGGGTTGCGCCCAACGCCTTGCGGAGCCCGATCTCGCTGGTCCTCTCGGTGACCGAGACCAGCATTATGTTCATCACCCCGATACCGCCCACGATCAGGGAGATGGCGGCCACGCTGGCGAGCAGGATCGTGAGGGTGCTGGTGACCGCCTGGGCGGTGCTGAGCACGGTGCTCTGCGACGTGATCGAGAAGTCAGGGGTCGCGGTGCCGGTGATGTGGTGGGTGACCAGAAGCAGCTGGTCGGCCTCCTGGTAGGCCGAACCGACGGTGTTGCCGCTAGTCGCGCTCAGCAGCACCCGCTGGACGGAGTTAGGGTTACCGCCGGTGAGCTCGTCCTGGGCGGTGGTGATGGGAACCACGGCCAGGTCGTCGCCATTTTGGAAGGCCTGGCCTCCGCTCTGGGCCAGGATCGCCACGACTTGGAACGCAGCCGGGCCAATGGTCACCGAGTCACCGACCCCAACGCCGAGATTGGCCGCGGTGGTGGTGCCGAGGACCACGTCCTGGGCGTGGGATTTGACCCCGGCGGCGGTGAAGAAGCGACCCTGGCTTACGGTCCTGGCGTTGGTGACCAACCAGTCCGGGCTGCTCCCCTGGACATTGGTGTTCCAGTTGCTGGAGGTGCTGACGAGGGACTTCCGGGCCTGCACCACGGGGGCCACCGCCTGGATGTCGGGCGCGTTGTCCTTGCTGCCCAGGCCCCGTACGTCGTCCATGGTCAGGGTGTTGGCGCTGCCGCCGCCACCGAAGACCCCGCCGCTGACGGTGCTACCCGGGCTGACGGTCAGGAGGTTGGTGCCCAGCGCCGCGATCCGGTTCGTCACCGAGTCCGATGAGGCCTTGCCGATGCCGACCGTGCAGATCACCGCGGCCACCCCAAAGAGGATCCCCAGCGTGGTCAGGATCGAGCGCAAGCGATGACCGAACAGGCCCCGGAGCCCGGTCTGGAAGGTGCGCAGGAGGGTCACGCGGCGACTTCCTCGGCGAGGCGGCCGTCGCTCATGGTGAAGACCCGGCGCGGGATGGCGCCGACATTGGGGTCGTGCGTGATCAGGACCACGGTCCGTCCCGATTCGTTCAGGCTCTGCAAGATCGCCAACACCTCTCGACTGGAGTTGGAGTCGAGATTCCCGGTGGGCTCGTCGGCCAGGATCAGGTCGGGGTTGGTGACCAGGGCTCTTGCGATGGCGACTCGCTGCTGTTGGCCGCCGGACAGCTCGGCCGGCTTGTGGTTGACGCGGTCGGCGAGGCCAACCTGCGCCAGAGCGCGCAGCGCCGCAGCCTTGCGATCGTCGGCGGCCCGGTAGAGGAGAGGCAGCTCGACGTTGCGCCAGGCCGACAGGCTGGCCAGCAGGTGGAATTGCTGGAAGACGAAACCGATGCGCCGGTTGCGGACCTTGGCCAGCTGGTACTCGGTCATCCGGCTGACGTCCTCGCCTCCGAACCAGTACTCGCCGCGGGTGGGGATGTCGAGGCAGCCGAGGATGTGCATCAGGGTCGATTTCCCCGAACCTGACGGTCCGACGACGGCGGTGAAGTCGCCTTGGGCCACCGTCAACGACACGTCGGCGAGGGCGTTCACGGCGGCCTCGCCCTTGCCGTAGACCTTGTCCACCGAGTGGAGACGGATGAGGTCGTCGGCCACCCTAACCGCCGGGCACCCCGCCGCCGCCTCGTCCGCCGCCGCCCCCGAAGTTGCCTCGGCCGCCGCCGCCAAAGAGGCCGCCGCCCGAGTTGGTGGTGGGGACGCTGCTACTCACAGTGGCGGTGATGACCTCGTCGCCGGGGTTAAGCCCGGACATGATCTGGGTCCGAAGCGCATCAGACGCGCCGACTGTCACGGTCCTGATCTCGACCTTGCCGTTGACCAGCACCTGCAGGCTGTTGCCGCTGCGCAGGGCGCTGGTCGGCACCGTCAGCACTTCGCTGGCCTGGTTGACGATGATCGACACCGACGCCGACGTGCCGGCGTGCAGCGAAGGGTTGCTGCCGTCGATGGTGACGGTGACCGCGAAAGTCGCCACCCCGGAGGTGACGGTGGCCACCGCGGCGATGTAGGTCACTTTGCCGGTGAGGGCGTCGGTGGCCCCGGCGGGGGTGATTCGAGCCGTTTGGCCGAGCGCGATCTGACCGATCTGGGCGTCACTGACGGCGCCGGTGACGGCGTATGCGCTGGGGGTCAGGATTGAGATCGCGTGCGTGCTGCTCGACGAAGAGCCGGACGCCGCCGCGCCACTCCCGGAGGCGGCGCTGCCGGAAGCCCCGCTACTCCCGGAGGCGGCGCTGCCGGAAGCCGACGTGGTCTGGCCGACCGCGATGTTGACCGCGATGTTGACCGCGCTGACGACACCGTCGTTGGGGGCGGTCAGGGTGGTCTGGTTGAGGGCGCGCTGGGCGTTGTCGACGTTGACCTGGTCGACGGCGACCTGGCTTTGGTCGATCTGGATCTGCTGCGAGGTGGTGCCCTGCTTGAGGACGGCGAGCGACGCCTGCGCGTTCTGGAGCGCGACGGTGTCGCGGTTGACCTGCGATCGGGCCTGGTCGTTGCTCTGCTGTGCCTTGACCTGGGCCGCCTGGTAGTTGTTCTGAGCCGTGGTCAGTGCCGCCTGGCCCTGAGCGGAGTCCATGGCGCTCTTGGCCTGGGCCACCATCTGGGCGTTAACCGCCAGGGTGTCGGACTGGTTGGTCTGATCGCTCTGCAGCTGGACCTGGGCGGTATTCACGGACGCCTGCGCCTGGTTCAGGCTCTGGGCCGTCGCCCCCGCCTGGTCCAGCGAGAGCTTGGCCTGCGCCGAAGTCAGGGTCGCCTGAGCCTGGGTCAGGCTGCCCTGGAGACTGACGGGGTCCAACGATGCCAGCACCTCGCCCGCCTTGACGGTCTGGCCCGCCACTACGTTGACGGCCTGGACCTTGCCGGAGCCGGCGAAGTCGAGATCGGTTTGGTTCACCGGGGTCAGGTTCCCCGAGATCGGGATGGTCTGGGTCACGGTCCCGAGCACCGCCGCGCTGGTCCGGTATTGGATCGCCGCGCCGTTGCGGTTGAGATATAAGTAGCCGCCGGCGGCGACGATCGCAACGATCACCACCGCGATCACGGCGGACCGGGCTCTCAGGAATCGACGCAATCGGAACTCCTCCACCGAACGGCAGTCAGTCGGGGCACCAACAGCGATTGTCGGGTCGAGATGTGAAGGGGCCGTGAAGCGAACATGAGAATCCTCTAAGCGGGACTGAGAGGCAGCTGGACGCGGAAGCTGGCGCCGCCGGCGCCGGACTCGCCAACGGCGATCTGGCCCTGGTGTTCGCGGGCGATCCAGGCCGCGATTGCCAGCCCCAGGCCCGTTCCTTCGCTCGAGCGAGCGGGGTCAGCCTGGTGGAAGCGCTCGAAGACGCGCTCCCGCTGAGCCGCCGGGATACCGACGCCCTCATCGTCGACGCTTATCCGCACGACCTCGTCGGAGCGCTCGATGGCGACCTTGATGCCGGACTTCGCGGGCGTGTGTTGGACGGCGTTGTCGACCAGGATCCAGAGCAGCTGCTTGAGGGCGTCGGCGTTGCCCTTCACCGAGGCGGCCTTGCCGTCGCGCAGCTCGAGGTGACGCTCCGGGTGCAGTCGGCGCGCCTTGCGGCAGACGTCCGCCGCGATCCGCGAGACGTTCACTGGCGCCATCTCGAGGTGCTGGCCGGCGTCGGCGCGGGCGAGCGTGAGCAGCTCCTGTACCAGCCGCGTCATGCGCTCGCTCTCCTCGTCGATGTCACGCAGGGCGTCGGTGCGGTCGGCGGCGGCGATCTGCTTGCCCCCGAGCAGCAGGCCGACGTTGCTGCGGATGGTGGTGAGCGGGGTGCGCAGTTCGTGGGAGGCGTCCGCCACGAAGCGCTGCTGCGTTGCCAGGGTGGCCTCGAGCCGCTGATAGGCATCCTGCAGTTCGGCGAGCATGGCATTGAAGCTGCTGGTCAGGCGACTGACCTCGTCCCGGTTGTCAAGCTCAGGCAGGCGCCGACTCAGGTCCCGGGTGCGGCCGATCTCCTCGGCGGTGTCGGCCATGGCGTCGACCGGGCGCAGCGCCCGCCCGGCCACCAGCCAGCTGGCCGCCAGCGCGCCGACCAGGCTGAAGAGGGCCGCCAGCACCAGGTAGCCGCGCAGGGTGTTGAGGCTGTCCTCAATGGGGCCGGTCGGCTGTCCCGCCACCACATAGGCGGCTGAGACCCCAAGTGGGTTCGGCGTCGGCCCAGTCAGCTTGCGGATGGATTCCCGCAGTAACACGCCCTTGGTGGGCTCGACGGTCGCCAGCACCGAGCCGTTGAGGTCGACCTGGCGCAGGAGGTCACTGGAGACGCCTGGTGTCTGCCCGTCGATCGCGCCGGTGCTGAAGACCGCGGTGCCGTCACTGCCGAGCAGCTCGATGAAGCTGTCGCTGCTGCGGCGGAGGTCGACGACCACGGGCTGACGTATCCCGCGGCTGAAATCTCCACCTCCCAAACCGCCGCCTCGGGTGCCACCGTCGAACTCCTGGCTGCGACGGGTGAGGGCGTCGTCCTGCTGCCGCAGGACGCTGCGATTGACAAGGGAATAGACGAGGAGGCTGAAGATGACGACGGTGAGAAACACGACACCCGCTCCGAAGAGAGCGATCCGAGCCCGGATCGGCACCGCTTACTCCTCGCGCAGGGCGTAGCCCACGCCGCGAACCGTCTGGATCAGGCGGGGGCTACCGTCGGCCTCCAGCTTCTGGCGCAAGTAGCCAACATAGACGTCGACAGAGTTGCTGGTGGCGCCGAAGTCGTAGCCCCAGACGGCGTCGAGGATGCGGTCCCGGGTGAGCACCTGCCGCGGGTTGCGCAGGAGGTGCTGGAGAAGGTCGAACTCCTTGGGCGTGAGTGCGACCGAGTGCTCGCCGCGCCTGACCTCCCGGGTGCCCAGATCCATGCTCAGGTCGGCGTATCGCAGCACCTTTAGGGCCCGCGGCGCCTGCCGCCTAAGCAGGGCCCGAATGCGGGCCATCAGCTCTTCATAGGCGAATGGCTTGACCAGGTAGTCGTCGGCGCCGCTGTCGAGGCCGACCACCCGGTCCGCGGTGCCGTCCTTGGCGGTGAGCATCAGGATGGGGACGTCACCCGCGGCGCGCAGCCGTTGGCAGACCTCGACGCCGCTAATCCCGGGCAGCATCACGTCGAGAACGACCAGGTCCGGCATCCGTTCGCGGGCACGATTCAGCGCCATTGCCCCGTCGGGAGCGACCTCGACGGCGTAGCCCTCGTAGATCAGGGCGCGTCGCAACGAGGCAGCGATATGGCTGTCGTCGTCGACAACAAGTACATGCGGCTGGGCTGGCATCGGGAGTCCATCCAACCACGTTTAGATGAGAGCGATCTAAGAATGACGACAATCGTTCGGAGCCGCTAAGGTTTGCTCTGCGCATCGGCAACATTCGGAGAGAGCAAATGCCAACCACTGACGCACAGGGCCGGACGATCAGCGACGACGGGCAATGGTTGTGGGACGGGACTGCCTGGCAGCCGATCAAGAAGAGCTTCCTCGACACCCTCGCGGATTCGGTAGAGGGCGCGGTCAAGAAGGTCGAGGGCAGCCCGGCCACTGCGCCGGCCCCGGCGGCTGTCGCGCCGGCAACGGCATCCCCGGCGGCCGCGGCCCCGGTCGCGGCGGCGTCTGCCCCCGCGCCTGCCCCCACCCCGGCGCCGCCGGCGATCCCCGCTGCCGACCTGCTCGCCTACCTGGGCGCCCTCAAGGGCGCGGGCGTGGTCACCGACGACGAGTTCGAATCCATCCGAAAGAGGATTCCCGGCCAGGCCTGAGCGTACGCCCCAATGGGGCGCCAACCGGTACTCTTGCCAACCGATGTTGAATTCAGAACGACCCTTGCGGGTCGCGATCTTGGCCTACCGCGGCAACCCGCACTCCGGGGGGCAGGGCGTTTACGTGCGCCAGCTGGGCAGCGCCCTGACTCGCCTCGGCCATGCGGTCACGGTCTTCGCCGGCCAGCCCTACCCGCAGCTCGACGCCGGTGTCGAGTTGGTCAGGGTTCCCAGCCTTGACCTGTTCCGCGACGAGGATCCCTTCCGTTTCCCTCGCCTCTGGGAGTACCGCGATTGGATCGACGCGCTGGAGTTCGGCATCATGTGCACCGCCGGCTTCCCCGAGCCGCTCACGTTCAGTCTCCGGGTTGCCCGGCTCCTTGCTGATCGCGCCAGCGATTTTGACGTCGTCCACGACAACCAATGCCTCGGCTATGGCGTGCTGGCGCTACCGCGCATGGGCCTGCCGGTGCTGGCCAGCATCCACCATCCCATCGAGGTCGACCGCGAGCTGGAACTGGCCCAGGCCAGGGGACTCAAGCGCAAGCTCTCGATACATCGCTGGTACGGCTTCCACCACATGCAGCGCCGCGTGGCGCAGCGACTGCCGGCCGTGATCGCCGTTTCCGGCACTGCCCGGGAGGACATCATCGCCCGCGTCGGGCTGGCGCCGGAGCGGGTCCGGGTGGTCCACATCGGCGTCGATTCGGATCTCTACCAGCCGACACCCGCGGTGGCCAAGGTGCCGGGGCGGATCCTGGCGATGGCCAGCGCCGACGTCCCCCTCAAGGGACTGGCGCCGCTGCTGGAGGCGATGGCGATGCTGCGCGTAGGGCGTGACCAGGCCGAGATGGTGGTGGTCTCCAAGCACCGCCAGGGCAGCGAGGTCCCGGCGACCCTCAAGCGGCTCGGCCTCAACGGCTCGGTGCGCTTTGTCAGCGGCGTCGACGAGCCTGCCCTGCTGAAGCTGTACTCCGAGGCGGAGGTGGCGGTGGTGCCTTCGCTCTACGAAGGGTTCTCGCTCCCCGCGGTTCAGGCGATGGCATGTGGCGTCCCCCTGGTGGCGACGACCGCCGGCGCTCTGCCGGAGGTGGTCGGGCGCGACGGCGAGACCGGCCTGATGGTACGCCCCGGCGATCCCGGGCAGTTGGCGGCGGCGCTGGAGCGAGCCCTTGGCGACAGGGCCCTACGGGAGCGCCTCGCGGTCGCCGGTCGTGCCCGCGTGGCGGAGCGATTCACCTGGCTGCGCACCGCCGAGGGGATCACCCACGAGTACCGGCGCGTGATTGCGGGCGAATGCTGACGGTCGACTTCGACAGGCTCGGCGTCCGCCAGGGAACCCGGGTCCTGGACCTTGGCTGCGGCCAGGGACGCCACGCCTTCGAAGCATTGCGTCGCGGCGCCGAGGTGGTTGCGGCCGACCTCGATGACAAAGCCCTGGCGGATGTCGAGGCGATGGCGGCGGCGATGGAGGAGGCCGGCGAGGTCGCGGCGGGCGGCAGCCTAACCGTCCGTCACGCCGATGCATTGCAACTGCCCTTCGAGGACGGCGATTTCGACGTGGTCATCGTCAGCGAGGTCCTGGAGCACATCCGAGACGACCGCGCGGCGATGGCCGAGATCCAGCGGGTGGTCCGCTCAGGAGGGCTGGCGGCGATCACCGTGCCTCGCCGAGGCCCCGAGGAGGTCTGCTGGGCGCTCTCCGAGGAGTACCACAACAATCCCGGCGGCCACCTCCGCATCTACCGTGGTGACGAGCTCCTGGGCCGCCTGTGCGATGCCGGCCTGGTGCCCCGCGGCCGCGACCACGCCCACGCCCTGCACTCGCCGTACTGGTGGCTGAAGTGCGCCGTCGGTGTTCGCCGCGACGATGCCTTGCTGCCGAGCCTGTACCACCGGTTCCTGGCGTGGGAGATGGTGAGCCGGCCGGCCTGGTCCCGATTGCTGGAGCGAGGCCTTAACCCGGTCCTGGGGAAGAGCCTGGTTCTCTACATGGCCAAGCCCGACGGAATACGGCAAGCGGCGGCCTGAGCCGGCGACGATGCTGACCCTGGATAAGGTCGAGGCAACCGTCGACGCCATCGCTGCGGTCCAGCTGGCGGACGGCAGCGTCCCCTGGTTCCCCGGCGGCCAGATGGATCCCTGGAACCACGTCGAAGCGCTGATGGCGCTGACCATCGGCGGCCGGATCGAGGCCGCCGAACGCGGCTTCCAGTGGCTCATCCATAACCAGCGACCTGATGGCAGCTGGCACGCTTCCTACCGAGACGGCGAGGTCATCGACGCCACCCTCGACACCAACGTCTGCGCCTACGTCGCAACCGGCGCCCACCTCCACCACCTGGCCACCGGCGACGATGCCTTCCTGCGGCGCCTCTGGCCGGCGGTCGAGGCGGCGGTGGAGTTCGCACTCCGTCTGCAGATGCCAGGGGGCGCCGTCAGCTGGGCTTCCGGCGTGGACGGCAAGGCCTGGCCGCGGGCGCTGCTGGCGGGCTCCTCGGCGGTGCACCTCAGCCTTCGCAGCGCGGTCCAGGTGGCCGGGACGCTCGGCCATCGCAGGGAGGGTTGGGCCCACGCCGCCGGCCGGCTTGCCAACGCCATCAACAACCGCCCCCAGGATTTCGAGCCCAAGGAACGCTGGTCGATGGACTGGTACTACCCCGTGCTCGGAGGCGCGCTGCGCGGCGCGCCGGCGCATGAGCGGCTGGCGGAGCGCTGGGATGAGTTCGTGGTTCCCAACCGGGGCGTGCGCTGCGTCGCCGACCGTCCCTGGGTGACCGCCGCAGAGACCTGTGAGCTGGCGCTGGCCCTGATCCAGCTCGGGGATTGGCACGAGGCGGCGCGGCTGGTGGAATGGGCACAGCACCTCCGTGGCGACGACGCCGCCTATTGGACGGGCGCCAACTTTGACGATGGGACGCTCTACCCGGAGGAGCAACCGACCTGGACGTCGGCGGCGGTGGTGCTCGCGGTTGACGCCCTTGCCGGCGGCCCCGCGCTGGAGCTCTTCAGCGCCGCCGTAGGACCCTGAGCGAGCCCTCGGCCTCGATCTCCTCGAAGCCTCCTGACGCCAGCACTCGCTGGAAGACCACGAAGGGCGGCCGGCCACCGTCGGCCGGGTCAGGGAAGACGTCATGGATAGCCAGCACTCCGCCGGGCATCACGTGGGGCGCCCAGCCGTCGTAGTCGGCGTCGACGGCGGCCTGGGAGTGCCCGCCGTCGATGAAGAGCATCGCCAGTGTCGTGTGCCAGTGCCGCGCCACTGTCGCCGACCGCCCGACGATCGCCACCACGACGTCCTCAAGCTCGGCGCCGGCGAGGGCGTCGCGGAGGTGGGGGAAGGTATCGACGCGGCCGGCATCGTCGACCAACCGTGGGTCGTGGTACGGCCCGCCGGGCTGGTTCTCCTCCGAGCCGCGGTGGTGGTCAACGGTGAAGAGCACCGAGCCACACTCCTGAGCCGCAGCGCCGAGGTAGATCGCCGACTTCCCGCAATAGCTGCCGACCTCGAGCAGGGGACCCCACCGCGCCGCCGCCAGGGCAGCCCGATGAAGGGCCAGGCCCTCGTTCTCGGGCATGAAGCCGATGGCCTCCTCAGCGGCCTTCACGAGTCGAGGGTCCATGTCGGCCCGCGAGGGCTAGAGCGGCAGGTTGCCGCTGTAGAGGATGACCTTGCCCGTGACCTGGCCGACCAGGGTCAGGACCACGGCCACATAGAGCAGGCCGGTGGCGGACATCAGCGAGCGCATCCTGGTGCTCTGAAAGGCCAGCGCGGTGATGATCAGGGGCAGCGCGATGCCCGCCGCGATGTGCATCCAGAAGGGCAGGCTGTAGCCGCCATAGACGACGTCGTGGGTGGTGGGAAAATCGCTGCGGCCGCCGAGCAGCAGCAGGGCCGCGACGGCCAGCCCCGCCTGGAGCAGGAACCCGGCGGCCAGGACTCCGAGCAGGATGAACAGCGGCTTGGTGCTGAGGTTGGGGACCACAAGGTACCAGTGGCCGAGGAGCATCGCCGTGGTCACGGTCCCGATGGTGATGGCTGACAGCAGGAAGCTGGCGGCTGTGCCGTAAGGGCCCCACACGGGAGTCGGGAAGGTGTAGGCGCTGGCGATCACCGACACGAGCCCGGCGGACGTCGCCACCAGGCCGATGATCACATGCAGTACCGGCGGCCGCAGGTAAACCGCGACCAGGTAGAGCAGGAACAGGATCATGAAGAGCGCCGCAAGCCTGAGAGCGGGCTGGAGCCAGGCACGGTTGACGAAGTGCTCGGTCAGGTGCGAGGGATCGGGGAGGAAGTACTGGCCGGCCACTCCGAGGACGCCGATCAGCAGCAGGACCCCGCCGGTCGAGGCCAGGAAGCCGCGGGTGACAAGGCGCGTGACGTCGGTGATGAAGAGCGCCAGCATGCCCCCTACCGCCACCTCGACCACCGCCTGGAGAGTTATCAGCGGGATCGCTAGCATCGGCAGAATGATACCCGCCGCTCCTTCTGATGCCTCGCCGCCCGGCGCCAGCGGGGCGTGGCGCGACCTCCACCGCGAGATTCTCGCCTGCACTCGCTGTGTCGACTCCGGTCATATCGGCGAGGCGACGCCCATGTTCCAGGGCCGGCCGGGCCAGCCCCTGATGCTGATCGGTCAGGCCCCTGGGATCGTGGAGCTGGGACCGCGCAAGCCCTTCGCCGGCCGCGCCGGGAAAGAGCTCGAGCGCTGGGTGAAGCGCGCCGGCTTTCGCGATGACGATCATTTCCGGAGCCTCACCTACGTCACCTCGGTGACCAAGTGCTTCCCGGGCAAAGCGATCTCCGGCGGCGGCGACCGGCGGCCCGGTGCCGTCGAGGTCGCCCAATGCCGGCCCTGGCTGCTGGGCCAGCGGGAGCTCCAGCAACCTCGCCTCATCATCCTCGTGGGAACGCTGGCGATCGAGCAGTTCGAGGACCAACTGCCCGGTCGATCGCTGGACATCCTGGTCGGCGAAATCTTCGCCAGGAATGGCGCCGAGCCACTCCTATTGCCCTTGCCGCACCCTTCCGGCGCCAGCCGCTGGCTCAACCACGGCGCCCACCGAGCGAAGCTGGACGGAGCCCTCGAACTGCTGGCCCGGACGTGGCCTGGCCTTGTTGGCGACGGCACGGGCTAAACTCAGCGTGACTTGGCAGACCAAGAGCGTCGGTCGGCTCGCGTCGAGGGAACAGCAGTCCAGCTGAAGTCGCCCGAGCAGATCCTCGAGTCGATCTTCGGCCCCACTCCCAAGGCATCGCCGACGGAGCAGGCCGAGCGCACCCTGCGGCGCCCCAAGCGGGTCGTCTACACCGCGATGAGCAACCGCAACTTCCACTGGCGCATGCACATCACCAAGTTCGTGCTCGACGAGGGTTGCGTCCCGGTCAACCCCTTCATGCTCTTCGACTACTACCTCATGCACACCGTCAACAAGGACACCGTCCGCGAGGCGATGAACAACCTGCTGGTGAAGTGCGACGAGTGCTGGGTTTTCGGTCAGATGAGCCTCGGTGTCAAGGTCCAGGTGGGCATCGCCAAACGCCTGAAGAAGCCGCTGCGGTTTTACGACATCGCCGACCTGCCCCAGCGAATCGTGCGTATTTCCGAGAACCTGGCCGAGGAAGAAGCAGCTCATTAATCGCGGCGTCGGTCGATATCCCCCCCATAGTGGTGTCGTGACCGACGAGGAACAGCCAGGGGCGGGTCTGCCCGAGTTCCCGCTGCATCAAATCGAGCCCCCGGCCCCACCCTCGGCTCCCCCGGACGAGCCCGGGCTCTATCAGCCACCGATCGTGTCGCCGGGCTACCTGCCCGCCATTGGCCGAACAGCGCCGGTGCGACCGCCCGCGTACGAGCCGCCGGCCCCACCGCCGCCTCCACCGGCGCCGCTCCGGCCCGCTCAATCTCCTCCAGTTCCGCCTGCGGTTCCGCCCCTGGCGGGAGCCCCGATGGCAGCGCCAGCAGCAGTTGCCCCGGCGGTGGCGGCACCGGCGGCAGCCTACGCCGCTCCCCCTGCACCAGCGCCGGCCACCGCCGCCGCTCTGTCTCGATGGTCGTCAAATCGGCTGCGGCTGAGGATCGCTGTGGCCAAGGCGGTCGGCATATTCAGGACCCAGGAGGCTTTCTACAGCTCCATGGTCGGCGCCGAGGCCAACGCTGACTCCGCCGATAAGGCTGCGAAGGCCAAGGACCTCACCTCCGCCACCGTCTATTACCAGAAGGCGGTTTCCGACCTGGGGCAGTGCACGCTGCTGGTCAAGGACGCCGATGTACCGCCGCAGTTCGCGCCGTTGGTGGAGCTTCTCAGCAAGGTGATGACGGACGTGGCCGGGCTGGCCGACACAGTGAATGCAAACGATAGCCTGGGAGCACTCAAATACCTGCAGCAGTTGGTCGCCGATGACGCCGTCCTCACTTTCGACCAGACCGGGTACCTGAACTGGTACTCGGTGAAGATCGACCCCATCCAGAAGGAATTCCGGCGCAACGCGGTGGCGGTGCCCCGCTACGTCGTGACCAACACCAAGCTGGTTTAGGCCTACACCCTACGGATCAGGTCGCGCTCCATCGCCCTCATGGCGCTGTAAACAGTCGCGCGTAGCGGCGTCTCCCGGGGGATCGCCCACTCCAGCTGGCGGAGCGTGGAGTACAGCGAGCGGATGGCCTTGATGGCGTCCCCGAACTCGACCATCGGCGGCAGTGGGATCTGGTCGAGGGCGTCGCCACGGGCCCAGCGATAGGCGAAGTCGACGTAATCGCGCGATAGTGGCCGAAGCGTCTGCTCGCCGTAAGCCTCCTCCAGCTCGCTGAACTGGAAATGCAGGCTCTTGAGGCTTTGGTACAGCTCGCGAATCTCGGTCGAGGGGAATCGGTTGCGGGCGTAGGGCCCGGCCTGCCCGTTGCCCCGGCGCCCCGGCCGCCCGCGGTCCTCGGCCGCCAGTATCACCAGCACCGCGCACAGCTCGGGCGGATCGAGGTGGTCGAGCCAGCCCTGGTAAAGCGCCTCACTGAGGATGAGGCTGTTCTCGCCGTAAATCCGGCTAGCCAGCAGGCCCTTGTCGGAGGGCTTCATGCCGTAGAGGAAGCCGGCCTCCTCCAGCACCTGAATGATGCTGTGGAGGTGCCGCGTGTAGTCCTGCATGGCGGTGTCGATCTCCTCCTGGCTGCGCCGGATCTCGTCCTTGAGGGCCCAGATCTCGGCCTGCCAGGTGCGGTGCTGCTGGAGGTTGGGACAGCGACGCACCGGCGATCGCTGATGGCGGTTCTCGATCTCCACGATCTGTTTGCGCGCAACGGCCAGCTTCTCTTTGGTCAACCCCGAGTCGCCGCCATGGTAGTGGTCGCGCTTGGCTCGGCGGACGCGGTTGCGGAGGGTGCGCAGCTGGGCCTCGTCGGCGAAGTACTGCTGCACGTCCTCGAGCCCGCATTTCTCCTTGCGCGAGGGTTTCACCGCCATCTTCTCGAGGTCTGCCAGCCGTTCCTCGAGGTTGGCCAGCTCGCGCCGCCGCTGCTTCGCCGCCTGGCGTCGCTGGAACTGTCCGAAGCAGCGCTCCATCAGCAGCTCCGCCTCTGCCAGGTCACGGTTGCGGAGCAGGTTGAGGGCCATGTTGTAGTTGGGCGCGAACTTCGACTCCACCACCATGTCCTCGCCCATGGCGGCTTCGTAGATGACGCCGATATCCACCTCGGGGTCTTTGAGGATGACGCCGTGGCCGACCTTGTCGATGCCCCGGCGGCCGGCTCGGCCCATAAGCTGGGTCAGCTGGCCTGACGTCAGCGAGGGAAAGCCGTGGCCGTCGAACTTGGTGAACGAGGAGATCACCACCGAGCGCGCCGGCATGTGGATCCCTAGCGACAGCGTCTCGGTGGCGAAGACGACCTTGACCAGCCCCTCCTGGAAGAGCTCCTCGACCAGCTCCTTGAGGAAGGGCAGCAGCCCCGCGTGGTGGACTGAGATCCCCTGCGCCAGCATCTCGTGGTTGAGCAGGCTGCGGTAGAGGGTGGCCTCGTCCTTCTCGGTGACCGCCTTCATCTTGTCGGCGACGAATTCCGCGATCCTCGCCTTCTCGTCGGCGCTGGTCAGGTCCAGCCCGTGCATGGCGCAGCGCTGCATCGCCTCCTCGCAGCCGCGGCGGCTGAAGATGAAGTAAATCGCGGGGAGCATCTGCTGCTGGTCCAGGCTTTCGATCACCCGGGTCAGACTGTTGGAATCGAGGTGGCGGCCCCGGGCTTCGAAGCGCCGCCCCGCCCGGGTGCTGCGGTCGAAGCGATGATCGGCGGCCACCTCGTCCTGTGCCTTGGTCAAGGTCGCCCGGACGACTTTGCCCTGTTCGTCGAACAGGGGATGGAGGCGGTTTTCCATCGCCAGCCACAGCCGCAGCTCGGTGGGACGCTTGGTCACCGAGACCACGCCCATCTTGCCGCGGTGGGTCTCCATCCAGTCGGCGACCTGCTGATAGTTGGAGATCGTTGCCGACAAGCCCACGAAATGGATCTGGGTCGGCGCCTGGATCATGACCTCCTCCCAGACCGCGCCGCGGGGGTAATCGTCGATGTAATGGACCTCGTCGAGGATGACGTAGCGGACCTCGCGGAGTCGGTCGGGGTCGTCGTAGATCAGGTTGCGCAGGATCTCGGTTGTCATGACCACCACCGGGGCGCTGTCATTGATAGTGTGCTCGCCGGTGATCAGGCCCACGTAGCCCTCGCCATATCGTTTCTTGAGGTCGCGGAACTTCTGGTTGCTGAGCGCCTTCAGGGGGGTTGTGTAGATGGCCTTGACGCCGTCCTCGAGGGCCTCGAAGATGGCGTAGTCGGCGACCACGGTTTTGCCCGACGACGTGGGCGCCGATACCAGGACGCCGTTGTGGGTGCCGAGTTTCTGGATCGCCTCCACCTGGAAGGGGTCCAGCTCGAAGGGAACGGTACGCCGGAAAGCGTTGAGCCGCGTACCGGTTTCAACCGACATCGCGGCGCTCCCAAAAGGCCACCAAGGGCCCGGAGTTGTCCACAGGCATTCTGCTATATTGCATCCCTTCCACACATGTCCTTGATGGGCGCCTGTTGGGACCCGGGCGAACGCGGGGTGGAGGGGTGAGGTCCAGTGGAGCTTGACATGAGCACAGACGTCACGACGGATTTCGAAGTCGTGAGTGCCGAGGAGGGCGATAACGGCACACCGGCGCCCGACGCCGGAAGCCGGGGCCAAACGGTCGCCCCTGACTTCACCGACATCGAGGTGACGCACCGCAGCGTCCCCGAGCTCTTCCAGACCCAGGTCACCAAGCGGGGCGCTCAGCCGGCGATGTACTTCAAGGCCTCGAACAAATGGCACCCCATCAACTGGCAGCAATACGCCGAAGGTGTCAAGCGGATTGCCGGCTTTCTTCTGAGTGAGGGTGTCAAGCACGGTGAGCGGGTCGCCATCCTGTCCCAGAACCGGCCCCAGTGGCACATCGCCGACCTCGGCATCGAGCATGTCGGAGCCACCGTGGTGGGTGTCTATCCCACCAACTCGGCAAGCCAAAGCCAGTACATCATCGACCACGCCGCGGCGCCAGTCGTCTTTGTCGAGAACCGCGATCAGCTGGGCAAGATCCTGGCGACGCGCAGCGACCTGCCGGACCTCCGGCGCGTGGTCCTGATCATTGGCGAAACCGAGCCAGGCGACGACGAATTGGTGGTCACCTGGCCCAATGCTCTGACCGCCGGTGATGCGTACAACAGCGAGCACCCGGGCGAATTTGAGGAGCGCTGGCGCGCCATCGGCCTCGACGATCTCGCCACCTTCATCTACACCTCGGGAACCACGGGGCCGCCGAAGGCGGTGATGATCGACCACGGCAACATCCTCTGGACTGCAAGCAGCATCGAGAAGACGATCGCCCTCAGCCCGGATTCGGCCGACGATGAGGTCACCATCTCCTACCTGCCACTGGCCCACGTCGCCGAGCGGGTGGCAGGGCACATCCTGCACGTCTATATCGGCCACCGGATCTACTTCGCCGAGGACATCGCCCACCTGGCCGCCAACGTGACCGAGGTCCGGCCGACCTTCATGTTCGGGGTGCCCCGGATCTGGGAGAAATACCGGGCTGTCGTGGAGGCGCAGCTTGCCGGCGCCAGCGGAGTCAAGGGGTTGCTGGCCCGTTGGGCGATCAAGCAGGGTGCCGCCAATGTCGACAAGGCAACCCAGGGGGAGGCGCCAAGCGGCGGCTATAAGCTCGCCGACCGCCTCGTGCTGCACAAGATCCGCATCGCGCTGGGCCTGGACCGCGCCAAGCAGCTCGTCACCGGCGCGGCGCCGATCGACCCCAACACTCTGAGGTTCTTCTGGGGCCTTGGCCTTCCGATATACGAGGTCTACGGCCAATCCGAGGACACCGGCCCCACCAGCACCGGTCGACCCGGCTACTGCCGGCTTGGGACCGTCGGGCCCGCGATGCCTGGAGTCGAGATCAAGATCGCCGAGGACGGCGAGGTCCTGGTCAAAGGCCGCAATGTCTTCCGCGGCTATTTCAAGGACGAAGCGGCCACCAGGGAGGCCCTCGACGACGAGGGCTACCTGCATTCCGGCGATCTCGGGATCCTCGAGGACGGCTTCCTGCGCATCGTCGATCGCAAGAAGGACCTGATCATCACCGCCGGAGGCAAGAACATCTCGCCTTCGAACATTGAGGTCGCGCTCAAGCGCCTGCCCTTCGTCGGCCAGGCGGTGGCAATCGGCGACAGCCGGCCGTTCATGTCGGCGCTGCTCACGATTGACATCGAGCAGGTGGCGGCCCTGGCCAAGAAGGTTGGGGAGTCAGCCGACATCCTCAAGCTCTCGCAGAACGAGAAGGTGCGCGAGCTCTTCCAGAAAGGCGTCGACGCCGTCAACAGCAACCTCGCCAATGTCGAGAAGATCAAGAGGTTCACCGTCCTGCCCAACGACCTGTCGCAGGACGGTGGCGAGCTCACGCCGACCCTGAAGGTCAAGCGCAAGGTCGTCAACGAGAAGTACGCCGACCAGATCCAGGCGATCTACAAGAACTGACCCAGGGCTCCTCGACGCTCCGATTGGCTACTGAAATGCCGGCTGAAGAGATCCTGGTGGTCTCGACCTCGCCCGCGCCGCCGGAGCTCTTCAGCGGCGCCCTGCCGGAGGGCACCCGGGTGGTCAAGGCCTCATACGACGAGCTTCTGGAGCTGGCGCCGGACGTCGACATCGTCATCGGCGACTGGTCCCAGATCATCCACGTGGACCGCCCCGTGATCGAGCGGGCGGGGCGCTGCCGGCTGATCCAACAACCGACCGGGGGGTACGAGAACATCGACGTCGCCGCCGCCGACGAGCATGGGATCCCAGTGGCCAACGCCGGGCCCGCCAACGCCAACGCCGTCGCCGAGCACGCGGTGATGCTGATTCTGGGCTGCCTGCGGCAGCTTCGCGAGGCCATCGCCCACGCCGAGGCCGGCGACTGGGACCAGGAGGCCTGGATCGCCAAAGACCTCGCCGACCTCTACCAGCGCACCGTTGGCGTCCTGGGCTTCGGCGCCATCGGCCAGTCGATCGCGCAGCGGCTGAAGGGCTTCGAGTGCTACACCCTTTACCACAAGCGCAGCCGGCTCGCACCCGTCGACGAGGAACGGCTGGGTGTGGCTTACGCCGAGCTGGAGCAGTTGCTTCGCCGCAGCGAGGTGCTGGTGGTGGCGCTGCCGCTGAACGCAACCACCAGGGGGATCGTGAATGCCGAGCGGCTGGCGACCTTGCCGTCGGGCGCGATCGTGGTCAACGTCTCGCGCGGCGACATCATCGACGAGGACGCGCTGATCGCCGCCCTCCTCGCTGGTCGGCTAGGAGGTGCGGGCCTCGACGTCTTCAGCGTCGAGCCGCTGCCCGCGGGCCACAAATTTGGCGGGCTGCCCAACGTGCTTCTGACGCCGCACGTCGCCGGTGTCAGCGCCCAATCCAAACGCAACATCCTGGTCAACACCATCACCAACGTCGCCCGCGTTGCCCGCGGCGAGGCCCCGGAGTTCGTGGTCAGCAACCCACGTCCTCGCTGAGGTGGCTACTGCGGCGCCGGGACCCCTGAGTTCAGCACGGTGGCGGCGAGCAGCACCGCAAGCACCGCGACCACGGCGCAAACGCCGATTACAGCCAGCGGGATGCCCAGCCAGAGGATCAACAGCTGGGTGTTCCGCTGGTCCTCATCGAGGCCTTCCGGAGTCGGGCGGGAGAGGTCGATCGAGAGCCACAGGTAGCCCATCAACAGGAAGCCGATCGCGAGCGAAACCACCCCGGTATAGATCGTCGGCAGCACCTGGAGATGCAGCAGCTTGGCCCCGGTGTTGGTCCAGATGAAGCCACAGGCGAGGCTGGCGACGATCGAGAGCAGGTAGCGGTAGAGCGTGCGCCAGAAGGTGAGCTCCAGCGGCGGTCGCTGGACGTCGTCAGCCAGGTTCTTGGTCTCGGAAGCCATGCCCGAGCTTACCTGGGACTCGGACGCCTCCGTCTGTCAGTCGAGAGCGTCGAAAAGGGTGTTGCGCAGCTGCTCGAGCACCTCGAACTCTTCCATTGAGGGCTTGGAATTGGCGTGGACCTGGGCCGGGTACTTCATCCTCGTCACCGATTCCAACAGCACCTTGATCTGGGACTCGCTCAGCTGCAGGCGGTAGACCGCGCGCTCACGCGCCAGCGGCGTCGGGTCGAGGGCGGGGTACGACGGCGACGGGGCCGGGTTTCGCCCGACGTGGCCGGAGATGCCGTCCGCGGGTGCCGGCTCAACTGGGGTTGTCTCTTCTTCGGGCTCGACGCGGGTCGGCCGGAACAGCTCCTCGGAGCCGAGCAGGGAGATGCGGTTGAACTTAGGCATGAGTGAGAACCTCCTGGGCCAGCTGCCGGTAGGCCTTGGCCCCATCGGTGTCGCCGGCGTACTCCAGGATGGAGCGGCCGGCCGGCGGGCACTCGGCAAACCTGATGCTGTCCTTGATGAAGAAGGGGAACACCTCGTCCCCGTACGCGTGCTTTACCAGCTGCAGAACCTCCTGGCTGTGCAGGGTTCGCGACTTGTAGATCGTCGGCAGGATCCCTCCCACCTTGAGCTTGGGATTGAGCTTCTGGCGAACGCGCTCGATGCTGCGCTGCAGCTGCTGCATGCCCTTCATGCCGAAGTACTCGCACTGCAGCGGGATGATGACCTCGTCGGACGCCACCAGCGCGTTGACCGAGAGCAGGCTCAGTGATGGCGGGCAGTCGATGACGATGAAGTCATACAGGCTCTGCACCGGCTCAAGCTTGTCCTTCAGGATCTGCTCGCGCCCCATCTCGTTGATCATCTGGATCTCGGCCGCCGACAGATCGAGGTTGGCGGGGATGAAGTCGACCTTCATCAACTCGGCCCGCATGATCAGGTCGCGAGCCTGGACGTCATAGTCCATCAGCAGGTTGTAGACCGTCTTAGTGATCTCGTCGGGCCTCCGGACACCCATGTTGATGGTCAGGTGGGCCTGCGGGTCCAGGTCGACGAGGAGGACGCGCTGGCCAAGCTCCGCCAGTCCGGCGCCCAGGTTGACGCAGGTCGTGGTCTTGCCGACGCCCCCTTTCTGGTTGGCGACAGAGATGGTTTTCGCCATAGACGGATGAGTTTAGCCTGAATTCACCTGAGCGCAGCCCAAACTCGACCTTCGTATACTCGCCCTGTGTTCGTGCTGCCGGCGCTGACCACCCTCATCAGCCTGGGTTTTGCCGCCCAGGTCCTCAACCAGTACCGGGCGCGGGGCAGGACGCATCAGCTCGCCTGGGGACTGGCGCTGGTGTTCTATGCGGTTGGCGCTTTCGCTGAGGTGATGGGCTCGCTGTCCGGTTGGACTGAGATCGATTTCCGGATCTATTACCTCTTCGGAGCCATCCTGCTGGTGCCCTGGCTGGCAATGGGAACGGCCGAGCTGCTGCTGCAGCAGCCCAGGACGCACTGGGCTCGTTGGGCCTTCCGGGTATTTGTCGGCCTGACCACGGTGGCCGGGTTGGTGGCGATCGTGGCCGCTGTGCTCCACGCCAGCTTCATCAACGGCACTCAAATCCCGGACAACTGCGCGATGTACTGTCCACACGAGCACGGCTACGCTTTCGGCAACATCCTGGCGGTGATTGCAGCGGCGGCCGGCAACTCCATCGGCACCGTCGTGCTCGCCGGGGGCGCGGCGTACTCCGCCTACCGGACGTGGCGCGCCGGGCAGCCGAGGAATCTCACCCTCGGGAACATCCTGATCCTGGCCGGAGCCCTGGTGGTGGCCGGCATCGCAACGCTCACCCGCCTGGGTTATTACGAGCTCTTCTATGCTTCCCAGGCGGTTGGGGTGGCCATAATCTTCGCCGGCTTCCGGGTCATCGCCTCGGCCGCCCAGACCCGATCCCAACTGGCCTAGTGCGGCCGCGCCGGCTGCCCCAGAGCCCGGCTCGCTCGTGATCATCGACCTCGTCATCATCCTGATCCTTCTCGGGGGGGTATACATCGGCATCAGCCGTGGCCTGATCGGGCCGCTGGTGGCCGAGGGCGCCTTCCTGGTCTCGCTCTACCTGGTCCTGCACCTCCACGGGTTCTTCGACTCGGCTTTGCCTTTTGGTTTCATCCGCACGGGCGTAAGCATCTTGCTGGTCCTCGTGCTCACGTTCGCCCTGCGCCTGCTGGCCCGCCCGGTGGTGATGTTCTGGAAGATGATTCCGCCGTTGAAGACCATCGACGCACCGCTGGGCGCCGCGGTGCACGCGCTGGCGGCCTTCGTCCTGGTTTACCTGACCCTTGGCGTGATCCTGGACTTCGATCGCAATGTCTACCCGCTTCTCAAGACAGGCGTGGCCACCGCCGAGCAGATCGAGACGTATCGCCAGGCCGTGCAGGGCCAACCGTTGCTCAAGGGCTTCGTCGACGACGCCAGGCTCAAGCAGCTGGTCCAGCAAGCCGGCCCCAACCCATTGCCGATGCAGCAGGTCCGGCAGGTCGAGGGATTTCTGAACTTCTACGACAACAACATTCGGGGGCCGCTGTTGACCTCACAGACGGCGCCACTAGTCAACCGGCTGGGAGCCCAGCTGCCGCTGGTCGGGCACCCGAGGCCGTACCTCGCCGGGGCCAAGACTTGACGACAGACCGTGACCACTAGATATATGGTGTTGCCGTGCTTGACCTGTCGTTGACGCCAGAACAGGAGATGCTCGTCGAGACCACTCGCCGCTTCGTCCGCGCCGAGTTCCCCGAGATCATCAGGGAGAACGACAAGCTCCAGCGTTACGACCCCTCCACCTTCCCCAAGCTGGCCGGGCTCGGGCTGGCCGGGATCTCGATCCCCAAGAAGTACGGGGGTGGAGGCATGGACTACCTCGCCCTCGGCCTGGTGATGGAGGAGCTCGAGTACGTCGACGCCTCGCTCCGCACCGCCGCCTCGGTCCACAACGGGCTCTGCAGCACCGGCGTCTACCAGTGGGGCAGCGAGGAGCAAAAGCAGCGGCTCTTACGGCCGCTGGCGGAGGGGTCGAAGATGGGCGCTTTCGGTCTGACTGAGCCGGACGCGGGTAGCGACGTGGCGGCGATGCGCAGCCACGCCCACCGGGAGGCCGATGTCTATGTCCTCAACGGCGAGAAGGCGTGGGTCAGCTTCTGCGACTACGCCGACTGGTTCCTGGTCTTCGCCTACACCGACCGCGAAAAGAGCCACAACGGCATCACCGCCTTCCTGGTCGATCGCAATGCCAAAGGCTTCACCACCGCCGGTTACCACGACAAGCTGGGCCTACGCGCGGGCAACACCGGGTCGCTGGCCTTCAGCGACGTCGAAATCCCCGCCGAGAACCGCATCGGGGAGGAGGGTGACGGCTTCAAGGTGGCGATGAGCTGCCTCGACGTCGGTCGCTTCACCGTCGCCGCCGGCGCTGCCGGGGCGATCAAGGCGTGTCTCGACCTGAGCGTCGACTACTGCCACCAGCGCAAGACATTCGGCAAGGAGATCGGCCGCCACCAGCTGGTGCAGGCGCGAATCGCGGCCATGCAGCGCGACTACGACATTGCCCGGATGCTCTACTTCAAGGCCGCCTGGCTCAAGAACCAGGGCCAGCGCAACACCCGTGAGACGGGGGTGGCCAAATGGTTCAGCACTGAGGCCGCCTTCGCCGCCGCCGATTCGGCGATCCAGGTCTTCGGCTCCTCCGGGTACTCCGGCGAATACCCGGTGGAGCGCATCCTACGCAACGCCCGCGCGCCGCGGATCTACGAGGGCACCAGCGAGATCCACCAGGTGATGCAGGCGGAGTACGCGCTCGGCTACCGCGTCGACAGGGAGCTTGACCACGGCCTGCCCCCGCACGACCCCTCCCAGGGCGGGGAGATGTGAGCGCGGCCACCACCAGCGTCCTCCCCCAGATGGGCACCGCGCACTACGTCGACGTCGGCGGCCGGCAGGTGCGCTACCTGGAGTGCGGAGTGGGGGCCCCCATCCTCCTGGTCCACGGCTGGATCGGCAGCGCCGAGAACTTCCACAAGTGGCTCCCGGCGCTTGACGGCAGGCGGCGGATGATCATCCCCGACCTGCCCGGCTTCGGTGAGACCGCCCCCCTCGACGGCCCTCACAGCATCGCTGCGCTGGCCGAATTCCTCGACGACTTCACCATCGCCATCGGCCTTGAGCTGTATGACCTCGGGGGGATCTGCCTGGGGGCCACCGTCGCGCTGGAGCTGGCCCGCCGGGATCCGGGAAGGGTGCGCCAGCTGGTGCTGCACACGCCGATCTACTCCCGACGCGTTGTCTCTCGACCGTTTCGGATGCAGGCCGCCTTCTTCATGAACCCGATCGTCTATGGCATCGCCGTCCCCGTCGCCCGCAACCGCAGGGTCAGCGACCTCTACAAGCGATACTTCGTCGAGGGCCCGGACGTCGACGCTTTCGACGCCAGCGTGAACTTCGAGAACCAGATGCGCGCCGATCCCAGGGCCGCGCGCGAGTGGCTCCGGGACGCGCTGGCTCAGGACTTCGAGGCCTGGCTGCAATCCTGGGAGCAGCCGGTCCTGATGGTGGTGGCCGCCGACGACTCGCTCCTCGACCACGACGCCATGCAGCGCCTGACCCAAGCCATGCAGACCGCCGAGGTGGTCATGGTGCCCGACGCCGGCCACGGTTGGACCGAGGCCCTGGTCAAGGCGCAGGCGGCGGCGATCTCAGGGTTTTTGGCCCCCGAACCGATCTGATCTCCGGGCGCCCTCCCTCTCAGTGGGGATGTTTATGGGATCGGGGCGTGCGATGATTTGATTTACCCGGGGCAGGAGCTCCCCGCTATGGCGATCGGCCTGCACGGGCGGTGGTCCCAGATTGGCAATACTGATGTGCCGCCCCGACTATTTCGGGGTCGAATACGAGATCAACCCCTGGATGCATATCCAGAACGAGGTTAACCACGATCGGGCGGAGGCGCAGTGGAATGCGCTCTTCGACGCCTACCAGCAGCTCGGCCTTGACATCGAGCTTGTCGAACCGGTGCGAGGAAACCCGGACATGCCCTTCACCGCCAACGCGGCGGTGGTCCGCGCGGGGAAGGCGGTGGTATCCCGCTTCCGTCACCCGGAGCGCCAGTCCGAAGAGCCCTTCTGGCGCGCGGCCCTGAGCGACCTCGGATACCGGCTATCGCCACTCCCCGAAGGGCTGAGCTTCGAGGGCGCCGGCGACGCTCTCTTCGTCGGCGACCGGCTGTTTGCTGGCTACGGTTTCCGCACCGACCGCGAGACTCATGCCATCGTTGGTACGGCGCTGGACGTCGAGGTCGTCTCGCTCCAGCTCGTCGATCCTCGCTTCTATCACCTCGACACCTGTTTCTGCCCGCTGGGCCCGGAGACCGTGATGTTCGCGCCGGGTGCATTCGCACCGGCGTCGGCTGGGGCCATCCGCAAGCTGGTGCCGCACGTGATCGAGGTACCGCTGCACCTTGCCGAAGGCTTCGTCTGCAACGCCATCACCGTGGGGGACCAGGTCCTCTCGTCCGTCGGTGTTGAGCGCGTCGAAGGCAGCCTGGAAAAGGAGGGCTTCTACGGCCGCGGCCTGCCGATGACCGAGTTCATCAAGGCGGGCGGCGGAGTCCGGTGCCTCTCCCTGGTGCTGGACTGAGACGTGCCGCGGCCTGAGCTGGGGCTGCCCGCCGACCTTGACGCCGTCGTCATCGGCGCCGGTGCGGCCGGCTGTAGCGTGGCATACAACCTGGCCCAGCGCGGGATGACCAAGGTCGTGGTCATCGACCGTGGCAACATCGGCGAGGGATCGACGGGGCGCTGCGCCGGCGGCGTCCGGCAGCAGTTCTCAACCGAGGTCAACGTCCGCGTGGGGATGCGCTCGGTGGAGATCCTGAAGGGCTTCGAGGAGTTGACCGGGCGCCCGGCGGACTTTCGCCAGATCGGCTATCTCTTCGTGGCCAGCGACGATGCGGCGATGGCCGACCTCAGGCACAACCTCGAGGTGCAGCGACGCGCTGGGCTGCAGGACGCCCGAGAGGTCGGCGTCGATGAGATCGCGACGATGGTCCCGGGGCTGCGGGTCGATGACCTGCTGGGGGGCAGCTTCTGCCCCACCGATGGGATCGCCGGGCCCAGCGAGATGACCCAGGGGTACGCGCACGCTGCCCGCGCCCTGGGGGTGCGGATCCTCGAGGGCGTCGAGGTGGTGGGGATGTCGATCAAGCCGGGCGCCTGCCGGGTGCAGACCGACCGCGGCGAGATCCGCGCCGCGCGCGTTGTCATGTGCGCGGGGGCGTGGTCGCGTCCGCTGGGAGAGCTGGCCGGCGCGTCGGTCCCGGTGGCGCCCTACCGGCGCCACATCTTCGTGACCAAGCCCTTTGCCGGCATCACGCGGCAAACGCCGATGACGGTCGACTACCGGACGTCGTTCTACTTCCACCCCGAGGGTGACGGGCTGCTGATGGGCATGAGCGACCCGGCCGAGCCCGAGAGCTTCCGCACCGATGTCGACTGGGATTTCCTCGACCACATGGTGGAGCACGCCACCGCGCGCTTCCCGAGCCTGGAGGACGCCGAGATTATGACCGGCTGGGCCGGCCTCTACGAGGTCACCCCCGACCACCAGGGCATCGTCGGCGAGACCGCGGAGGTGCCGGGCCTATGGCTGTGCTGCGGTTTTTCGGGCCACGGCTTCATGCAGGCGCCCGCGGTGGGGGAGGCGCTGGCTGACCAGGTGATGGGGCGAGAGCCGGCCTTTGACATCTCCGGGCTGCGCCCGGGCCGGTTCGCCGAGGGCGCGTCGGTGCCCGTTGGGGAGCGGGCAGTCATCTGACGGATCGCTCGCGTCGACTATCGCTCGCGCCGTCTGATGGCTGCCGCTGAATGGGGGCTGCCGACATGGGCGGCCTGGGATCAGGCGGACTTGGTGGCGGGGAGGTCGGCTTCGGGGGTGTGGTGAGAGCAGTTCAGCAGCATGTTGGCGCTGGGGAACGAATAGAAGTAGTTGCAGAAGAGGTGGAACGGGTTCCCCTTGGCGTCGATGCGCTTGTTGTCCGGGTTGACCCCCATGGGGGCCTCTTCCACGGTCAGGATGCGCCGGTGGATGCAACTCTCGCAGATCTTCACGAATCGAGAATACTCCCGTGCCAGACTCCGACGCCAGGCTCAAAAAGCCCGCTCAGGGGCTGCTTTTTAGCGGCGCGGCGCCACCCCTGAAGATGCGGTGCTTTGCGGCGCTGGGGTTGGAGGATGGCACCTCAGAGGCGCTGCGGCGGTGGCTCGATGGCGCTCGGGCTGAGTTTGCCGAGCTGGCCGTAACGCCGGCGGAGAATCTCCATCTGACCCTGGCTTTCCTGGGCGAGATCGACGCCGGGCAGGTCGAGTCGGCGGGGGCTGCGGTCCAGGCGGCAGCCGAGGGTCGGGCGCCCTGGCGCTTGCGGTGGACCGCACCGGGGGCGTTCCCGTCGGCCTCGCGGCCACGGGTACTGTGGCTGGGCGTCGACGGCGGCGAGGCGCTTCGGGAGGTCCACCGGGCGCTCGCCGAAGCTCTGGCCGGCGCCGGGCTCCCGGTGGAGGAGAGAGCCTTCCGGCCGCATCTGACGCTGGCACGGGTCCGGCGCGGCGAGATCAGCCGCGAGCGCTACCGCGAGGTCGTGGCTCACCTCGAGACGTTGCCGGAGGTGGGCCCGTCACGGGCGGTGGCGCTGGTCCTGTACGAGAGCCGGCTAGGAGGCGGGCCTGCGGTCCATGTACCTTTGGTTACGGCGAAGTTGCTGGGGTAGGCGGCTCGGGTCGGCCGGGCTTCAGCCATTGGGCTGTGCACCCCGTGGGTATCATTTCCGTCTGCGCGCGCCCGTAGCTCAGTGGATTAGAGCGTCGCACTACGGATGCGAAAGTCGGGAGTTCGAGTCTCTCCGGGCGCGCCACATCCTGCGCTCATCCAGGTCGTCTTTCGTTCCGGTATCTTCGGCGGGTGTCCGCGGAGCTGATCCAGCGCTTCCAAACCATGCTCGACCCCATGCTCGGCGATCTCCAGCAGCTGGTCGAGGCGGAGTCGCCGTCGCGCGACCGGGAGGCTGTCGCCGCTTGCACCGCACTGGTCGCGTCGATGGGCCAGCGCCTCCTCGGGGCGCTGCCGGACCGCGCCGAGGTCGATGGCCAGCCCTACTTGAGCTGGAGTTTCGGCGCCCCCAGGGTGGCCTTGCTCTGCCACCTCGACACGGTCTGGCCGATGGGGACGATCGACCGCCTGCCCTTCCGGGTCGATGGCGATCGCGCCTATGGCCCCGGCATCTTCGACATGAAGGCCAGCGTCGTCCAATCTTTCCATGCCCTGGCTGAGCTTCCCTCCCGCGACGGCATCGAGCTGCTCATCACATCCGACGAGGAGATCGGCTCGCCCACCTCCCGGCCGGTGATCGAGGCGCTCGCGCGTCGCGTCGAGGCAGTCCTGGTGATCGAGCCCAGCCACAACGGCGCCCTCAAGATCGGTCGCAAAGGGGTTGGCATGTATCGCCTCCACATCCGCGGCCGGGCGGCGCACGCCGGCTTCCCCCATGAGGGCGTCAATGCCACTCTCGAGCTCGCGCACCAGGTCCTGGCCGTGGCCGCCCTGGCCGATGAGGAGGCGGGCACCACCGTCACCTCCACCGTCGCCGCCTCAGGCACCACCAACAACGTCGTCCCGGCCGAGGCCCGCGTGGACATCGATGTTCGCGTTCCCAACGCCGCCGAGCAGGATCGCGTAGACGCGGCACTGAGAGGACTGCAGCCGTGGGTCCCGGGCGCCACCCTCGGGCTCAGCGGCGGTCCCAACCGCCCCGCGCTGGAGCCGGCCGCGACGATGGCGCTTTTTGAAGTCGCCCGCCGGATCGGCAGCGAGATCGGGCTCGGGGAGCTGACCGGCGCCACCGTCGGCGGGGCGTCGGACGGCAACTTTGCGGCTGCGGTGGGGGCGCAGACCCTCGACGGGCTGGGCTGCACCGGTGATGGCGCGCACGCCGACCACGAGCACATCGTCATCTCGAGCCTGCCTGAACGCGCCGCCCTTCTGACCGCCCTCCTGCAGGACCTGCTGGCGCAGAGTTAGGCCGTCTCGGCCCCCAGATGTTGGAGTGTCCTGAAAGCCATCGGCGAGTCACCTCAGAGTTGGCCACCCGGCCGAGGAATTTGCCGCGTATTCGGACGGTTCATGTTTAGACCGGCGCCGACTACCATCAAGAGCAGCCGGCGATGCCACTAGGAGACAGTTTTGGAAAAGGCGACGTTTGCAGCTGGATGCTTTTGGGGAGTCGAGGCCGAGTTCCGCAACCTTGACGGAGTGACCGCCACGGCGGTGGGCTACACCGGGGGTCACACCTCCGAGCCGACATACGGGGATGTCTGCAACCACACCACCGGCCACGCAGAGGCGGTGCGGGTTGAATTCGATCCCACGAAGATCTCATACGAGCAGTTGCTCCAGGAGTTCTGGCGCCTCCACGACCCCACCCAGCTCAATCGCCAAGGACCGGACGTCGGCGACCAGTATCGCTCGGCCATCTTCTTCCACAGCCCCGAGCAAGCGGAGGTCGCCAAGCGCTCGCGCGACGCCGCCCAGGGCGCTGTGAAGCGTCCGATCGTGACGGAGATCACCGCCGCGACCATGTTCTGGCCAGCCGAGGACTACCACCAGCGCTACTTCGAGAAGAACGGCATCTCGAGTTGCCGGATCCCCAACATGGGGACCGCGACCATCGGCGCTGAGGCCGAGCAGCTAGGCTAGCCGGCCGCTCCTGCCCGCCGCCGGCCCCGCCCAGCGAGGTGCTGACGAATGCCTGAAATGCCCGAGCTCGAGGTCCTCTGCCAGTACCTCGGCCCCCGGCTGGTCGGCGAGAAGATCGCGAAGGTCAGCGTGTCGCCGAAATTCGGCTTCCTCCTGCGCACCCCACCGGCGGACCTGGCCCGGACCCTCGAGGGCCGCACCATCGATCGGCTGTGGCGTCGGGGGAAATTCCTCGTCATCGACGCGGGCGACCAGCAGCTGGTCATCAACCCGATGCTCGGCGGCCGGCTGCACTGGTCGGGGTCGGTGGGCAAGCCGCCGCCGGCAACGATCCTGTCGGCGAACCTCGCCGGCGGCGAGACGCTCCGCCTGACCGACTTCGCCCGCATGGCGCGGGTGTACCTGGTCGACAGCGGCGAGCTGGACGGCGTCCCCGGGTGGTCAGAGCTCGGCCCCGAAGCCGACAGCGTCAGCCTCGACCACTTTCGGGCTCGGATCCGGCGCCACCCCGGCGAGCTCAAGAACCTGCTCCGCAACCAGGCCTTCGTGTCCGGCATCGGCAACGCCTACTCGGACGAGATACTCTTCGGCGCCAAGATGCTGCCGCTGCGCAAGCGATCGAGCCTTGGCGCCGACGACGTGGAATCGCTTCATGCCGCCGTCGTGGACGTGCTGGCCGACGCTGTCGAGCAGATCCGGGCCCAGCCTGGCTACCAGCCCCACAAGCAGGACCGGGGCTTCATGAAGGTGCACCTGCGTGGGGGAGAGGGGTGCCCTCGATGCGGCCATCGAATCGCCGAGATCAAGGCCCGCGGCGAGCTCTTCAACTACTGTCGCGGCTGCCAGAAGTGACGGCGCCCCTCCCGGTTCGCCGACCTCCAGGCGCAGCCTCGGCTACGATCAACTGATGGGCGCCTTCTCCGACTTCAACTCGCAGCGGCCGTACAAGGTCTGGCCCGGCGTGGTGGCGCGGGCGTTCCACGGCCAACGCCTGACGATGGCCCTGGTCGAGCTCGAGCCCGGCAAGCCGGTGGCAGAGCATCACCACGACAACGAGCAGCTCGGGTTCGTCCTGCGGGGCGAGATGGAGATGAAGATCGGGGACGAGACCCGGCACCTGCATCCTGGAGATGCCTACGTGATCCCCAGCGAGATGCCTCACTCGGTGGTTCGCACCGGCCCCCGGGGTTGCGTCGTCGCGGACATCTTCGCGCCCGTCCGCGCCGACTGGGAGGCGGCCGAGCGCGCCGATCCGAGCCCCGGGAGCTGGCCGTCGGGCTAGCCTGAGGGGGCGGGTGAGCATGACCAGGGAACGCACCCAGCTTGGCCGCCACCCCGAGCGAGGCCGCGAGGGCCGCGACCTGGTCAACGCCATCCTGGACGAGGCCCTGGTCTGCCATGTCGGGTTTGTCGCCGACGGCTACCCGACCGTGATCCCCACCCTCCATGCGCGCTCGGATGACACCCTCTACTTGCACGGCTCGCCCGCGAGCCGGATGCTCCAAGCGGCGCCGGGCGCCGAGGTTTGCGTCACGGTCACCCTGCTGGACGGGGTGGTGATGGCGCGTTCGGCCTTCAACCACTCGATGAACTACCGCTCGGTGATGGTCTTCGGCCAGCCGCGCGTCGTCACCGACGCCGCGGAGAAGGCGGCCGCCTTCCACGCCCTCGTCGAGCATGTGGCGAAAGGCCGCTGGGATGATTCCCGGCAACCCACGCCAGCGGAGATGACCGCCACCACCGTGCTGGCGATCTCCCTCGATGAGGCATCGGCCAAGGTCCGCAGCGGCCCGCCTGTCGACGAAGACGGCGACCTTGCCCTGGGCGTCTGGGCGGGCGTAGTGCCGCTTCGGACCGTGGCGGGTGACCCCATACCGGATCCCCAGCTATTTCCGGAAATCGACGTCCCCGAATACGCCCGCGACTACCGTCGCCCGCATGCGACCGAATAGCCACGTCAGCCGAATAGGAGGTCAGGATGAGCAGTGAACTGGACCCGGGCCGCGCATACCAGGCCCAGCTGCTGGCCCTGGTGGGGGACGACGACCCCGCGGAGATCCAGACGCGTACACCGGCGGCTCTGCGGGACCTTGTGGCCGAGGCCGGCGACACCGCCCGCGTGAAGCCCGCGCCGGGCGAGTTCTCGCTGGTCGAGTTGATCGGTCACCTGGCCGACGCCCAGTTGGTATCGTTCACCCGCTATCGCTGGATCCTGACCCAGGACGAGCCACCTCTGCCGGGTTACGAGCAGGACGATTGGGTCCGGGTTTCTGGCTACGCCGACGCCGATCCGGCCCAGCTCATCGACCTCTTCGAGGCGGTGCAGCGCGCCAACATCGACCTCTGGCGCCGGACCCCGGCCACGGAGCGTTCGCGGGTTGGGCTGCACGCCGAACGCGGTCCGGAGTCATACGAGCTGAGCTTCAAGATCCTGGCCGGTCATGACCTGCTTCACCTCGACCAGGCGCGCCAGACCATCGACGCGGTGAAGGGACGGGCCTAGACCAGCGCCACCATCGCCGGCAGGACCTCGCCGATGGCCTCGTGGAATACCGCCTCGGCGCCATCGTCAAATGGGGTTGGCTCGGCGTTGATGATCACCAACCGCGCGCCCCCGCTCTGTGCGATCGCGGGCAGGCCGGCGGCCGGGTAGACGCCCAGCGAACTGCCGACCGCCAGGCAGAGGTCACAGCTTTTGGCGGCCAGCTGCGCCTGGGCGAGGTCGTCGGCGACGAGGTTCTGGCCGAAGGAGATGGTCGCGGACTTGAGGATCCCGCCACAGCTACGGCAGGGCGGGTCGGCTTCGCCGGCGCGCACTCGCGCCAGCGCCCGCTCCATCGGCGCCCGCTCCCCGCAGCTCATGCAGACCACCTCGCGCATGGTTCCGTGGATCTCTACCGTGATCGCCGGCACCGAGCCGGCGGCCCGGTGGAGGCCGTCGATGTTCTGCGTGACCAACGCCTGCAGATGACCTTTCCGCTGCAGCTCCACCAGCGCCAGGTGGCCGGAGTTTGGTGCCGCGCCCCAGGCCGGATGGTCGAGCCGCTGGCGCCACGACTCCACCCGCACCTCGGGGTCGGACATGTAATGGTGGATGTTCGACAGCCGCTCCGCCTTGGGGTCCTTGGTCCAGACGCCGTTGGGGCCGCGAAAGTCCGGGATCCCGGACTCGGTTGAGATTCCCGCGCCCGTCAGCGCCAGGACGTAGGGGGCCTCCCGGAGCCAGCCCGCGACGTCTTCGATCGATGCCTTTGCGATCACCTTGCGATTATGTCCAGTCCGCAACCGCACTCTTGCCGCACGCAGACCAGCGGCACCCTTACTCGCCGCGGGCACGTCGGTTATGGTGGTCCTTCGCGCGTAGTACGGAGGGATCGACATGGCAGACCAGCCGCAGCCACCCGGGGGCTACCAGCCTCCGCCCCCACCGCCGCCCGGCGGGTACACACCTACACCGCCGCTCGGCGGCTACGCGCCACCGCCTTCACCCCCGCCGCCGCCGGCCGCGTACGTCCCTCCGCCGGCACCTGCTGCGGCTGCGCCAGGTATCGGCTACGGCGGTTTCGGCCTCCGTTTCGTCGCGCGCCTGCTCGACAGCCTGATCCTGGGAATTCCTTTTGGGGTTTTCTTCGCCCTGATTGGAGGCCTGGCGGTGGCCAGCGTCAGCACCACTGTGGATGCCAACGGCAATGTCAACACCGTCGCAGCAGGCGGCGCTGGCGGGCTGCTCATCCTTCTCTACCTGGCCCTGCTGGTCGTCACCGTCCTCTACTTCGTGGTCCTGTGGTCTCGCGGCGGCACGATCGGGCAGCGGTTGCTCAAGCTTCGCGTCGTGGACGCCACCACTGGCGCCAACATCAGCATGGGCAAGGCCTTCCTGCGTTACGTCGGCCTGATCATCGCGGCGATCCCGTGCTACCTCGGACTACTCTGGGTGATCTGGGACCCGCGCAAGCAGGGCTGGCACGACAAGATCGCGGGAACGGTGGTGACCCACACCGCCTGAGGGGTTGCTGCAGGCCGGCCCATGTAGACTCCTCAGGCCATGCAGGTCAGCCTCGAGCATCGGCCGGGATCGGTGGTCGAGCTCTCCATTGAGGTGCCCACCGAACAGGTCGAGCGCGCCATTCAGCAAGCCTTCGACCGGCTCAGTCCCAGGGTTCGCGTTGCCGGTTTTCGGCCCGGCAAAGCGCCCCGCGAAATCCTCGAGCGCGAGATCGGCTGGCCGGCGCTGCGCGAGCAGGCGATCGACATCATGGTGCCCGAGGCGCTGACCCAGGCGGTGGCCGATCACCAGCTCCACGCGATCGACAATCCCAAGGTCGAGATCGAGTCTTTCGAGCGGCTCCAGCCCGCCAAATTCCGGGCCCTGGTCACGGTCAAACCCGAGGTCGAACTGGCCGATGCTCTGGCGATCAAGGCACCGCTGCAGGAGGCGCCGGTGGGCACCGACAAGGTCGACGCCGCCATCGACGAGATCCGCGAGAGCCTGGCCACGCTGGTCCCCGCCGAGAATCGCCCCGTGCGGGAGGGCGACCACCTGGTCGTCGACCTCGAGGTGCGCAAGGATGGGGCTGCGGTCGACGACCAGCCCACCGAGAACCTGGAGCTCGACGTCCACGCCGAGAACCTCCTGCCGGGTCTCTTCGACGGCCTCAACGCCATGAGCCAGGGCGAGAGTAAGGAGATCCCGGTGCACCTGCCTGACGACTATCGCCGGGCCGACCTGGCCGGCCAGGACGTGGTCTTTGCGGTCACCGTCAAGGAGATCAAGGAGCACCAGCTGCCCGAGATCGACGACGAGCTGGCCAAGCTCAGCGGCGCCGGCCAGACCATCGCCGAGCTCCGCGAAAGGGTGGAGCAGAGGTTGCGGGCGGCGGCTGAGCGCGACGCTGTCTTCGCCCAGCAGAAGGCGGCCCTGGACGCGCTGATCGAATCGTCCAAGTTCGAGGTGCCCGAGGTGATCGTCGACGACGAGGTGGAGCGGGACATCCGCAACCTCGACATCAGCCTGGGCCAGCAGGGTATCGACTTCGAGAAGTTCATCGAGTTTGGCGGCGCCGACCTGCAGCAGCTGCGCCAGGAGCGGCGCCCAGGCGCCCGCGATCGGGCCGCGCAGGAGCTTGTGCTTGACGCGCTGGCCGAGCAGCAGGGCATCGAGCCGAGCCAGGCGCACATCGACGCCGAGGCCGACCGCGTGCTCGAGGGCAGTGATGACGCAGAGCGGCTCAAGTCGTCGGACCGCGTCCGCGCCTACGTCGGCGAGCGGATGCGGCTGCAGTGGGCCTTACTCTGGCTGGCCGCCACCGCCCGGGGCGAGTCGTGGTCGCCGCCCGAGCCTGGGGTCGGCGACGAAGACCCGGGAGCCCTTGCGGCCGCCGACGAGCTGATTGCCGATGAGCCGGAGCCGGCGGCGGCCGCCGAGAGCGCGGCTCCAGAGCCAGAACCCGAGCCGGCACGAGCCGACGGAATGACGGAGATCTGACACAGGTTGGTGAACACTGGCGACCAGCGGCATGGGAGTCAAAGGGACGGTGAGTAATATGGATCCCATGGAGCCAGTCAGGGACTACCTGGTCCCGATGGTCATCGAGACCACCAATCGGGGCGAGCGCGCCTTCGACATCTACTCGAGGCTGCTCAAGGACCGGATCATCTTTATCGGCACCCCGATTGACGACCAGATCGCCAACCTGGTGATGGCACAGCTGCTCTTCCTCGAGGGTGAGGACCCCGAGAAAGACATCAACATCTACATCAACTCGCCCGGCGGCGTGATCACCTCGGGGCTGGCCATCTACGACACCATGCAGTACATCAAGCCGCGGATCAGCACCATTTGCATGGGCTTGGCGGCGTCGATGGCGGTACCCATCCTGGCCGGCGGCACCAAGGGCATGCGCTTTGCTTTGCCCAACACCCGGATCATGATCCACCAGCCCAGCGGAGGCTTCCAGGGCCAGGCGGCCGACATCGAGATCCAGGCCCAGGAGGTGCTCTTCCTCAAGGAGCGCATCAACGAGATCCTGGCCAGCCACACCGGCCAGCCGATTGACCGCATCAGCCAGGACTCCGACCGCGACCGCTGGATGAAGCCCGAGGAAGCCCAGGATTACGGCATCATCGACGACATCATCCAGCGCCACGAAAAGGCCGAGGAGATCCAGGGTTTGCTCGACGGCAAGCTTGAAAAGGACCCCAAGCTGGACACCAAAACGGGCGAAAAAAGTGGCGAAAAAGCGGAGCCAGCCAAGGCTTAAGCGGTAGGGTGGTCTGGTGACACAAGTGTGGGGAAGCAGGTGAACGAGAGAGAGGAGAGGCGGCGCCACACCCGCTGCTCCTTCTGCGGCAAGGGCCAGGACCAGGTTCGCAAGCTGGTGGCCGGCCCCGGCGTCTACATCTGCGACCAGTGCATCGACCTCTGCCAGGAGGTCCTGGAAGAAGACACCAGGACAACTGGCAACAAGCGCGGCAAGGCCGGTCTGATCCCCAACCCCCAGACCATCTGCGCCCAGCTCGACCAGTACGTGGTCGGCCAGGACCATGCCAAGAAGGTGCTCTCGGTCGCCGTCTACAACCACTACAAGCGTATCGCCCACAGCAAGAGCCCCGGCGACGTTGAGCTGCAGAAGAGCAACGTCCTTCTGGTTGGCCCCACCGGCTGCGGCAAGACCCTGCTGGCGCAGACGCTGGCCAAGATCATCGACGTTCCCTTCTCGATCGCCGACGCCACCTCGTTGACCGAGGCCGGCTACGTCGGCGAGGACGTCGAGAACATCCTGTTGCGCCTGATCCAGGCGGCCGACTTCGACATCAGCCGGGCCGAGCGCGGGATCATCTACATCGACGAGATCGACAAGATCGCGCGCAAGTCTGACAACCCCTCGATCACCCGCGACGTCTCCGGCGAGGGCGTGCAGCAGGCACTCCTGAAGATCCTCGAGGGCACCGTCGCCAACGTGCCTCCGCAGGGCGGCCGCAAGCACCCCCACCAGGATTTCATCCAGATCAACACCACCAACATCCTGTTCATCTGCGGCGGCGCCTTCGACGGCATCGAGCAGCTCATCGAGAGCCGCATCGGCCACAAGGTGATCGGCTTCGGGGCGCAGGTGCAGAAGGGCCGCGACAAGAACCGGACACGGCTCTTGAGCGAGGTCCAGCCCCAGGACCTGCTCAAGTACGGTCTGATCCCCGAGTTCATCGGCCGCCTACCGATCGTGGTCAATGTCGACTATCTCGACGAGGCCGACATCATCCGCATCCTCACCGAGCCCAAGAACGCTTTCGTCAAGCAATACAAGAAGTTCTTCTCGCTCGACGACGTCGACCTGGAGTTCGAGGAAGGCGCCCTCAAGGCGATCGCGGTCAAGGCGCTGTCGCGTGGCACCGGGGCCCGTGGTCTGAAGTCGATCATCGAGGACGCCTTGCTCAACTCGATGTTCGAGGTGCCCTCCCGGAACGACATCCGGAAATGCGTCATCACCGAGGCGTCGATCAAGGCCGGCGAGGAGCCGGAGATGATCCTCGGCGAGCGCGAAGTGATCCAGGAGCTGCCAGAGCAAACCGCCTAGTCCTCCTGGCCTGAGGAGGCCTCTGGAGCCGCTAGACCTTAAGCTTTACGCCGTATGGCGGCGGAGATGGACAAAGCCTGGAAGCCCCAGGAGGTCGAACGTGAGCTCTACCGACAATGGGAGGAAGCCGGGCTCTTTGTAGCCGACAACAAATCCGACCGACCGCGTTTCAGCATCGTCCTCCCCCCGCCCAACACCACCGGCGAGCTGCACCTTGGCCACGCCACCAACCACTCCCTCCAGGACATCTACTGCCGCTATAAGCGGATGCGGGGATTTGAGGTTCTGTGGTTGCCCGGTACCGACCACGCCGCCATCGCCACCCAGAACGTGATCGAGAGGCAACTGGCCTCCGAGGGCACCTCCAAGGAGGAGCTGGGCCGCTCCGCCTTCGAGAAACGGGTGGCGGCCTGGTACGAGAGCGTGGGCAAGGCCATCCTCGACCAGGAGCGGCGCTTGGGCCTTAGCCTCGACTGGTCGCGCCTGCGCTTCACCCTCGACGAGCGATACGTGCGCGCTATTCGCGAAGCCTTCGTGCGCCTCTTCAACGACGGCCTTCTCTACCGTGGTCCGCGGATCGTCAACTGGTGCCCGCGCGATCGGTCATCGATAAGCGACCTCGAGGTCGAGTGGCGGGAACACGAAGACCCGCTCTACTACATCCGCTACGACTTGGTCGACGGTGACGGCCACCTGGTGGTGGCCACGGTCCGACCCGAGACGATGCTTGCGGACACGGCGGTGGCCGTCAACCCCAAGGATGAGCGCTACCAGCGGTTCATCGGACGCAAGGCCTGGCTCCCAATCGTCGGCCGCGAGCTCGAGGTGGTTGGCGACGAGGCCGTCGACATGAAGTTCGGTACCGGCGCCTTGAAAGTCACGCCGGGCCACGACGCGATGGATTACGAGATCGGCCAACGGCACGGCCTCGAGATCCTCACCTGTATCGACAAGAAAGGCAACATCACCAGCGACGACTGGGTCCCCGACACCCTGTGGACCCTCGACGCGGCCACCGCCCGCGGCCGCATCGTGACGATGCTCAAGGAGCGCGACCACCTGGTCAGGGTCGAGCCCCATGTCCACTCCGTGGGCCACTGCGACCGGTGTGGCGAGATCATTGAACCACTCGTCGACGAGCAATGGTGGTGCTCGATGGAGGAGCTGCGTGACCCCGCGGTCAAAGTGGTCGAGGAGGGGAAGGTCGGCTTCGTCCCCGAGCGCTGGACCAAGGTCTACCTCGACTGGATGGCAGGCCTGCGCGACTGGAACGTGTCGCGCCAGCTCTGGCTAGGGCACCGAATCCCGGTCTACTACTGCGGAAAGGATCACACCTTCGCCTCGGTTGAGGAGCCGATCAAGTGCCCGGATTGCGGCGATCGCAAGCTGCGCCAGGATCCCGACGTCCTCGACACCTGGTTCTCCTCGGCACTGTGGCCCTTCGCGACCATGGGCTGGCCCGAGAAGACCGACGACCTGGACGCGTTCTTTCCCACCGACGTGCTTGGCACCGCCCGCGACATCCTCTTCCTCTGGGTGGCGCGAATGATCATGACCTCACTGCGATTCACCGGCGAGATCCCCTTCCACACCGTCCTCATGCACGCCACCATCCAGGCCCCCGACGGCCAGCGGATGAGCAAATCCAAGGGCAACGGCGTCGACCCCATCCAGATGATCGACCGCTACGGCGCCGACGCGGTGCGGGCCTGGGCCGCGGCGGTGGGGCTGCGCGGCCAGGACGTGCGCTTTGACGAGGAGCTGATCCGCTCCTACCAGCTCTTCGCCAACAAGCTCTGGAACGTCGCCCGCCTGGTACTGACCAACGTCGACGGCGTAGCGGTCCAGCCGGTCGGCGCGCTGGCGGAGCGCGACTGCTTCGACGCCTGGATCCTAAGCCGTCTCGACGCCACCGTCGTGGAGGTGACGGACTCGCTGGAGCGCCATCGCCCGGGTGATGCCATCACCGCGATCTACGAGTTCGCCTGGCACGAGTTCGCGGACTGGTACCTGGAGGCCGCCAAGCCGCGCTTCCGAGCCCCCGCCGACGACCCCGGCCATGTCACCGCCGCGTCGACCGCGCTCCACGTCCTCGACACCACCCTGAGGCTGCTGCATCCCTACATGCCGTTTGTGACCGAGACGGTCTGGCAGAGGCTTCCCGGCGAACGGCCGGCCATGATCGCCCGCGACGCCGCCGCCTGGCCCGAGCCAGCGGGCCTCGCCGACGCCGGCGCCGATGCCGCCATGGCGACGATGTTCGAGCTGGTGCGGGAGCTTCGGGACGCGCGCAAGGCCATCGGCGCCGGCGCGCGCGAACGCGTCCCTGTCACCGCCTCTCGGGTGGCGCCGGATTCTGCGGCGACGCTGCTGGACGGCGACTGCGGCCGGACGGCGATCGCTTGGCTGGCGTCGATCGACTTCGTCGAGGAGCTGCCGGCGCCGTCGGTGCGCACCCTGGTGGTGGCTGGTCTCGAGGTCGCGGTGAGCCCGCCCGAGCGCTCCAGCGGGCCCGCTGACCACGCTGCCCTGGAGCGTGAGCTCGATGCCGCGCGGGCTAATATCGCTAGGCTGGAAGGTCAGTTGGCCAACCAGCAGTTCCTCAGCAAGGCCAAGCCCGAAGTGGTCCAGCAGGCCCGGGACCGCTTGGCCGCGGCCCAAGAGCGACTCGCCACCCTGGAGGACGCCTTCTCACGTGCTTAAGAACCTAGGCTCGCTGCTGATCATCCTGGGGATCTACTCGGTCGTCCTCTACCTGGCGATCGCCTACTGGGCCCTCAAGGATGCCCGCGAGCGCTCCGATTCGTGGGGGCTGCACTACTTCGCCCTCTTCATCAACCTGCTGCTGCCCCTGCTGGGCCTGCTCATCTACCTGCTGGTGCGGCCCGGCACCACGATGGTCGAGCGGCGCGCCCTCGAACTGGAGTCCCAGGCCCTGGCCCTGACTGACGGCGAAGAAGGCCAACGGCCGTGTCCAGCCTGCGGGCGGGACATCGAGAGGGACTTCATCCTCTGTCCTTACTGCCAGTCGCGCTTCGCCAAGCGCTGTCCTTCGTGTCAGAAGTCGGTCAGGCTCGGGTGGAGCCTCTGCCCTTATTGCGCGACGAGCCTGGAGATGGGCAAGGTCTCGCGCGCCGCCGGTCTGGACTGACTCTCACCCTCCAGGTCCTTGGCCCAAGCCTGGTCGTGGGGGCCTTCGCCCTCTGCCTGTTGGTATGGCCGCGGGCATGGCTTTTCCTCCTCGGTGAGGTCACCGCCCTGGCGTTGCTGGGCCGGCTCTGGGCTCTGACCGGCGCGGGACCGCTGTCGCAAGCGATATACGAGCCGCTTTCGGGGGTGCAGCTGACCTACCGGGTCGAACACCTGGGCCTGCTCTTCGCCATCACCGGGGTGGCCATGGGCCTGCTGCTGACGCTGCCGTGGCTGGCGCGACCGCTGGCCCGCACCGGCAGGCGGGGGGCCTGGGTGCTGCTGGCCCAGTTCGGGATGCTCAGCGCGGTGCTTGCGGGTGACCTTGAGTCGATGGCTGCCGGCTGGGCCATTGCGGTTGGCGGCCTCACGCTCCTCTGCCTGCTGCAGCGCCGCGTGGCTCCTCCCATCGCGATGGACGGTCCGGCTTCCCGGTTTGTCGCCATCCAGGCTTCCACCGCGGTGCTCCTGCTGGCCGGAGCGGTGGCGGCGGAGACCAGTGCCGGCACGGGCGCTTTCGATTCGATCCCGGTGACCGCCTTCGATGTACGCGCCGTGGTCCTGCTGGCCGCGGCACCGGTGACGGCGCTGCTCACGATCCAGCTCCTCTGCCAAGCCATCCACCGCCCGCTGCTGGCGGCGCTGGCGGCGTCCAGCGTGCTGATGCCGATGTCGGCCTACCTCCTCACCCGCCTGTATGACCTGTGCGGCGGGCGGCTGCCCGACAGCCGCGTGAACGCCGCCCTGGTCCTGGTCGGCGGCGTGACGGCACTGGGATTTGCCCTGGCTTCGGTCTGGGCCGTCGACCTGGGTGCGGCGGTGGCGCGACTGGGGCAGGCCGCGGCGGGCCTGACACTGGTGGCGGCGGGGGCCGGCACCGGGGTCGCCATCGCGGCATTGGAACTGGCCCCGATCAGTCTCGGTCTGGGATTGGCGGCGCTGCTGGCCATGGTCCAGGCCGGCGGCGGCCGCCTGCCGTCAACTTCGGGGGGCCGATGGAGTTCGGTGATCGTGACGGCACCCGCCCTGCTGGCGATCGCATGGGCGGCAGGGTTCCCGGTTGGCCTCGCCGCGATCGAGCGAGTGGCTTCAGCCAGCGCCGGGGTCGACGCCGGAGGGCTGCTCACGCCGGCCGCCGGCCCCGCGATCCTGGCGCTACCCGTGATGGTGCTGGCGGCATACGCCTGCGGGCGGTTTGGTGGGGGTCAGCGCCCCGCCCCCGAGGCTCGCCTGCGACTGGCCCTACTGGCGGTCGCGCTGGGCGCCAGCAGCCTCGCGCTAGGCCAGTTGGAGCCGCTGAGCGCGGGCTTGGCAGCGGCCGTGGTCAGGGTGCCGAGTGCCGATCTCCAGAGCACGCTCGGCTCGCTGGTACCGGGAACCCAGGTCTCGATCGGCCTCACCGCCCTGACCTTGGTGCTGGTCCTGGCGATCGGCCGGATGCGTGGGACGGCAATCGACCAGGGTTTCCCGGGCGCGGTTGAATCGCTGCCGCCGCGTCTGGCGGTCGCGCCCGGCATCTACGGGATCCGTTTCGCGTCGGCCGCCAGGCGTCGAGGTCTGACGCTGGCGGCGATCGCCCGCCGGCACGCTTTTCTCAGCGGACTGGTGGTCTCCGCCGCGGCCGCTGTCGCCGCCAACGCGATGGTTCGATGACGGCCGCGCAGGCGGCCGAGCTGGCGCTGTCCTGGCTGGCGCTCCTGGCGGCCATCGCTGCGGTGCTGTCGCCTCAGGTCTCGCGTTGGTCATGGGGCGCCGCGGGGCTGCTCTTTTCGGTGTGGCTGGCTTTGATGGCGCCGGTGGGCATCGGCGCCGCCCTTGCCGCCGGCAGCCTGATAGGCCTGTTCCTGGAGGGCGACGGTGAGCTGGCTGAGCCCGATTTCACACGCCTGACGCGGCGCCTTGGCCTGCTGCTGGCCGGGTTCGCGGCGGCGGTCGTGGTGATGGTGCGCGTCGCCCAGGTCGACCCCGGCGATACGCCCTACGTGTTTCCCGCCCTGGCCACCGGGATCGTGGCGCTGATCGCCCTCACTGCCGCCGTCGGGCAGGCGGAGATCCAGCGGGGCGCGCGTCTGCTGCTGGTGCTGGCAGCCGTCGGCTGGACCATCGCCACCGCCGGGACCCAGCCTGCCGCCGCCATCTTGGCCGGGGCGGTATTGCCGCTGCTGGCCCTCACCGGGAGGCTCGGGCCGCCCGCGGAAAGCCCGATCCCATGAACCTGGAGGACCTCAATCTGGCGGCGCTGCTGGCGGTGCCGGCGGTGGCCGCGATCGCGTGCCGGCTCCGACCCGGCTCGGCAGTGCCCTTCACCGGGGTCGGTCTAGTGGCGGGCGCCCTTTTCCTGGCGATCCTGCCGGTCGACCATGAAGCTGGCGCCGCCGGGCTGACGCTGGCGGTCAGCGGGTTCGGCAAAGGAGCCCTGTGGCTGTCGATGTTCGGCGTGGGCCTGGCGGTGCTGGCTGTCAACCCTCGACCGGGGGCAGATGGCGCGATCGCCTGGTGTGCCCAGCTGCTGGCTACCGTGGTGGTCGCGGCGCGATCGCCACTGCTGCTGCTGGCGGCGCTGCTTCTCCTGGCTGTGCTCCTGCCGCGCCTCGAGCCTGATCTTGATCTCGGCCTGTCGTGGTCCCGCCGAATCTCCGCGGGCGCGGTGCTGGCCGCGGCCGCGCTGACCGTCACCGCTGCCACGCATCTGCCCGTGTCGGAGCACGCCACCGCGGTGCTGCTGGTGATCGGCTTCATGGTCCTGCTGGGCGCGATGCCCTTCGGTGTCGGGCTGCGAGAGTGGCTGATGCACGCCCGGGCTCGGCTGGCGATCCTCGCCGCCACCTGCCTGCTGCCGGCGCTGGTCACCGCGCTGGTCAACTCGCTGGGGGCTCTGAGCCAGCTCCACCTGGCGGCGCCGGCCGGCCTCGTGATCGCCGCCTTTGGTGCCCTCACGCTGCTGGTCGGGGCGCTCGCCCAGCTCGGCGCCGCAGGCTGGCGCGGCCTCGCCGCCGATGGCGTCATCGCCGACCTCGGCCTGGTATTGGTGGGCGTCGGGGCGCTCGACATCAACGGCCTCGAGGGGGCTTCGCTGGCGCTTCTGGTGATGGCGCTGGCGCGACCCTTCCTCTATCTCCTGGAGGAGATGGCGATGTCCGGGGCCTGGGCCTGGATGGGCGCCGGTGCGGCCCTCTTCACCGCCGCTGGCCTGCCGCCGACGGTGGGTTTCGCGGCCCGGCTGCTGGTGCTGGGATCGGCGTTCCATCTCCATCCACTCCTGGCGGCGGCGGTGGTGGCGGGCGTCGTCATCGAGGTCTTTGCCTCGGCTCGGCTGCTCCTGCGCCTGGGGATTCCCCTGGTCGGGCCCGGACCGCGAACCGGCGTGGTCCCGGTGGCGTTGGCGGTCACGATGCTGGCCCTGGTCGCCGGGTTGGCTCCCGGCGGGGTTCTCACCTACGTCTGGAACCTTGGTTGACCGAGCGCCCCTGATCCTCGCGTCGGCCTCGCCGCGACGGCGGCAGCTGCTCGAAAATGCCGGACTCGACTTCGTAGTCGACGTATCGACCTTCGACGAGGACCGCGTTCGCCACCTGCCCCCTCGACTCCAGGCGCTGCTGGCCGCCCGGGGAAAGGCGCTCGATGTGCACCGCCGCCACCCTGACGCGTGGATCGTCGGAGCCGACACGGTTGTGGCACTGGAGGGCGTCGCCTTGGGCAAGCCCCGCCACCCACACGATGCCGCGCTGATGCTGCGCTCGCTTTCAGACCGAGATCACTTTGTTCACAGCGCTCTCTGCCTGGTGGCCCCCGATGGAAGGCGGGCCTCGGCGCTGGCCTCGAGCCAGGTTCGGTTGGCGCGTCTGACTCCCAGCCAGGTTCGCGCCTACGTTGCCGGTGGCGAGCCGCTGGGCAAGGCTGGGGCGTACGCGATCCAGGGCCAGGCCGGCGAATTCGCCCGGGTCGTCAGGGGTCGCCGGGACACCGTCATCGGCCTCTCGATGAGCCTGCTGGCCCGGCTTCTGCGCCAACTCGGTCATCCGGCCGCGAGAGGCCTCTCTGATAACCTCGATCCCTCGTGAGCGTGATTGACTGCAACCCGCAAATCCGGGTACCCGCCCACGCTTCGTGGGCGTGGGTGTGATGGGTTGCGGGCTACCCCGAACCCCTTCTTAGATGAGTGTGATTGACTCAGTTCTGGGGTTGTGGTCTTCAGACATGGGGATCGACCTCGGTACCGCCAACACTCTGGTGCACGTCCGCGGCCAGGGGATCGTCCTCAACGAGCCCTCGGTCGTGGCCATGTCCAAGCCCGGCAACGTGGTGCTGTCGGTTGGCGTCGAGGCGCGCAAGATGCTCGGTCGGACCCCTGCTGACATCGTCGCCATGCGCCCCCTCAAGGACGGCGTCATCGCCGACTTCGACGTCACCGAGCAAATGATCAAGTACTTCATCGCCAAGGTGCACAACCGGAGCTGGCACATAAGCCGCCCGCGAACCGTGCTGGGCGTCCCCAGCGGTGTTACCGAGGTCGAGAAGCGCGCCGTCACCGACGCCGCCATCCACGCCGGCTGCCGCGAGGCCTACCTGGTGGAAGAGCCGATGGCGGCCGCGATCGGGGCCGGCCTGCCGATCCAGGAGGCCACCGGCTCGATGATCGTCGACATCGGTGGTGGCACCAGTGAGGTCGCCGTCGTCTCGCTGGGCGGAATCGTAGCCAGCAAGTCGATCCGCATCGGCGGCGACGAGATGGACCAAGGCATCGTCCAGTTCGTCCGGCGCAACTTCAACTTGCTGATCGGGGATCGCACCGCCGAGGACATCAAGATCGCGATGGGCTCCGCCTACCCGCTGCCCGAGGACAAGAAGTTCCACGTCCGCGGCCGCGACCTCATGACCGGCCTGCCCAAGACGGTTGAGATGACCACGATCCAGGTTCGCGAGGCGCTTGCGGACGTGGTCGCGGCGATCGTCACGACTGTCAAGGAGACCCTCGAGGAGACGCCACCGGAGCTGATCACCGACATCATGGACCGGGGCGTGATCCTGGCCGGGGGCGGGGCCCTGCTCCGCGGGCTGGATGAGCTCCTCGCCCACGAGACGATGATGCCGGTCTATGTTGCCGAGGACCCGCTGACGACGGTGGTTCGCGGCACCGGCCTGGTCCTGGAAGAGCTGGACACCCTGAAGCGGGTGGTGATCACCTCCCAGAAGGCCAAAGCCCTGCGTTAGCATCTCGGCCCTCGGCTGGGCCGGTTGGCCTTAATCCTCCGCTGTTAGCCTTGCTTCGGTGATGCGACGGGGCTCACAGATTCGAGCCAGTTCCTATTTCGTGATCGCGGTGGCGCTGGCCATCGTGCTCATCGGCGTGGGGCAGAGCCTTCGCTTTGACGCGGCACGCTCGGTGACCGCGACTGTGTTCGCCCCCTTGCAAGGGCTCGTCACGGGCGTCACCAACAGGGTGGGAGGAGCGTTTTCGACAGTGACGTCGATCGGCAGCCTCGCCGACCAGAACCGGCAACTCAAGCAGCAGGTGGCCGATCTCCAGCGCCAGCTCGGCGATCGGCAGCTGTCGGGCGTCACCGACCAGCAGCTGAGGGCGATGCTGGGCCTTCGCGACAACCTCCACATCCACACCGTCGCGGCCGAGGTCATCGGGTTGGACCCCGAAGCGCTGACCCAGACGATCACCATCCATGCCGGCTCGAACCAGGGCATCCGTAAGGGAATGTCGGTCCTGGCGCAACATGGCCTGGTCGGCAGAGTCGTCTCGGTGCAGTCCAGCACCGCGGCGGTACGCCTCATCAGCGACGCCCAGCTCCCCGTCAACGTCGAGCTCGCCACCACCCACCTCGGGGGCACCGTCAAGGTCACCAACGGCCAGCTGGTGGAGGAGATCTTGGGCGCCCCCACCGACCTCAAACTCAGCCGTGGCGATCTCCTGGTCACCTCGGGCCTGGGTGGCAACTACCCCAAGGGCCTGCCGGTGGCCGAGGTGGTCAAGTTCCAGTACAAGCCGGCCGAGATCACCCAGAGCGCGGAGGTGGCGCCCCTGGACGACCTCGCCCACCTCGAATACGTGATCGTCGACACCGACTTCGCGCCGGAGGGCGGTCTTTGAGTTCCTGGCTGGCGTTCCCCATTGTGGCCGTGCTGGCGGCGCTGCAGACTTCGATGGTGCCGCGGTTGGCGGTGGGCGGCGCCAGGCCTCAGCTGGTCCTGGTCTGGGTGGTCTGCTGGGCAGTCGTCAGGGGGAGGGGAGAGGCGATGTCGTGGGCGATCTTCGGTGGCCTGCTTCTCGACCTGCTCTCCCAGATGCCTCCCGGGGTCCACCTACTGGCTCTGACCGTCGTGGCCTTCGTCGCCGACCTCGGTCACACCGTGATGCAGGGCAGCACCGCCCTCTTCGCCGGCGCCGCGGTCTTCGCCGCCAGCCTGCTATACGGAATCGTGTTGGTGCTGGTCCTGGCCGCCACCGGCCATCCCTTGCCACTAGCCGACACCATCGTCCTCAGCGTGTTCCCCGGCGCCGTATACAACCTGGTGGTGCTGGTGCCGGTCTTCCTGATCCAGCGCGCCTATGATCGGCGTTTCCCGGTTTCGGTCCTGCCCGCGTGGTGAGGCGGCGCCGGCGCGAGCGGCGGATCATCGATCCCGGCAATCCCCGACCCCGGCTCTCCGCTGATGCCATGCACCCGATGGAGGACCCGTTCGCGCCCCGATCGGTGAGTCAGCAGGCCCTCGACCAACCGCTTTCGGCTCGGCTGCTGCTCGCCGGCTGTTTGCTGCTCGTCGGCTTCGCGGCTCTCGCCTACAACCTCTTCTCGCTCCAGGTCTCGCAGAATGCCGGCTTCTCTTCCTTGGCCGAAGGCAACCGCGTCCGCAAGGAGACGTTGCTCGCGCCCCGGGGCATCATCTTCGACCGGCACGGCGTCCAGCTGATCCAGAACGTGGGCAGTTTCGCCGTCGCCATCGTCCCCTTCGACCTCGCCAAGATCGGCGACGCCCGCAACCAGGAACTACAGAAGCTCCAGCAGCTGACCGGGATCTCGGCTGTCGAGATCCAGCGCCAGGCTGACCTCAACAAGGCCGAGCTGTTCCAGCCGGTGGTGCTCAAGAAGAACCTCGACAATCAGACCTACCAGGCGGTCTCCGAGAACCTGCCCAACCTTCCCGGAGTTCGACTGCAGACCGACTCCACTCGCCACTACGTCGACGGCGTGGCTCTGTCGCACATCTTGGGCTACGTCGGCAAGCTCGACCCTGCCGAGTACAAGGCCCTCAAGGACAAGGGCTACCTGCTCAACGACCAGATCGGCAAGACCGGCCTCGAGTACCAGTCGGAGCAGTCCCTTCGCGGTTCGAGCGGGGTCAAGGTGATCGAGACCGATGCCCAGGGCCGCCAGGTCAAGACCATCTCGCAGTCGGATCCCACCCCCGGCGACAACGTTTACCTCAGCATCGACCTGGGTCTGCAGAAGGAGGTCGTCAGCCAACTCCAGCAGGCCATGGACGCCCAGCACCAGAAGCTCGGCGGCAACAAGGCGCTGGAGGGCGCCGCGATCGTGATGAACCCGCAGACGGGTGAGATCTACAGCATGGTGAGCCTGCCCGACTACAACCTCAACCAGTTCGCCGACGGCATCACGGTGGCGCAGTACCAGGCCCTCACCACCGACCCCCGCCTGCCGCTTTTGGATCGAGCCATCAGCGGCCTCTACCCGCCGGGGTCAACCTTCAAGCCGGTCACAGCGTCGGCCGCGCTCCAGGCCGGCACCATCAGCCGGGGCTCGAACATCTTCTGCCCTGGTTTCCTGCAGCGCGGCGCCACCCGTTTCAACTGCTGGCAGGGGGCCGGGCACGGCAACCAGGACGTGGTCCAGGCGATCGCCCACTCCTGCGACGTCTTCTTCTACACGGTCGCGGACCAGATGGGCGACAAGCTGCTCAACAAGTTCGCCCAGGACTTCGGCGTGGGGCGCAAGACGGGAATCGACCTCGGTGGCGAAGCCAAAGGCATCGCCCCGGATCGCGATTGGAAGAAGGTGTACTTCGCCGACGCCTACGCCTCCACCGGCGACCCCGGATGGCAGGACTCCAACTGGTACGAAGGCAACACCATCACCTACGGCATCGGCCAGAGCTACCTGCTGGTCACGCCGCTGCAGGACCTGCAGTGGACGGCGACGGTCGCCAACGGCGGCCACTACATGCGGCCACAGGTCACCAACCACATCACCAGCGCCACCGGCGCCATGGTCAAGGCCTTCCAGGCCATCACCGACCACAACGTGGCGGTCTCGCCGCAGGTGCTCGCGATCATCCGAGAGGGACTGCGCTCCGCCGCCAGCCCGGGCGGAACGTCCGGCTTCATCTGGGTCGACAAGCAGTTCGCCAGCGTTCCCTCCCCGAGCGGGAAGACCGGGACCGCCCAGTACGGCACTCCCGACGCAAAGGGCAACTACGCGCTCCACGCCTGGTACACGGCCTACGCCCCCGCGGTCGACCCTGAGGTGGCCGTGATCACCTTCGTCGAGGGCGGCGGCGAGGGCCACGAAGGCGCATCGCCGGCAGCGGCCAAGATCCTCAGCTACTACTTCGCCCACCGCGATCAGATCCGCGCCACCACCTCCGCGCCCCCGGTGGCCACCGGCGTCGCCAGCCCGTACCGCCCGGGGGGCTGATGGCGGCTCCCGTGCCGCGCGAGCGGATCACTGTTTGGCGCCAATACGACTACGTCATGGGGCTGTTCCTGCTGATGGTCCTGGTCCTCGGCGCCACCGCCATCTTCAGCGCCGCTGGCACCGGGAATCGCATCGAGTTCGTTCGCCAGGTCATCTACATGGCGGTGGGCCTTGGCGTGCTGCTCTACTTCTCGCTCACCGACTACCGCTCCATGGGCCGTCTCTACGGCCTGACCTACGTGCTCATGCTTCTCCTGCTGGTGCTGGTTCGAGTCGCCGGCCACCAGGTGCTTGGGGCGCAGCGGGAGATCAACCTGGGCCTGTTCGAGCTGCAGGCTTCGGAGATTTCGAAGCTGCTGATCATCATCGTTTTGGCCCGCTTCTTCAACGTGCGGCGGGACCGGATTAGGAGCCCCATGACGCTCCTGCTCGCGCTCGCCATGGTGGCGCCGCCAACCCTTCTGATCCTGGCCCAGCCTGACCTCGGCACCGCCCTGGTCTACGTGGGGATCTTTCTTGGCATCTCCTTCATGGCGGGAGTGCCGAAGCGCTATTTGGTGACCCTGGTCCTGGCCTCGGCCGCGGCGTTGCCGCTGGTCGTCGGCCGCCTCCAGGGCTACCAGCAGCGGCGCCTGATCACCTTCCTCAACCCTGGCTCGGACCCCGCCGGCGCCGGCTACAACATCCTCCAGGCCAAGATCGCGGTGGGGTCGGGAGGACTCTTCGGTAAAGGCTTCCTCACCGGCACCCAGGGACAGCTGGGATTCGTTCCCAGCCGGGTCACCGACTTCATCTTTGCGATCTTCAGCGAGGAGTGGGGCTTCGTCGGCGCGATCATCCTGCTGGTGCTTTTCTGCGTCGTCCTGATGCGCCTGCTCCGAGCCGCGCACCTCGCCCGTGATTCCTTCGGGGCGCTTTTGGCGTTTGGCGTGGCGACCATGATCGCCTTCCAGGTGGTGGTCAACGTCGGAATGAACATCGGGGTGATGCCGGTGGTGGGCATCCCTCTACCCTTCATCTCATATGGCGGCAGTTCGATGCTGACCAACATGGCGGCGATCGGGATGGTGCAGAGCGTGATCATCCACCACAAGGACATGCTGTTCTAGTGTCGCTGGATCGTCCATGGGGGTGTCGGAGGCTTGGCCCCCTTGGCGGCTTCGCGGTAGTTGCGGTGTTGATCCTGGGCAGTGCGCCGCTGAGCTCTTGCAGCTTCATCCCGGGCGCCATCAACCTGGTCGTGAAGCAGACCGACCTCAGCCCCAAATCCGGGCCCAAGGACTTCAAGACCATCGAGATCGAGATCGACAACTCCGGCTCTGGGGTGGCTCGAGGGATCGTCGTCAAGGACAGGCTGCCGACCGGGTTCACGTACGTCAGCACCAAGTCCATGAAAGGGGAGGCCATCCGGACCCGGACCAGCGACCCTCCCATCAACAGCCCCTCGCCCACCTGGTCCGCCTGGAGCATCCCCGGGGGCAGCAGCAGTAACCCATCGACCCTGGTGCTCGATTTCGTGGTCGTCGTCAGCGCCGCCCCCGGCAAGACCCCCAACTTCGCCGAGGTGACCAGCGACGACACTGACCCGGTGGCGGCGCCGCCCCTGGTCCTGACGGTGCAACCCACCGCCGCGATGGAGTTGCAGGTGGCGGCGGCGCACAGTCGGGTGGCCCAGGGTCAGACCGCCCGTTACACCGTCACTCTCCGCAACACCGGCACGGCCCCGGCCCAGGGCACCTTCATCTCCGCAACGCTCCCATCGGGCTTCGTCTACGTCAACACATTCGAGATCTCCGGGAACTCGGCTCGGATCGGCAGCACCAACCCGGTTGCCAAGAGCCTGCTGCCTTCCTGGGGGACGTGGGACGTGCCGGCGACGGAAGCCGGCAGCCCTGGGGGGACGCTTCGCATCGTTTTCGACGCCACCGTGGTCCCGGACGACGCCCCCGGCAGCTACCCCATCAGCGTGACGATCACCTACAACAACCTGCCCGCCCAGACTGTTGCCGACCAGGCTGTGATCATGGTGACCAAGAAGAGCTGACCCACCTGTTGCGGGCGGGGGGCCATGTTAGAATCGCCGCTCGCGCCACCTGACGTCCAAGCACGCATAGAGTTGGCCCGAATCAAAAAAATGGAAGCAATCGTCAAGATCAGTGGCAAGCAGTACCGCGTCGCCGAGGGCGCACGCGTCACGGTGGACCGGCTGGGGTCCAAGGTCGGCGACGAGCTGAGCTTCGGCGATGTCCTGCTGCTGACCGACGGCGCCCGGGCGACCGTGGGCACTCCCACCGTCGATGGGGCAGCCGTGACCGTTCGCGTGGTCGCGGCGACTCGGGGTCCCAAGCTGATCGTCTACAAGTACAAAGCTAAGAAGCGCTACCGCCGCACCCGAGGAGCACGCGCCGAGCAGAGCCTGCTCGAGGTGCTCACCGTCAAGGGACCGGGATCGAAGGCGAAGACCGCCAAGGCTGCAGCGCCCAAGGCCGCGCCCGATAAGCCCGCCAAGGCAAAGGCGAAGCCGGCCAAGGCCGAGAGCGAATAAGCGATGGCACACAAGAAAGGTGGGGGTAGTTCCCGCAACGGCCGCGACAGCAACGCCCAGCGCCTGGGCGTGAAGCGCTTCGGTGGCGAGCAAGTCACGGGCGGCACCATCATCGTGCGTCAGCGCGGAACGCGGATCCACCCTGGAGAGAACGTCGGCCTGGGTCGCGACCACACGCTGTTCGCCCTCACCGACGGCACCGTGACCTTCGCCGATTTCGGCGACGACCGCAAACGCGTCAGCATCACCCCGGTGGCCACCGGCGCCTCGTCGCCGAGCTCGACCGAGCCCGCCCGCAAGGCCGAGAAGGCAACCACCGCGAAGCCGGCGTAGAGCGCCGGGTTCCCGTTGTTCCTGGACGAGGTCCGGATCCGCGTGCGCTCGGGCGCCGGGGGATCCGGCGCCATGACATTTCGACGCGACAAGTACGTCCCCCGTGGCGGGCCTGATGGCGGTGATGGCGGTCGCGGCGGCGACGTCATCCTGGTCGCCAGCCAGGGCTTGACCAGCCTCTCTCATTTCAAGGGCCGACGGCTGCTGGCGGCGCGGAGTGGTGGCGCGGGTGCGCGCAACCTTCGCCACGGGGCCGCCGCCGACCCCGTCCGGGTGCTGGTTCCACTCGGAACCTCCGTCAAAGATGCCGAGAGAGAGGAGCTGATCGGGGAGCTGAACCGCGACGGCGAGGAGCTCATGGTTGCTCGCGGTGGGCGCGGCGGCAGGGGCAACTCGCACTTCGCCGACAGCAAGAACCAGGCCCCCCGGTACGCCGAGCTAGGCACCCCGGCGGAGGAGAAGGAGATCATCCTGGAGCTGCGGCTGATCGCCGACGTCGGCTTCGTCGGCGCTCCCAACGCCGGCAAGTCGACACTGCTCGCGGGGCTGACCGCGGCAACTCCCCGCATCGCCAGCTATCCCTTCACCACCCTCGAGCCCAATCTTGGCGTGGTCGCCTTCGAGGACGGCGACCGCCTCATCCTGGCCGACGTGCCGGGCCTGATCGAGGGCGCTTCAGAAGGCGTGGGGTTGGGAACCGAGTTTCTCAAGCATCTCGTCAAGACTGCCGTCCTGGTCCACGTGGTCGATGCTTCGCTGTCTCCGATCGAAGCCAGGGGCAGCTACAACCAGGTCGTCGAGGAGTTGCGCCGGTACCATCCCGAGCTACCCGAACGGGTCCGGGTGGTCGCCCTCAACAAGCTCGACCTGCCCGGGGCCGACCTGACTGCTCGCCGCCTGGCCAAAGACCTGGGGGCCGAGGGGCTTATCTGCCACAAGGTTTCCGCGCGCGAGGGGCAGGGCCTCGAGGAGCTGCTGCGGTCGATCCGTGAAGCCGCGACCAGCGGCCGCCGGCCGCGGCCGCCCGCGCTGCGCATCTATCACCCGGAGGCAACCCAGGCCAAGGTTCGGGTCACGCTCCAGGACGACGCCTACCTTGTCAAGGGCAAGAACGTCGAGGCGATCGTGGCCCGGACTGACATCAACAACCCCGAAGCACTCACCCAGATGCGCCGGCAGCTCGACGCCATCGGTCTGCGCCAGGCGCTGCTCGATGCCGGGGCCGGCGTCGGTGACACGGTGCTGATCGGGAAAGTGGAGTTTCTCTTTGACCCCGACCTCTGAGATGAAGCGCATCGGAGTGTTCGGCGGTACCTTCGATCCGATTCATCGCGGACATCTGGAGGTCGCCGAGGCGTGCGCCCACAGGCTCGACCTCGACCCCGTGTTGATGATCCCCTCCAGCCAGCCGTCGCACCGGCCGGCGCCCCGGGCATCGGCGGCCGACCGCCTGGCGATGGTCGAGTTGGCGGTCCAGGGTCGGAGGCCGCTGCTCGCCATTGACATAGAGGTACGCCGTGGCGGGGTCTCCTACACCGTTGACACCGTCCGGGCGTTGGCCGAGATGTACCCCGACGCCGAGCTGGTCCTGCTGCTGGGCAGGGACGCCGCCGCCGACTTTCACGACTGGCACGAGGCAGCGATGATCGGCGGGCTGGCACGGATCGCGGTCTTCAATCGAGCCGGGTCAACACCCCCGGGTGCCGGCCTCGAGGGCCTGGAGCTGCCGGCTGACGCGCTCTACCTCGAAGTCCCCTCACCGTCAGTTTCTGCCACCTCGGTCCGCGAGGCTCTCAGCCAGGACAGCAGCGGTGCCAGCTTCCTACCAGAAGTGGTGGCGGCTTACATCCGCGAGCACGACTTGTATCGAAACACATAGTGCGCCTGTGTCATAATCCCGCCGAATGACGCCCCGACAGATGGTCCGGCTGGTGCGTGGAGCCGCTCTGTCCAAGAAAGCCCGGGATGTCGTCGAGATCGATCTACGCAAGAAGAGCTCCCTGGCTGACTTCTTCGTGATCTGCGAGGGCGATACCGACCGCCAAACCCGTGCCATCGCCGATGCGGTCCGCGAGGCTGCCAAGGCCAAGGGGGTCTCACCGCTCCACGCTGCGGGCGAAGCCGATGGGGCCTGGATCCTGCTGGACTACGTCGAGGTCGTGGTCCACATCTTTCTCCCCGGGGAGCGGGTGTTCTATGACCTCGAAACGCTTTGGAACCCCGAACCCAGGGTGGGGCTCGCCAGGCGTCGCCGGGCGGAGGCATGATCCAGTCGCGCATGCGCGTGACCCGGGCCTCGGAGCGCAAGCGTGCCCCGGAGCGGAAGAGCGATCGCACCCGCCGGCGCGTCCTGTCCGCAGCCAAGCAACTCTTCGATCGCAAGGGTTATCGCGACACCACCATCGACGACATAACGCGGAAGGCGAAGATCGCCCACGGCACCTTCTATCTCTACTTCCACGGCAAGCGCGACCTGCTCAAAGAGCTGCTGGAGCAGACATTTGGGGAGTTCGACGTCATCGTCAGCGTTCCCTTCAGTGTCGACGAGATCCCCGACCTGTTGCGCAAGGCGCTGGAGACCTACCGGAGAAACCAGCTGCTGATGCGAGTGCTGCGCGAGGCCTCAGCTGCCGACGTATTTTTCCGCAAGCACTACGACGAATATTTTGCCGAGCTTTTGGTCAATCACCTCTGCGTAAGCATCACGGCTTTGCAAAAGCAACTCGGCACGCGCCCGGTCGATCCGCGCGGTGCGGCGCGCGCAATCGTAGGCATGATCGAGAGTTTTGCGTACGGTGTTTTTATCGGCGGCGAAGACTATTCGCTCGACCTCGTCGTCGACACGCTGACGCATTTTTGCCTCAGTGCAGTAGGCATTCCGAGTATGACAACCCTTGACGGAACTGAAAAGGGCGCGTAACCTGCTCGCACGAGCAGGCATTTGCCTGGCGCAACTGAATAAACGTCCTTGCAAACCTCCAATCTCAACGTCCTCTCTGCCGCATTTCTCGTCGCTCTTGTTGCGTGCGGCCAATCCACCACGTCCTCACGATCGGCATCAATGCGATCGCTCAGCGGGCACGCAGTGGTGGATCCCTCGCCGGAGCCCACCCCGACGCCCTCGCCCAAGGTTGATCTCGGCCCAGCGCCCGTGGCCAACCCCGGACCGCTGCCGGGCCAGGGGCTTCCTCTCAGCGGTCTGATTCCATATCCGCTCCTGATCCAGGTCGAGAACACTCAGCCCGCGCGACCGCAGGCCGGGCTCCAGGCGGCGTCGGTGATCTTCGAATCGATCTCAGAAGGCGGAATCACAAGATTCTCCGCTCTGTATCACCGGGTGCCCGGTGTGGTCGGGCCGGTGCGGAGCGCGCGGTTTGTGTCGGTATACCTGTACCACCGATTCGACTCTCTGTTAATGGCCAGCGGTGGCTCTTCCTGGACCTATCAGAAAATCTTCGCCGACGCCGGCCTGCCCGCCATCATCAACGATTTCGACAACGGCCGGCACTTTTTCCGGTGGAACGGCCGCCTCGCGCCGCACAACCTGTACACGTCTCAGGCGGAGATGCTCGCCGCCGCCAGTGCCGGCGCACGATCGTCTCGATCGGATGACTTTTTGCGTTCAGACACCTGGAGCGGGACCGAACCGGTGACCGGCATCAACGTCGCCGACATGAACACGGTGTTCGATTATTCCGCCGGCGCCTACGGCGTCACCAGCGATGGCATGCGGCAGGATGATGTTGTGTACGGTCCGGTTCGGGCCCAGTCCGTAGCGGTGCTCCACGTCCGGCAATGGATCACGGGCATGACCGAGGACGTCAGCGGTGGCAAGGCTCGCGACTTCGATTTAACCGCCGGGGGCGCCGCTGAGCTGTACGCCCACGGGACGATGGTCCAGGGACGCTGGGACTCCCCGGCCGACAACGCGCCCTTGCGCTTGCTCGGGCCCGACGGCCAGCTGATCGGGATGCCCCCAGGACTCCTCTGGGTCTCACTGGCGGAGTAGCCGTGGTGTCGTCGGGCCGCGTCGGGCCGGCTCCTCAGTAGACTCAGCGGATGCCGGGACCGCCGCGCCTTATCGATGAGCTGCTGCAGCGGCGCGTGCTCATCCTCACCGGCAAGGGCGGCGTCGGCAAAAGCACCACCTCGGCGGCGCTGGCGCTGATCGCAGCCCAGCGCGGCAAGCGGGTCCTGGTCGTCGAGGTCGACGCCAAGGGCAACGTTCCCGACTTCTTCGACACCAGGCGGGTGGGCTACAAGTACCGGCGCCTGCACAAGAACGTGTGGGGCTTGTCGATGCAGCCCAAGGACTCGATGCAGGAGTACCTGTCGCTGATGTTGCACGTTCCCGGCTTCTCCTTGAAACCGATGCGGGGATTCATCGAGTACGCGTCCGGCGCAATCCCGGGGCTGAAGGAGATCCTTGTCACGGGCAAGGTCTATTTCGAAGAGGAGGCGACCGATGACGGCCAGCCGAGGTGGGACCTCGTGGTTGTCGACGGCGCTCCGACCGGGCACGTTGTCTCGCAACTGGGCGCCGCTCGTCACCTGGCGGGGCTGGTCAAGTCGGGGGCGATCCACGACCAGGCGGTGCGGATCGCCGACCTGCTGGCCGACCCGGCGAGTACCGCCGTGGTGCTGGTCACCATCGTGGAGGAGATGCCGGTCAACGAAACCATCGACCTGGCCCACCGCTTCGCCGACGAAACCGATATCAAGCCCGCCGCCCTGCTCGTCAACCAGCTGCAGCCAGAGGTTGTACCCGAGTCCGAGATCACGGCCTTCAAGCGACTGATCGCGGGCGCTGGTCGCAGGCAATTTCTCAAAAAGTACCCCGAAGGCGAGCCCCTCATCGGCGCCGGCGAGATGATGCTCGAAGCGCGTGATCGGTCCCGCCACCTGGGTCAACTGCTGCAGCGCTCAATGAAGCTCCCCACGGTCAACGTGCCCTACGTCTTCCAACGACATCACGGTTTCGCTTTCACCAGGACCATGGCCAAGGCCCTGGAGCAGGTCGAGTGAGCATCGACTCGCTGCTCAAGCCCGGGATCCTTGTCCTCTGCGGCAGCGACGGCGTCGGCAAGACGACCACCGCGGCGGCGCTGGCGGCGCGGGCCGCCGTCCGCGAGGACATGCGCGTTGCGGTGCTCACCATCGATCCCGCGCGGCGCCTCGCCGACGCCATGGGCCTGGCCAAGCTCGGCAACCGCCTGCGCCAGGTCAAGCTCGAAGGCGCCGGCCGCGGGGGCGCCCCCCGCGGCCGCCTCGAGGCGGGGATGCTGGAGACCAAGTCCGCATGGGACCAGCTCATCACCCAGCAGGCCGGCAGCCGAACGAAGGCCGACAAGATCCTCTCCAACCCCTTCTACAAAGAGATCTCGGGAGCCTTCGTGGGCTCCCACGAGTACATCGCCATGGAGCGGCTATACGACTTACATCAGTCTGGGAAGTACGACCTGATCGTCCTGGACACGCCTCCGAGCCGCAACGCCCTCGACTTCCTGGAGGCGCCCAACCGGATGACCGAGCTTGTCAGCGGTGGGCTGCTAGGGTTGCTGGCGCGGCCGGGGATGTTTGCCGGCAAGGTCGGTCTGCGGATGTTCAGCCTGACCGCCAAACCGATCATGCGAATCGCCGACAATCTCCTCGGCGGGAGCACCCTGGGCGAGCTTTCCGAGTTCCTGGTCAGCGTCGAGGACATGTACGAGGGCTTCAAGGCTCGCGCCGAGGGTGTCCACGCCCTCCTCGGCCAGGCCTCGACCAGCTTCCTGGTGGTGACAACCCTCGAGGACGTGCCCTTCGAGGAGGCTCGCTTCTTCGTCGAGAAGCTGAGCGAGGCGGGGATGCACCTGGTCGGGGCGATCGTCAACAAGCGGCTACCCGCCTACCTTATCGACCCCGCCGCGACCAACCTCGCCCGCCGCGTTATAGAGCGCTCCAACCCAATGGAGCGTGCCCTGGCTGAGAACTTCCTCGCCTACCGCACCCAGGGGCAGCGCGACCAGGACCTGATGACCCGCATCGCCGAGCTGCAGGTGCCCCTGCTGGGATGGGTGCCCCGGATGCGAGAGCCGGTGGGTGACCTCGATGGCCTCCTCGAGGTGGCGGAACTGCTCGCCCAAGGGGCTTGAGGCAAAGGGCCTGAGCCCAGCGGGCGCAAGCCGATGCGAGGTCAGGCGCCCGAGCTGACCCCGACGGGTTTGAAAAGCTGCAGCGGCTCCCCGCAGCTGCGGCATTTGGCGGTGGCCCGGCAGGGGGTGCTGCCAAACCGGGAGACCAGGGCCACGTTGCGCTCATGGCAGTTGAGGCAGACCACGTCCTCGACCACCAGGCTCCGTAGCGGTGGTGGCACGATGCCGAACTCGGCAACCTGGCGCCGACCGGTCTCTGTGATCATCGATGTGCTCCACGGGAGGTCAGCCCGTACCAGCACCCGCAGCGGCTCGAGGCCGGCCTTCACAAGCGTCTTCTGTACCTCGTCGGTGATCACCCCGATCGCGGGGCAGCCGCTGAAGGTGGGCAGCAGCTCCACCACCATGACGCCGTCCTCCTCGCGGAGGTCGTGGAGCATCCCCAGTTCGAGGATGCCCACGGTTGGGATCTCGGGGTCGCGCAGCTCCGAGAGCGCCTGCCGGGCGACGGCGAGGCGATTCATCACCAGCTGGCCCCGGCGTGGGCCCGGCGCAGCCCGGTCAGGTCTCGATGCAGCCGGTAGAGGCCGGGCGGCGCCACTCCATCCCCGCGTCCGGCCAGCGGCTCCAGCGCCGAAGCCGCCTCGGTGGCCGTCCAGCCCGCCGCCAGGAGTCGCTCTTTGAGGGCGGTGGAGTAGGCGCGGGCAAGCTCGTCTTGGCCCGCCATGGCCCCTGCGGTCCGGAGATCGTTGAGGCCGGCCACCGAAAGCACAGGATTACCGGCGCTCGCCGTGACCCGGCCCAGCTGCGCCACCATCCGTCGGCGCTGCGGCGGCCGGCTCGAGAGCAGCCCCAGCCACTGGACGGCGTGCTCCTCGTGGTAGATCTCCTCGTTGCCCACCCGGTTGGCGGCCCCCGCCAGCAGCGGCAGCGAGCTCTTGACGGCGGCGGCCAGGAAGACCTCCTCGAAGACGTCCCAGTAGAGGTGCCGGGCAATCGTGAAGAACCAATCCCCGTTGGCTGCGTGCAGGAGGGGGAGGTGGCGCAGCTGCCGCGGTCCCCTGTCCAGTGCCAGGGCGTCGACTGCGTCTTCGCTCTCAGCGCCCGCCACCAGGGAGTAATAGAGGTGGGCGTGTCCGATCTCGTCCTGTGCGATCGAGCTGAAGGCGACGTCTGCCTCGGCCGAGGGGGCGAAGCCGGTCCACTCCGAATGGCGATGACCTATGACGAGCTCGCTGTCGGCGAGGAAGAGGAGCAGATTGACATATGCATCTTCGAGGCGGGGCTCCATCTCACGCAGCGCCGGGTTGGTGGCGACTACGAGGACGCTGGCGGCGCCGGCGCTCACGACTTCAGGTCCGGGCCGGACGACGAGAGCGTTTGCTCCTCCGAAAGGCTGGTGCTGGGAACGTTGGCTTCGACCAGGCGCCGGCGCCGGCCCAGGTCGGCGTACGACTGGATCTCGCGGTAGCTCTTGTCCAAGCCTTCGTCGGCGACGGCATGGAAGCGACGCAGGTGATCGTCGTCGACGAGCCAGATCTCGTCGGCCTCGCCGCGGCGGCTGAAGCATTGTCGGGCCATGGTCAGGCCCATCTCGATGTGGGGGGCGTCTACGGTTCCTACATGATGGATGGGCTCGCCGCTACCCCGCCGGCCGAAGACCTCGTAGCGGGCCATCAGTTCAGGAGCTCGACCACGGTCGCGTGGCGGCGCGAGAAGGCACGCCGCAAGGCCAACCGCTTCTGGCTCTCGGGCCCGTGGTTGGTAACGACCTCCTTCAGCTTGTCCCAGTCCGGCTGCCGGTACTCCCAACTGCCGTCCGGCAGCTGCCGCAGGGCCGGATCCGGGAGGCTGTAGCCCAGCGACCAGATTCGGGGCACGTAGCGGCTCAGGAAGCGCTGTCGCAGCGTCTCGTTGTCGTCGGTCTTGACCCGGTATTGGATCAGCAGATCGCGCTCGGCATCGGAGGGCGGGCCGAAAAAGTGCATCAATGCCTCCCACCACCGGTTGAGCGCCCGCTGGAACATCTCGAATTGCTCGGGAGTCCCGGAGGCGAGCTCCAAGGTCAACGCCTCGCCGTGCTTGAGATGTAGCGATTCCTCGGCGCAGATGCGCCGCAGCGCGCGGGCGTAGGGCGCGTAGCTGGCCTCCAGTAGCGCGTGCTGGGTGACCAGCGCGGCGCCGTCGACCAACCAGCCGATCAGCGCGACATCACCCCAGGTCGGCACCGGGTAGTGGAAGACGTTGTGGAACTTCGAACGCCCGTTGATGAGGTCGTCGAGCATCTGACGGCGCGGCTTACCGAGATCCTCGGCCAGCGAGTACAGGATCTGCGCATGCCCGACCTCGTCCTGGACCTTGGCGGTGAGCGTTAGCTTCCGTTTCAGCGTTGGCGCCCGAGGAATCCACTCCCTCTCGGGCATGGCGCCCATGAATTCGCTATTGGCGTGCATCTCAAGGAATTTGAGGACCCCGGCCCGGTAATCGTCTGGCATCCAGTCCGCCGATTCGACTTTGCCGCCGGCCTGGACGTAGGCGCGGAAGCTATCGACGTCCCGTGGCAGGACCACGTCGACCGCGATATTCATGTCACAAGCGTACGCCGGTGCGTAAATCCACATTCCCGATCTCGGTTTGAGGGTGTTACAACACCAAAATGACGCTCCGGTTTGGTCGTCGCCCCCGGCCGGCGCGGCCGTCAGGCTCGCTTCCCTGTTACGACCACGGTTGTCTCCACGAAACCGCGGTCCCCTGCGCTTACACCGACCGCCGCCGGCGTGCCTGTCCTACCGCCTGGTGCCCCGACCACTATGCCGTCGTCAACGGTGTGCCCTATTGCCGGCGACATGCCGGCGTGGTTCGCGCGCTGGCGGCGCAGCCGGATGAGCTTCGCCTTTGGCCCGACGTTTCCAACCGCGCTGCCTCGCTGTGCGAGTGGATCGCCAATGACCTCGGGTCCGGGATTCGGGCGATCCTCAAAGTGGCTCAAGGGGTCCAGTCGGGCTGGTCCCTGTCCGAGAGCGCCCTCACCAGTGTCATCCAGGGCACGCCACGATCGATGGTCTGGAATCGCGGCTGGATGCTGAGCGACCACACCGGTAAGCAGATGAGAGTGTCGATATCGGTCGACGAAGCTCGTGACTCCGAGGTGGCGGTGCGCGTCGATTCCGCCGAGGTGGCGCGTTTCATCCCGCCGTGGATCATCGAGCGTCGCAGCCAGTCGCGGGCTGACGTTGGGCTGGAGCGGGAACAGCGCGAGTACTTGCGCAGCAGCGTGCTTGAGGCGGTCGCCGCCGCCACCACCCGGGGGGAATCTTTCGCCGAGATCGGCCGTGTGGTCGAGCGCCTGGCCTTCAGCGAGGAGCGCTTCAAGGAGAGCGAGGAGCGCAGCCGGGCCGTCCTGGAGAACGTGGCCGACGGCATCATTACGCTGGGCGAAGGCGGCGTCATCGAGTCGCTCAATCCGGCTGCGCGCCGCATCCTCGGCTACGACGCGGACGAGCTCGTGGGGCGCGCGATCGGCGACCTGGTCATCCCCTCCGATCCCCTTCATACGGAGATGGATTTGGACCAGTGGGCGTCTCGGACCGACCCCATGGAGATCACCGCCCGCCGCAAGGATGGCACCACCTTCCCGATGGATTTCGGCATCAGCGAGATGCACCTGGGGCCGCGTCGGCTGTTCATCGCTACCTTCCGCGACATCTCCGAGCGCAAGGCGCAGACCGAGGCGATCGAGTACCAAGCGCTCCACGACGCTCTCACCGGGCTGCCCAACCGCACTCTGTTCAGCGATCGCCTGCAGCAGGCGCTCCTCACGGTGCAGCGGAGCCAGCAGGGCCTGGCCATCCTTCTGATCGACCTGGACCGCTTCAAGGAGGTCAACGACACCCTGGGCCACGAGCACGGTGATGCCCTCTTGCAGGAGATCGGGGCGCGCTTGCGATCGGTGCTCCGCGAATCTGACACCGTCGCCCGCCTGGGCGGTGACGAGTTTGCCATCCTTCCTTCCGGTGGACTTGAGGGCGCGGCCTTGGAGGCAACCGCCGAGAAGATCCTCGCAGCCCTCCGCCAACCCATCGAGCTGCTCGGCAACACCGTCGACGTCGACGCCAGCATCGGCGTGGCGCGCTATCCCGAGGATGGCGAGGAGGCCAATGTGCTGCTGCGACGGGCCGACGTGGCGATGTACCAGGCCAAGCGCAGCCGCAGCGGCTACGCCCTCTACTCGCCCGACCATGACTTCCACAGCGCCGCCCGCCTGGCGCTCATCGGTGAGCTGCGCGTGGGGATCACGCGGGAAGAGCTGTTGCTCCAGTACCAGCCCAAGGTTGACTGCAAGACTGGGGCGATCGCGGGGGTCGAGGCACTGGTGCGCTGGACGCACCCGCGCGACGGCTTGCTGGCCCCCGATCGGTTCATCCCCGCCGCCGAGGAGAGCGGTCTGATCTGGCCCTTGACCGCCTGGGTCCTCAACCAGGCGCTCCGCCAGGTCCGGCGCTGGGCGGATGACGGCCAGGACATCGGGGTGGCGGTCAACGTCTCGCCGCGCAACCTGCAGGTGGCCGAGCTCGAACAGACCCTCGCCGAGCTGATCACCGCCTGGGAGGTCGACCCCGGTAAGCTCACGCTGGAGATCACCGAGAGCATGGCCATGGCCTCGGGGTCCCACGACGCCATCGCCCGGCTGCGCGCCCTCGGGGTCAACCTGTCGATCGACGACTTCGGCACCGGCTACTCGTCCCTGGCTCACCTCAAGAGCCTCCCGGTGCAGGAGATCAAGATCGATCAATCGTTCGTGCGCGACCTCGCCAACAACGTCGACGACGCCGCCATCGTGCGATCAACGATCGACCTGGGCCACCACCTCGGCCTCCGGGTGGTTGCGGAGGGGGTGGTCGACGCCAACTCGCTCTGGATGCTCGAGCGGTACGGCTGCGACGCCGCCCAGGGCAACCACATCAGCGAACCACTTACCGGCGACGAGATCCTCCGCTGGCTCGCTAACCTGGCTTCATCCCCCCGCGCCGGCAATGTTGGCTGAGGTCTGACCGCGGGCCGAGCGGCGGCGCGCCGCCGATCGCCGCGCTAGTAGGCCGCCAGCTCGCGGAGCTTGATCGCGATCCCCTCGGGGTTGGGTAGGAAGGCATCTTCGAGTCCGACCGCGAAGGGCATCGCCGGGCTGTCTGGTCCGGTGAGTCGCACCAGGGGCGCGTCGAGCTGCTCGAAGGCCTTCTCCGCGATCAACATGCCGACCTCGCTGGTGACGGCGCAGAAGGGGTTGGCCTCGGTCAGCAGCAGCACCTTACCGGTCTTGCGGACGGAGGCCAGGATTGCCTCCTCGTCGATCGGCTTGAGGGTGCGCAGGTCGAGGACCTCGACGTCGATGTTCTCCTGGGCCAGGTGGGCGGCGGCCTTGAGCGCCTGGTGCACCATCAGGCCGTAGGTGATCACCGACAGGTGCTTGCCTTCGCGAGCCAGGCGGGCTCTACCGATGGGGAGGGTGTACGGCCCCTCGGGGACGATGCCCTTGATCAGGCGGTAGGCGCGCTTGTGCTCGAGGAAGAGGACCGGGTCGGGGTCGCGGATGGCGGCGATCAGCAGGCCCTTGGCGTCGTAGGGGTTGCTGGGGGCGACCACCTTCAGGCCGGGGGAGTGGCAGTACATCGCTTCCGGCGACTGGGAGTGATAGAGGGCGCCGTGCACCCCGCCTCCAAATGGCGCCCGGACGACGATGGGGCAGGGGAAGTCGCCCAGGGTGCGATACCGTGTGCGCGCCGCCTCGTTGACGATCTGGTTGAAGGCGGGATAGCTGTAGTCGGCGAACTGCATCTCGGCGATCGGGCGCATCCCGGCGAAGGCGGCGCCGATGGCGCTGCCCACGATCTGCGACTCCGCGATCGGGGTGCTGAAGCTGCGCCACTCGCCGAACCGCTCCCGGAGCCCCTCGGTGGCGCGGAAGACGCCGCCGGCGCCCACATCTTCTCCCATCACGAATACCCGTGGATCACGCTCCATCTCGTCGGCCATCGCCTCTTTGATGGCCTCCAGGACATTCAGCTCGCGCCCTTCCGCGGGAGCGATGTCGGGTGCCTCGTCGGTGGTGTCCGGGGCGGCCGCCGAGAACACGTGGCTGGTCAGGGTCAGCGGGTCGGGATCGGGGGCGGCCTCGGCCGCTGCCTGGGCGGCGTCAACCGCGGCGGCGATCTCTGTGGTGATGGCGTCGTCGTCGGCTTCGGTCAGCAAGCCGGCTTTGACAAGCGTCGCCCGGAAGGCCGAGACCGGCTCCGAGACGCGGTGGGTCTCGACCTCCTCAGAGGTGCGGTAGCGGCGCTCGTCGTCGTCTGAGGAGTGTGGTGTCAGCCGGTACACGATTGCCTCCACCAGGGTGGGGCCTTCGCCGGCGCGAGCTCGCTCCATCGCCCGCCTGGTGGCCTCGTGCACCGCAACGGGGTCGTTGCCGTCGACGCGCACGCCGGGGAAGCCGTAGCCACGGGCGCGCTCGGCCACGCCGATAGGGATCTCCTCGTCGGTGGGAACGGTGATGGAGTAGCCGTTGTTCTGGCAGAAGAACACGACTGGAAGCTGGTGGATGCCCGCGAATGACATTGCCTCGTGGAAATCGCCCTCGGCGGTGGCGCCTTCCCCGAAGCAGGTCAGGCAGGCGGCTTCGCGGCCCTCGATCTTCAGCGCCAGCCCGATTCCCACGGCGTGGAGGATCTGGCTGGCGACGCAACTCGAGCCGGTGACGTACTGCAGGGATGCCTTGCCGTAGTGACCCAGCATCAGGCGGCCTCCCGTGGAGGGGTCGGCTTCCCGGGAGAAGAAGCCCATCATCAGCTCCTCCAGCGTCATCCCCATCACCAGCGAGAGGGTGATGTCGCGGTAGTAGGGCACCACCCAGTCGACGCCCGGCTTGACCGCCATGCCGGCGCCGGCCTGGGCGCCCTCGTGGCCCTGGTGGGGCATCACGAACGCCACCTGGCCGGTGCGGTTGAGCAGCCACATCCGCTCGTCGAAAGCGCGGCCCAGGCGCATCAACTTGTAGACCCGCAGCAGCTCCTCGCCGCTGAGCTCGGTCTCTATATTGGAGTTCAGGCCCGGCCGCCGTTTGCGGCTCGGAGCTATCTTCACCTGGGGCGGCCGAGTACCAACCCGCGCTGGGGCTTGCGCCCCTTCGTTTCGGCGCTGGTCATCTAACCCTCATATCATCACCAGTGGCAATTGTGAACCCGTCTCCCGGCAGAGCCCGGACCGCTGGAGTTTCTGAATCGACGCCGAAACCACTCCGAAGCTGACCTGTCACACGGTTGCACGCCGCATCCATTGTCGGCCATGCCAAACGACAATACGCTGAACCAGGTTTGAGGCCAGCATCAATGACGTTGACGACCGGCCTGCCCGGCGCGGCGGCGCTGGTCCTGACCGCCTGCATTGGCCAGGGCAGCTCCGCGCCGGCAAGTTACGCGGGCAAGACCATTGCCCTGGGCGCGGTGTTGTCGGTGACCGGCGCCGGCGTCAATTACGGCCCGAAGCAGAAGAAAGGTATCGACCTGGCCGTTGAGACAGTCAACCGGGCCGGGGTGAACGGCGGCCGGATTTCGGTTCATGTCCAGGACGACACCTCCGATCCACGACTTGCCACGACTGAGACCGAGACCCTGGTCAACACCAAACACGTGCTCGGCCTCATCGGCCCTACGCTTACGATCGCGGCCACCCCGGTGCACACCGTGGCTCAGGCGAAGCACACGCCCGTGCTCGCGACGTCTGAGACCGGCAAGCACGTGGTCGGCGATTGCGCTGCGGCCGCCGGGTGCGGCTACATCTTCCGCGACAGCCTCGGCGAGGCCGTGGCGATCCCGGCGAACGTCAAAGCGGCGGCGAACAAGTCCCACCCGCGAACCGGTCTCATCTTCTATGCGGGGGACTACACGCCGTCGGTGGAGGCGCGTGACACTTTCCGGCAAGCCTTCGCCGACAACGGCATCACTGTCGCCAGCGGCGGTCTGCTCGCGTTCTCGAAGCACGACACCGATTTCAGGGCGATGGTCACCAGCGCCAAGGACCTCAAGGCTGGCATCTGGGCGATCTCGGCGTTGGGCGATCGCCCCGGGACCATCGTCGCGGAGGCGCGCGCCCAGGGGTACACCGGCCCCATCATCGGCGACGACAGCTTCAACACCTACACCGCCAGCCAGGCCGCCGGCAAGGCCGGCGTGGGCGCCCAGGCAGGCAGCGGTTACTGGCTGGGCAACGGCGACGCGGCGAACCAGTCGTTTGTCCACGCTTACAAGGTCAAGTACAGGGACAGCAAGGGAACTCCCGAACTACCCGATGAGGTCGCCGCCCAGGCCTATTCCGCCGTCCTCCTTTTCGCCGAGGCGGCCAGGAACGCCAACCTCAGCTTCACCGACGTCGCCAAGGATCGGGCCGCCCTGCGCTCCGCGCTGGAGCGAGTCAGCCTGGCGACCCCGTTGGGCCGGTTCGGTTTCACCGGCGCGCACGACGCCCAGCAGCCCATCTGGATCAACGCCATCGACGGCAAGGGCGGGTTCGTGAACGTGACCTCGATTCCCGCCGGCTGAAGCCGGGGGTTGGGTGCGCCCGCCGGCCTGGCGCACCGCCCCCTAAGGGCCAGATCCGCAGGGGCTCAGATCGGGGCCGCCGGGTAGAATCCCGGCGGGCCCGTAGCTCAGCTGGGAGAGCGCTGCGTTCGCATCGCAGAGGCCGTCGGTTCGAGTCCGATCGGGTCCACCACGATTCTTATCAAGTTCTCGTAAATCCCTCACCCGTACCTAACTTTCAAGAGTCAACATCTGCGCATGGAAACTCCCGCCACCCCCCCTGACTACCCTCAATCGCCGACCTTCGGGTACGAACCGGCGCCCACCGTCACCAACCCCAAGCCCCCTCGGCGGGGTCGCGTCCTACCCCTGGTCGCGCTGGGCGCGGTGGCCGGCGGAGTGGTGGGCGGAGCGGCTGGCGCGGCCATCGTCGCTGGTCGCCAGAAAACCACAAGTGCCACCGGGGCCCCCTACATCTCCGCCCCGGTGAACACCGGCGGAGGTTCAACCACCGCCTCCGGCATCTCGGCGGCAGCAATCTACCAGCAGGATTCCCCGGGCGTGGTCGTTATCACCACCGAGCTCGGCAGCAACTTCCGCAACGTCGGCGAGGCCACCGGCTCTGGCATCGTGGTCAACCCCCAGGGGGACATCCTCACCAATGAGCACGTGGTGGCGGGCGCAGCCCAGATCCGCGTCGCCTTCAAGGACGGCACCGTCGTGACAGGCAACGTTGCCGGCACCGATGCTTCCGACGACCTCGCCGTGGTCCATGTCTCGGGGGCGGGCAGCCACCTGCATCCGCTGGTGCTGGGCAACTCCGACGGGTCCCAGATAGGCGACCCGGTGCTGGCAATCGGCACGCCCTTTGGCCTGGCGGGCTCGCTCACCTCGGGGATCGTGTCCGGTCTCGGCCGCAGCAGTACCTCCCCCAGTGGCCGCGCGCTGACCGGCATGATCCAGACGGACGCCCCTATCAACCCGGGCAACTCGGGGGGGCCGTTGCTCAACGCCAAGGGCGAGGTCATAGGCGTCGACGAATCGATCCAGAGCCCGGTCCAGGGCAGCGTGGGCGTCGGCTTCGCCGTCCCCATCAACACCGCCAAGCGTGTGATCCAGTCGCTGGAGTCGGGCAAGGCAGTTCAGCACCCATGGCTCGGCATCAGTGGCCAGACCATGACCTCGTCGCTGGCGAGTTCGTTGAGCCTCCCCAAGCAGAGTGGAGTGCTCGTGGTCCAGGTGGTCAGCGGTAGCCCTGCCCAGAAGGCCGGGCTGCAGGGCACCGGCAGCGCCGACGCCAGCGATGACATTCTCACCTCCATCGACGGCCACACGCTAGCCTCGGTCGAAGCGCTGACGACCTTCCTCGATACAAAGAAGGTCGGTGACAAGGTCACCATGACGGTGACCCGGGGCAACAAGACGATCTCCCTCACCGCCACCCTGGCCGACTTCCAGCAGCAACCAGCCGGAGGCTGACCGGGCAGGCCGCGGCTCAGCTCAGAAGCCGCCCGAGCTAGAAGGCTCGGGCGGCCCGGCCGGCTCATCCGACAAGCCGCCGCTGGCCACCGCCAGGGCGATCAGCATGGCGGCGCCGAGCAGTCCGAACATCACCCCGGCTTCGAGGTGCACCAGGGACTCGCTCTGGTTGGGGGCCGAGCCAACCTCGGCGAAAAGTCCCAGCGCGGAGACCACCACCAGCGGCGATATCAGCGCCGCCTTTGACGCCCGCGCCCGCCCCAGGGCCCAGATGGCGCTGAAGACGTAAACCTCGAGGAAGTAGTAGGGCCACACCGTCTTGGCCAGCAGCGCGAAGCTCGCCGCCGTCAGTGCCAGGGCGGCGTAGATCCTGCCCCTGACCATGCCGCCGGGCCGCGTCGCCAGCCAGAGGTTGATAGCCACCACCAGCGCGTCCACCATCGCTAGGTCCCAGTGCTGGGCTACCTGCTCCCAGGCCGTGCCCCGGCTGAAGGTCCAGATCGACCCGCTGCCGACGAGCAGGCTCGAGCGGTACCCGAACAGCGAGTGCGCAACGTCGACGCGGTCGGCGAGGAAGAAGGGGAGCAGGCCACCGATTGCCACCACCGCGCCCACGATGGCGACGCCGCCGGCACGGCGGATGCCCTGCCGCGACCCCGCAAGCAGCAGGGGAAGCGCGAGCAGGGTCGCGGAACTGCGCGCCAGGATGGCCAACCCCAGGGTCGCGCCGCCGCGCAGCGGACGCTCCGCGGCTGCCCATCGGGCCGCCAGCAGGACCAGCCAGATCTCCAGCGGCTGCTCGATGTGGCCGTAGCCGGCGACCGAGTGCCAGATCGGCGGGGCGACGGCGAAGGCAGCGTAGGTGAAAAAGCGAGCACGGCCGGAGAGACGTTGGCCGCGGAGGCGCTCGACCGCCATCACCGCCTCCCGGGCCATCAGCAGAATGAAGAGGCTGAAGAGGCTCAGGGCAACGAGGCGCCGCAGCTGCATGCTGTCGGTCCACCCGAGCGCCTTGACGACGATGCCTGCGACCGTCAGGGGCGCCAACGCCAGGGGACCGTTGGCGTTGGGGTACGACTGCTGCCCCGCCGGTTGGTAGACCATCAGCGGCTGCCCCGCGACGGCGATCCTGGCTGACGGCCAGAAGAACTGGTCGAGGTCGTTGCCAGGAACAGGGAAAAACGCGACCGCCCCCCACAGCGCTATGCAAGCGACCACCCAGGCGATCGGCGGGACGCGGTCCCAAGGGCGACCGCGCCCGGCATTGGCGGGGCCGGAGCGGTCGTACCCTGCGGCCGTCACGGCGCTCATCATATCCGTGCACGGTGGGAACAACCCCAAAGGAGGGCAACAGATTGGCGAGTTCACCCGGGTCGTTTGAGGAGAGGCGCATCGCCGGCGTCAAGGAGGCCGCGGAGTGACCCCACCCGCGCCGGGCGACCGGGGCTTCCCGCCGCTGAGTCGAGCCCAGCGGATCCTGCTCCCAGTCGCCGATGCGTTCATGGTGGCGATGCTTTCGCGCCCGCCATCGGGGTCGCTGCGAACGACGCGGGTGACAACTGCCTCGATCGGGCTCGCCACCGCGGGGTTCTGCGTCGTCGGCGTGCTCGGCGTGGTTCTCGCGTTGGCGGCCGGCGCCCAGCCCCTGCGCTGGCTCGTAGCCGTCCTCTTGGAGATCTTCGCCCTCAGCGCCGCGGCGCTGGCCGTGTTCGGGTTGCTCCAGCGCCGCCGGCTGCCTGGGTGAAGCGCGGGCAAAAGGAAGGGGCAGGCGAGCTATTTGCTCACCTGCCCCTTGGTCTGGGGCGATTCCGCCTTCGGGCGGGCCCTAGTCCTGCGTTGTTCTACCGCCTCGGCTGCTGGCTGAAGCAGTCGCTGCAGTAAACCGGCCGGCCCGAGGTGGGCTGGAACGGAACCTGCGTCTGCTTGCCGCAATTGCTGCAGATGACGTCGAACATCTCGCGACTGCGGCCACCGCCGCCTCCGCCCTGGCCGCGCCTGATGGCGCGGCAGTCGGGGCAGCGCCCCGGCTCGTTGGTCAATCCGCGGCTGGCATAGAAATCCTGCTCCCCGGCGGTGAATACGAACTGCTGATTGCAGTCACGACAGGTAAGGGTCTTGTCCTGGAAACTCAATTGGATACCTCTGGGTGGTTGATGGCGACGCCTGGCGTAGCCGTTATCGAGCAGCTGATTGTGATCGGCCGCGGTTGTTGTTGGAGCGGTAGCGGCCTCGGGGCCCGGCCGCGGCGGGCTTTCCCGCTAAGGCCTTCTCTGCTGCCGTCCAGGTCGACTTTCTGGGTAGGTCTGGTGCTCCCCCCCGCTGGAGGCGCTTCCATTTGGCCTCTTCCTCGGGAGTGATCATGGTAACCGCGATCCCGTTCGAGCCCATCCGGCCGGTCCGGCCGATGCGGTGGGTCAGGAGATCAGCGGATTCGGGAAGCTCGTAGTTGACAACCAGCCCGATGTGGCGTACGTCGATGCCGCGAGCGGCCACGTTGGTGGCGACCAGCACCTTGACCTTGCCGTCGCGGAAGCGATCAAGGGCGCGGTCGCGCTGTCCCTGGCTCATGTTGCCCTGCAGGGCTTCGCAGCTCATGCCGGCGCGCTTGAGCTGGCTTTCCAGCTTCTGCACCCCCCACTTGGTGCGCCCGAAGACGAGCACCGAGCCGTCGCGGTGCTCATCGATCAGCTTGCAGAGGTCCTCGAAGCGCCGCGCCGAAGTGGTTTCGTCGATGCGGTGCTCGATGGTGCCGTCGTCCTCGGCCTTGTAGTCGACGGCGATGTGGGCGGGGTCGTGGAGCTCGCTCTTGACGACACCTTGCACCCATTCAGGCATCGTGGCCGAGACCAGGATGGTCTGGCGTTCCGGCGGCAGGTAGGACAGGATCCGGGTCACCTCGGGGGCGAAGCCCTGGTCGAGAAGCTCGTCGGCCTCATCGATGACCGCGACCCGGACGCCGTCGACCTTGAGGCGGCCCTCCCAGATGTGGTCCATCATGCGTCCCGGTGAGCCGAAGACGATCTGTGGGGTCTGGCTGAGCTGCATCCGCTGCTCGGCGTAGCCGACCCCGCCGATCAGGCAGGCGGTACGGAAGCCATGGGGCTTGAGCAAAGCGTCGGCGACGTCGGCGCCCTGGTTGGCCAGCTCCCGCGTGGGGCAAAGGACCAGCGCCACGGTGCGCTTGCGGTCGCCGAGTTGAGCGCAGAGCTCGACGATGGGGATGACGAAGGCGGCTGTTTTGCCGCTGCCCGTGGGGGCCTGAACGAGCGCGTCACGGCCGGCGAGCAGGGGCGGGATGGCCTGCGCCTGCACGGCGGTAGGCTCGGTGATGCCCATCTTGCCAAGCCCGGCAAGCGTGGGCGCGCTGAGTCCCAGCGCGTCGAATGTATCTGACAAAGGTTGTCTCCTGGGTCCTTGAGTTGGGTCGAGGTTCGCGGACCGCAACGGTCACCCACCAACGGTGGGGCTCAAGGAACGTTGGAGACACACGCACGGTCAATTGGACCGCGATGAACGAACTGTAGCATGGATTCTGGCCCCCTCCGGGCGAGACCCGCGACTTCAGACCCAGTTCGCGACCCCTGGAGGATGCCGGCGGCTCCGTATAATCCTCGACGGGCTGATGGAAAACACTTCGCTGACCCTGTTTGGCGTCGCGATCGCCGACTACTTCGTCTCGATGCCGCTGTACTTCATTGCCGCTGGTTGGGGCAAGCCGCGCCTCGCCCGCGTCGCGATGGCGGTCACGGCTCTCGGCCTGGCGGCGCATCTCGGCTCCTACGGCTTCCGCTGGGCGGCGGACGGCCATTACCCGCTCTCGAACATGTATGAGTACAGCTCCCAGATGGCCTTGATCATGGTGGCCTTCTTCCTCGCCACCGCCTACTTCTGGAAGACGGAGTACCTGGGCGGCCTGGTTGTAATTGGGGCGATCGGCATCATGAGCGTGGGCCGCTCGTTGTACACCGGCCCTTCAGGCTTGATCCCGGCGCTGAACTCCTACTGGCTGAAGATCCACGTCACCAGCATGGTGACGGCATCAGCGCTGCTCAGCTTTACGTTCTTTTTCAGCTTTGCCGCCCTCCTCAAAGCCTGGGCCATCGGCGGACGCAAGCTGGTGCTGGCTTCGGGCCCGCGCTACTCGCTAGCCGCCACGGTGACCACTTCGGGCGGAACCGCCTCCGCCGCCGGTCCGGGCGCGGCCGTCGCGGCCGCCGGGCCACGCTGGCTGCAAACCGCCACCGCCTGGCTGCCTGACCCCGAGACCCTCGACAAGCTTGCCTTCCGGATGGTCCTGATCGGCTTCCCGCTGTGGACTTTCGGAGTAATGATGGGGGCGGTCTGGGGCGAGCACGCCTGGGGCCGGTGGTGGGGGAACGACCCCAAGGAGATCATGGCCGCGGTGACCTGGATCATCTACGCCATCTATTTCCACGCTCGCGCCATTGGCGGTATGCGGGGCTACCGGACCACCGCGATCGCGAGCCTCGGGTTCCTGTCGGTCCTGGCCACCTTCTATTACGTCAACCTCTGGATCGTCGGCCTCCACTCCTACGCCAGGTAAGCGCTCCCGGGCCGGGCTGATCCTGGTGGCCGCCCTGGTGGGGCTGGCCGGCTGCTCGCTCCAGCAGCCACTGCAGCAGGCCAACCAGAGCCAGGCCACTGTCGGCAAGCCGGCGCCCGACTTCAGCGGGACCGACCTTGATGGCAAGCCGGTCAAGCTGTCCGACTACCGCGGCCACCCGTTGGTGCTGAATTTCTGGGCCTCGTGGTGTGGACCATGCCGCGCCGAGCAGCCGGGGATCACCAGCGCGCTCGCCCACTACGCCCCGCAAGGGCTGCAGGTCCTCGGGATCACGGTTCGCGATAACCTGGAGGCGGCGAAGATCTTCCGCGACGAGTTCAAGATGCCCTACCGCAGCCTCTTCGACCAGGCCGCCCGTCTCGCTTACGCCTACCAGGTCGACGCTCCGCCGAGCTCGATCTTCGTCGACGCCAATGGCATCGTCCAGTTCAAGATCACCGGGGCGCTGAGCGAGGCCGGGTTAAAGCAGCTGATCAGCGATAAGCTTCACCTCACATGAGCGGCTCCCGATGCTGACGGCGTTCATGCTGATCACTTGCGAGCGCAGCGCGCTGGCGGAGGTTGGCCCCGGCCTGGCCGAGATCGAGGGCGTGACCGAGGTCTACACCACCACCGGCGGCATCGACTACATCGCCATCGTGCGGGTGAAGGACATGGAAGCTCTGGCTGAGCTCGTCACCACCCGGCTCCGAGCCGTTCCCGGCATCGCCCGCACCGATACCCACGTGGCGATGCGCGCCTACAGCGCCACCGACATGGCCGCCGCCTTCCAGATCGGCGTCGACTGATCTAGCTGTTAGAATCGCCGGCGCGCCGTCAGAGGCTGACGCGCGCCCGATCGGTGTTTAGTTAGGAGACGTCCCACTTGGGTTCAGTCATCAAGAAGCGGCGCAAGAAGATGCGCAAGCACAAGCACAAGAAGATGCTGAAGAAGACCAAGTGGGCACGCCGCGCGAAATAACCCGCGCCGCCATTAAGTTAGTGGTCAAATGACACCGTCGTCAGTGTCGGCCCCTTGGCCATGGAGGACCTAGATGTCTGAAGCCCTGATCGTTGAAGCTGTCCGGACTCCCGTCGGGAAGCGGAATGGCGTCCTAAGCAAGGTCCGTCCCGACGACCTGCTTGCCATCGCGGTGCGCGAGGTCGTGGAGCGCGCCAAGGTCGATCCCGCGATGGTCGAGGACGTGATCGCCGGCTGCGTCACCCAGGTCGGTGAGCAGTCGATGAACGTGGCCCGCGAGGCTGCCCTGATCGCAGGCCTGCCCAAGGAGGTCCCCGGTACCACGGTTGAGCGCTACTGTGGCTCCGGCCAGCAGGCCGTCAACTTTGCCGCTCAGGCGGTCAAGTCGGGAGCGATGGACATCGTCATCGGATCCGGCGTGGAGTCGATGAGCCGTCTGCCGATGGGCTCCGACGCGCTCGCCAGTCCCGATCCCTTCGGTGACAGCGTCGGTCCGATCAGCCCCAAGCTTGCGGACCTCTACGAGATCATCCCCCAGGGTCTGTCGGCCAACCGCCTGGCCCTGAAATATGGAATCGACCGCGAGGCGCAGGACCGTTTCTCGCTGCACAGCCACGAGAAGGCGATTGCCGCCGTCGATGAGGGGCGCTTCAAGAGCGAGATCGTCGCCGTCGAGGCAAAGGACAACGGCAACTCCGCCGTCATCGACACCGACGAGGGTCCCCGCCGGGGCAGCACCTACGAGAAGATCGCCTCCCTGCAGCCCGCGTTCGAGCCCGAGGGGATGATCACCGCTGGCAACTCAAGCCAGATCTCTGATGGCGCCGCCGCCGTCCTGGTCATGAGCGAAGCCAAGGTCAAGGAGCTGGGCCTCACGCCGCGCGCCCGCATCGTCGCCACCGCAGCCGTGGGCACCGACCCGACGATCATGCTTGAGGGCCCGATCCCGGCAACCGCCAAGGTGCTTCAGAAGGCCGGCATGAAGCTGGACGACATCGACCTGTTTGAGGTCAACGAGGCCTTTGCGACGGTGGTGCTGGCCTGGCTCAAGGAGACCGGCGCCGATCCCGAGAAGCTCAACTACAACGGCGGAGCGATCGCCCTCGGGCACCCCCTGGGTTGCAGCGGCGCCAAGCTGATCACAACCTGCCTCAACGAGCTCGAGCGCCAGAACGCACGTTTCGGCCTGATCACCATGTGCATTGGCCACGGCATGGGTACTGGCACCATCATTGAGCGCCTCTAGACCCTGGAAAAGGAAAAGGCCCGAGCCGACGCTCGGGCCCCGTCCTGATAAGGGCTCTGGTTCTCGGTTAGGCTCCGCCGACACCTATGGTGATGTTGGTCCACATGTTGGCGACCTGGTTGCCCAAGACGATGAGCATCACAATTACCACCAGGGCAATCAACACCAGAATGAAGGCGTACTCCACCATCCCCTGCCCGGACTCTTCGTCCTTCGGGCCTGGCAGCCAACCGAGAACCTTCGATTGGAATGAAACCAAATTCATACCGGCATGATAGTGCCAGTTCTGCCAAATCGAGCACAAATGGCGTGACGAGCGAATAACGATGTCGTATTTCACCGTCGAACACGAAGAATTGCGGCAGTCGATCCGCAAATTTGTTGAAACAGAACTGGCACCCCACGCCGAGGAATGGGAGGCTGAGGCCTACTTCGCCGACTGGGTCTTCCCACGGATGGGCGAGCTCGGTTACCTCGGGCTCCACTACCCGGTTGAATACGGCGGCCAGGGCGGCGACTACTTCGCCTCCGTGGTGCTCTCCGAGGAGATGGCTCGCAGCCGCTGCGGCGGACTGGGGATGGCGGTAGGGGTGCAGACCGACATGGCGACCCCGCCGGTCCTGAAGTTCGGGACCGAAGAGCAGAAGCAGAACTACCTGGTGCCGGCAATCAAGGGCGAGAAGGTAGCCTGCCTGGGCATCACCGAGCCCAACGCCGGGTCGGACGTCCAGAACGTGCAGACCTGGGCCAAGCGCGACGGCGACGACTGGATCATCAACGGCAGCAAGATCTTCATCACCAACGGCATCCGGGCCGACTTCATCACCCTGGTCGTCCGCACCGACAGGGGCCGCGGTTTCGATGGCGTGACCCTCTTCTTGGTCGACTGCAACACCCCCGGCTTCATCCGCAGCCGCAAGCTGGAGAAGGTGGGGATGCTGGCCTCGGACACCGCCGAGCTGGCGTTCGAAGACATGCGGGTGCCCGGGAACGCGGTCCTCGGCGAGGTCGGCCAGGGGTTCTACAACATCATGTGGGAGCTGCAGGGCGAGCGAATGATCGGCGCGGCCGGGGCGATCGCCGGAGCCCAGCTCACTTTCGACGCCACCCTGGAGTACGCCAAGCAGCGCGAGGCTTTCGGCAAGCCGATCGGGCATCAGCAGGTCATCAAGCACATGCTCGTCGACATGGCGACCAAGATCGAGCTCGCCCGCGAGTACAACTACTCGATCGCGAAACGCTTCGGGGAGGGCGAGTACCCGGTCAAGGAGATCTCGATGGCCAAGCTGGTCTCGGGCCAGGTCGCCCACGAGATCGCCGACACCGCGATGCAGATCTGGGGCGGGGCCGGCTACATGGCCGACAACCCCGTCCAGCGCGCCTGGCGAGACACCCGCCTGATCCGCATCGGCGCCGGTACCGACGAGATCATGAAAGAGGTGATCGGCAAGAGCTTCGGGCTCTAGCCGACCGGGCTCCGCGCTAGGAGGGCGAGGCCTCCCGGAGCATGTCCATCAGGAGCCCGTCGTGCCAGGTGCCGTCGGGGCCGCGCTCGTACTGGCGCATCACGCCAACCGGCTTGAAGCCGATCTTCCCGTAGGTCGCGATCGCGGCAACGTTGTCCGCCGCAGGGTCGATGGTGAGGCGGTGATGGCCCCGGTCCTCGAACAGGTATCTTGCCATCGTGCGTAAGGCGTCCGTCCCCACCCCGCGACCGTGGTACTGCGGCGCTAAGGCGATGTCCATGCCCGCGGACCGATACATCGGCTCGGTTTCCTCGTGGTACTGGAGCATCCCCGCTACCTCACCTTCTACCTCGATGACGACCACTCCGATGTCTTCCGCGTCGATCTCCTGTTCCAGGTCGCCCGGCTGAGGATCGCCCCACCACCGTGTGACCTCTGGCGCTTGGAGGATCGCCAACAGCTGGGGCACGTCGTTTTGGATCGCCGGGCGCAACGTAACAGCTTCGCCGCGGAGGACGGGGAGGCTGGGATCGCTCGTGTCGCTGGTCAACCTGGCAGTCCGAGAGGCCTAGAAGACTTCCTTCAGCTTCTGGAGCGTCTCTTCTACAGCCTCGCCGATGGTCTTCCGGCCCGCCAGCACCGGCAAGAAATTGGTGTCGCCGAGCCAGCGAGGGACCACGTGCTGGTGGACGTGGTCGGTGATGCCGGCGCCAGCGGCCCGGCCGATGTTGTAGCCGATGTTGAAGCCTTCGGGGTGCACCGTCTGATCCAGCGCCGTCATCGACCGCTGGGTCAGGTCCATGACCTCGGCCGAGACTTCGGCGTCGAGGTCGCTGAGGTGGGGCAGGTGCTTGATGGGAGCGACCATGACGTGGCCGTTGCTGTACGGGTAGAGGTTCATGATCACGAACGCAAGGTCGCCCCGGTGGAGGATCAGCCGGTCATTTTCCAGCGCCTCGCATAGGGGGCAGCCGTTGGGGCGGGCTCCCTTGAGGTACTCCATCCGCCACGGCGCCCAGAGCGGCTGAGAGGCCTCCGGCGTTGGGCCGCGCTCGTCGTCAGCCATGCTGCAGCTCCTTCAGGTAGCGGTACTCGACGCTGTTGCTGAGGTCATGCAATTCCCGGGTGGCGCCGTTTCGGACGTACCCCAGACGCTCGTAGAGTCGGTGGGCCGGTTCGAAGCGGGTGTCGCTCCACAACTCGATGGCCGTTTCGCCGCGTTCGATTGAATCGGTCTCGACCAGGTCGACCAGCCGGCTGCCGAGCCCTTTTCGTCGCGCCGATCGGGCGACGTACAGCTTCTGCAGCAGCACCGTGCCCGGGGCGGGCGCGGGGGAAAAGCCGACACTGGCGATCAGCCTGCCATCCTCCTCGACGACCCAGAAGCGACCGCCCTTGGCGGCATATGCGGTCGCGATCGCCAGCAGGTCGGGCGCCTCGCCGTGGACGTCAAGGACGCAACCAGGGTACTCAGACCAACAGCCGGCGACCAGGCCGACCAGGTCCCAGGCGTCGCCATCCCTCGCCTCGCGGATGCCAATTCCCATGCAGCCGAGGTTAGCGGATGAGTGTGGAGCCTACCGGGATCGAACCGGTGACCTCTTGCATGCCATGCAAGCGCTCTCCCAGCTGAGCTAAGGCCCCGTGCAGGCGCCGATTCTATCAATTGACCCCGTTCGCAGACGCTAAAGTACAGGATGCCAAAGGCGAGTTACGACCCGTCGCGAATCGAGCCCTACTGGCAGGCGCGCTGGGAGGCCGACGCCCTCTATCAGGCTGTCGACTTTGAGAAGTCGAAGCCAAAGTGGTACGCGCTGGTGATGTTCCCGTACACCTCGGGTGATCTCCACGTCGGCCACTGGTTCGCCTACACCGGTCCCGACGTCCACGCTCGCTATCGCCGGATGCGCGGCTACAACGTCCTCTTCCCTTTCGGATTCGACGCCTTCGGGCTGCCGGCCGAGAACGCCGCCATCAAGAACGGCGGCCACCCCGCCGACTACACGACAGTAAACATGGAGCGCATGGTGGCCCAGTTGCGAACCATGGGCTCGGCCTTCCAGTGGGATCGCCGACTGGCCACCTCCGAGCCCAAGTACTACCGCTGGACTCAGTGGCTCTTCCTGCAGCTCTACAAGAAGGGGCTGGCCTACAAAGCCAAGGCGCCGGTCAACTGGTGCCCCAAGGACCAGACCGTGCTCGCCAACGAGCAGGTCATCGATGGCAGGTGCGAGCGCTGCGACTCGCTGGTGGTCAAGAAAGAGCTGGAGCAGTGGTTCTTCCGCATCACCGACTACGCCGAAGAGCTTCTCAGCTACGACGGGTTGGACTGGCCCGAGCGGGTTCGGACGATGCAGACCAACTGGATCGGACGCAGCGAGGGGCTCGAGGTCGACTTCACCGCGATCACCTCCGACGGCTCCGAGGAGAAGATGCGGATCTTCACCACCCGTGCCGACACCCTCTTTGGGGTCACTTTCATGGTGCTGGCGCCGGAGCATCCGCTGGTCGCGCAGGTGACCACCGATGAGCAGCGAGCCGATGTGGAAGCGTTTGTCGAGGTGGCCCTCAACACTTCTGAGATCGATCGCCAGTCGACGGAGCGGGAGAAGACCGGCGTCTTCACCGGCGGCCATGCCATCAACCCGGTCAACGGTGAGAAGGTGCCGATCTGGGTCGCCGACTACGTTCTCATCACCTACGGCACCGGCGCGATCATGGCGGTGCCTGCCAGCGACGAGCGCGACTTCGAGTTCGCCAAGAAGTTCGACTTGCCGATCCGCGAGGTCGTCAGTCCCACCGGCAAGCCCAGCCGAGAGCTCAAAGAGGCCTGGGTGGGGGAGGGCACGCTGGTCAATTCCGGCCGCTTCGACGGGCTTGTCGCCAAAGGGCCGGCGATCGCCCAGATCAATGCCTGGGTCAAGGCCCAGGGCTGGGGCGAGCCGACGGTACGGTACCGGCTGCGCGATTGGCTGATCAGCCGCCAACGTTACTGGGGCGCACCCATCCCGATCATCTATTGCGAGGAACACGGCGAGGTCCCGGTCCCGGACGCCGACCTGCCGGTTCGGCTGCCGCGCGACGTTGACTTCAAGCCCACAGGCGCCTCACCGCTGACGACTTCGGCGGAGTTCGTCAACACCACCTGCCCCACCTGTGGCAAGCCGGCGCGCCGCGAGACCGACACCATGGACACTTTCGTCGACTCCAGCTGGTACTTCTTGCGCTATACCTCGCCCCACGAAGACTCCGCCCCCTGCGACCGGCGGGCTGTCGACTACTGGATGCCGGTCGACCAGTACATGGGCGGCATTGAGCACGCCATCCTCCACCTGCTCTACAGCCGCTTCTTCGTCAAGGCGCTGCGTGACTGCGGCCTGCTCGGCTTCAGCGAGCCCTTCACGAACCTGCGCAACCAGGGGATGATCGTTTTCGGCGGCTCCAAGATGTCCAAGTCGAGGGGCAACGTCAAGGCCCCCGACGAGATGGTGCAAAGCCACGGCGCCGATGCCGTCCGTCTCTACATGCTCTTCATCGCCCCCTGGTCGGAGGGTGGTTCCTGGTACGAGGAGGGCATCGACGGCACCCGCCGCTTCCTCAATGGTGTCCACTTCCTGGTTACCCAGACCTACCCCAAGAAGGCAACCGAGGGCGACAGCCGTGAGGAGCGCGAGCTGGTCCGGCTGACGCACCAGACCATCAAGAGCTGCACCGAGGACATCGACGCCTTCAAGTTCAACACCTACATCGCCAGCCTGATGAAGCTGCGCAACTCCGTCCAGGACGTTCACAAGAGCGAAGTCGCGGGGACCGTCGCCTACCGTCGCGCCATCGACGCCATGGTGCTGCTGCTGGCCCCCGCCGCACCCCACCTCGCCGAGGAGCTCTGGCGGATAACCGGCCATGACTATTCGGTTCACCTACAGCCCTGGCCCGAGTACGACCAGGCGCTGAGTGCGGCCGAGGAGTTCGAGCTCGTGGTGCAGGTGAACGGCAAGGTCCGGGATCGGCTGATGCTGCCGGTCGGCGTCGATGAGGACCACGTCCGTCAGACCGTCCTCAGCCGCCCCAAGATCGTCGACCTGCTCGATGGCAAGCAGCCGCGCAAGGTGATCTACATCCCCAGCAAGATCTTCTCGATCGTTCTCGAGGACCTCGCCTCGACTGATACAATGGAGTGATATTGTCGTAGCATAGGTCAACGGAGTCCGGGGGATGGGATGGGACAGGGAATGCGGATGGCGGCCGCCTGGCGGGCGGTCATGGTGGGGGGCGCGGTGCTGGGCTTGTTGGGCGCCGGATTCATGCTCTGGCGGGTCGGGGCGACGCCGTCACCGGCGGAGACGGTGGCCGCCGATGCGATGGGGGCTCGGACCGGGCGCCAGGCCGTTGCCGGCACCGCCAGCAGCACGCGCATGGTGTTGGTCCATGTCAGCGGTGCGGTTGCAAGCCCGGGGCTGTACCGGCTTGCCTCCGGGCTCCGGGTGGGTGACGCCATCGCCGCTGCGGGCGGCCTCCTCCCCGATGCCGATCCGGACCGCCTGCCCAACCTCGCCGGTCGGTTGACCGATGGCAGGCAGGTCAAGGTGGCGCGCCTCAAGGCGGGGTCGAACCGTGCCGCCCCCAAGGTCGACATCAACTCCGCGGACCTGGCCCAGCTCGAGGCGGTCCCCGGCATCGACCCGGCCCTGGCGCAGGCGATCCTCGACTACCGAGAGAATTACGGGCCCTTCGCCAGCGTCACCGAGCTGAGAACCGCTCTGGGGCTGGACGCGGCAACTCTCAGCGCGATTCGGAAGTACCTCACCGCGCTTTAGAACCGCGCTGGGGTGAACGGGGCGGCCGGATTGCTTGCTACGGCGGCACTGGTCGCATGGGTCGCGGGGATCGCCGTGAGCTACGCCGGGCCCACGCTCGATCCCATCGCTGGGATTTACTGGCCGGGCCCGGCCGCATGGCTGGCGCTGGCCTTCGTTGCCGCCGCGGTGGCGGCTCTGCTGGTGGCGTTTGGGAGTTGGCGCTGGGCGCGGCTCGCCATGCTGGTAGCCCTGATGTGCCTCGGCCTGGCTCGCGGAGCGGCCGCGGTGCACCACGCCGGGCCGGGCACGGTCGACGGCTATCTCGGGGCCAGCGTCCGCCTCGACGGCACCGTCGAATCTGTGTCCGTGCCGATCTCTGGCGCCGGCGGTTCGACCGCCAGCCAGCAGCAGACCTTCCGGCTCTCTGCCGAGCACGTCAGGTCCGGTGCGGCGGTGCACGCTGTCGGTGGGCTGGTGCTGGTCCAGGCTCACAGCCAGGCGCAGGTCTGGCCGGGCCAGCGGATCAGCCTCGCCGGCCGGCTCAGCCGCCTCCGGCGCCTCGGTCCCGGTGGCATCGCCGGCTACGGCGATCGCCTCGAGCGTCAAGGGATCGAGGCCGAGATGACGGCCACCGGGTTGTTGGCGCTGACGCCACCGCCACGACTGAGCCTCGCGCGCGTCGTCGACGCCACCCGGCGTGGGCTGGTGCAGTCGTGCCGGGACCTTCTGCCCGAGCCCGAGGCCACCGTCGTCCTGGGAGAGGTTGCTGGAATCCGTGGCCACCTGCCGGCGGCGCTTGACGCCGACCTCGTCGACAGCGGACTGGTTCACCTGCTGGCCATCAGCGGGATCAAGGTGGCGATCATTGCCGGGCTGCTCCAGCTTCTGACGGTGGCCATCGCCGGGAGGCGAGCTGCGATCGTGGCCGTTGCAGGTGTGGGTCTGTACACCCTCGTCGGAGGGGCGTCGGCGTCGGCGTTGCGGTCGGCGTTGATGGGCTCGCTGGGGTTGCTCGGGCGCACCCTTCGCCGGGAGACCGAGGTGCTTCGGTCGCTCACGCTCGCCGCCGGCATGATGCTGGCCTGGCGACCGAGCCTGGTTCTGGACCTCAGTTTCCAGTACTCGTTTCTCGGCGTGCTCGGGATTCATCTGTTCGCGGAGCGCTTTGGCCGTAGGTTGGGCCGTGTGCCGCGACTATTGCGCGAGGCGCTCGCCGTCACCGCAGCGGCGCAGCTGGCCACCCTGCCGCTGACGGCACATTACTTCCTGGTCATCCCATTGTTGGCGCCGCCGGCCAACGCCCTGGTGCTGCCGACCCTGCCGGCGTCGATCACCGCCGGCCTGCTGCTGGGGTTGGCCGGTGCGGCGGCCCGAGCGATGGCGCCCAGCGTCCCGCTGGCCGCGACCCTGGCCACCGCGCTCGAGGTGCCGCTGGCCGCGCTCCTGATCTGGCTGGCCCGATTTGCGATCGTGGTCAGCCGTGCCGCCGCCCATGTGCCCGGCGGGGTCGTCCGAGTCGCCAGCTTTGGAGCCCCGGCGACGGCCGCCTACTACGCGGGGGTGGGTGCTTTTGTCGCCGGCTGGAGTCGCTGGCGCCTTCCCCTGGCAGTGGCGGTGGCGGGGCTGGCGGGGACCGCCGTTCTGCTCGCCATGGGCCGGCCCGATGGCAGGCTCCACATGAGTTTCCTCGTCGCCGGCGCCGGGCCGGCGGTTTTGGTGGTGGCTCCCGATGGGGCCACCATGCTCATCGACGGCGGCTCCCAGGCTGCCGCGCTGAGCCCGGAGCTCGACGCCACCCTGCCCGTTGGACTGCCAATGCCAGGCTGGCGGAGGATCGACAGCGTCGTCCTCACCGGCGGCTCGCGCCCGGAGGCGGGCGGATTGAGCGCCCTCGACCGATATCGGGTCGGCACCGTGTTCGCGCCTGCCGACATGACCACGGCAGCGGCGGTCCAGTGGCTTGGCGTCGAGGCGCGCCGCGGCGCCACCGTGACCGGGGTGCGCCCCGGTGACGGCTGGAGCTGGCATGGGCTGAGCGTTTCGGTGGCGGCCTCCAAGGCGGAATCCATCGCTATTTCGGTCGGCTATGGCGCCGAGCGGATCGCGGTCGTCGAGGCGGGGGCCGGAGTCCCCGCGGCGGCGCCTCCCGGTGAGTACGCCGTCCTTGATGTCGGCGACGGCGCCTCCGGGCCCGCGCTTGATGGCGTCGACACGCGGCTGTTGGTGACCCAGGACACCGCCGCCAAGCCGATCGCGCGCGGCCTTCGTGTGGGCTTCAGCCAGGAGCTCTGGCAGACCTCCCGCGACGGCCGCTTGGAGATTACGTGCGACGCGCGGCGCTGCGCCTGGTAATCCCTACACTTCGTCCGTGGGTCTGTACCTTTTCCATGGCGGCGAGGCGTACCTGGTCGAGCAGGCATTCGGCGACACCTGGGCCAGGCTCACCTCAGGGCTTGAATCCGAGCTCGACGCCGAGGTGCTGGACCCCGAGTCGAGCCCCGCCGAGGTCGCCGCCGCTGCCGGTTCGGTCGGCTTCTTCAGCTCCGGACGCGTGGTTGGGATCCGGGACTGGAAGGTCCTGTTGCCTCGCCCCGGGCGCAAGTCGCGTTCGGCCAAAGCCGTGGCCGCCGACCCGGCCGCCGAAGCTGCCGGGGTGCTGGCTCAGCTGCCCGCCGAGTCGCACCTCGTGTTGGCCGTGGGCAACGCCTTGGCGCCCTCGAACCCGGTCGTACAGATTGTCAAAGCCCGGGGCGAGGTGCGCGAATACCAGCGCCTCCGTCGCGGCGACCTCTTCAACTGGACCGCCCAGCGCTGCCGCCAGATGGGACTGAACCTCGACAACTCCGGCCAGCGGCTGCTGGTCGACGCCGTCGGCGACGACCTCCGGCTACTCGACTCAGAGTTGGAGAAGCTGCACATCCACGCCGCCGGTGGGGCCATCGGCGCCGCGGATGTGGCCCTGCTCGTCCCCGACACCGCCGAGCACCAGGTCTGGGACCTAACCGATTCCCTGATGAGCGATCCGGGTCGTGCCGCGGTTGAGCTCGAGCGGGCATTGTCGATCGGTGAGCCCCCCGGGCGGCTCAGCTACATGCTGGTCCGGCATCTCCGGCTGCTGCTGGCCGCTTCGGCTGCTCCGGGCGGCGCTGCCGGCCCGGCTGCCCTGACGAAGGCCTTCGCCGGTGACGGCCGCCCGCTGGCCGAGTACACCGTCAAGAAGGCGATCGAGCAGGCATCCCGGGCCGATCCAGCGCGGCTCGAGGCCATCTACCGCCGTGCCGCAAGCGCCGAGGCCGCCTCAAGGCGTGGCGAACTCGACGAGGATGCGGCTCTGCGCCTGGTGGTGATGGAGGCCGCGCTCTAGCGGAACGTCGGCTCGCGGTTCCCGCCGACTGGGACGGCCGGGCTACTTCTTGGCAGAGCTCTTGGCAGAGCTCTTGGCCTTGGTTTTGGCCGTGCCCTTGGCGTGCGCCTTGGCCTCGGCGGCGGCGCGGGCGGCGGCTTCGGGGTCGGCCGCTAAGGCGGATGCCCTGGCGACCATGCGCATCAGCCGCGACTTGCGGCGAGCGGCATTGTTGGGATGCAGGATGCCACGCTCGGCGGCCTGGTCCAGGGCCTTGACGGCAGCCTTGACCTCAGCAACGGGGGCGGTCTCGCCGCTGTCCATCAGGCGACGGACGCGGGTGACGTGAGTCTTAACCGCTGAGCGCACGACGCGATTGCGGTCGTGCTTCTTGGTGGAGATCAGCACCCTCTTCTTGGCGGACTTGATGTTGGCCATCGAACCTCTTGCTCGACCTCGTGGTCGAATGGAGTCCCCCAAAAAGGAACTGGGGATTATACCGTGGCCCTTCCTGGCGGCCCCTATGATGGTCAGCCGTGAATCAAACGGACTCGGACGAGCGACGCCGGATTGCCGCGTCAGGCACGCTGCTACTGGTTGCTTTCGCCGTCACCAAAGCCGCCGGCTACCTCCAGAAGGTCATCATCGCCCACCGTTTCGGCACCAGCGGCGACATGGACCTGTACGTCCTCTCCTTCACCATCCCGGATATTTTTCTCTTCCTCGTGATCGGTGGCGCGGTCAGTTCCGCCTTCGTGCCGGTGACCACGGAGCACCTCGCCCGCGGCCAGGACGACGAAGCGCGCGGCGTCGTCAACGGCGTGATGACGGCCGCACTGCTGATCCTGGTGCTCGGGGTGGCGCTGCTGGAGCTGGCCAGCCCGCTGGTGGTTCGTCTCCTCGCCGGGGGCCGCGGACCCAGCGAGCAGGCCCTCACCCTGACCCTGACCCGGATCATCCTGCTGCAGGCGCTCTTTCTCGGCATGGGCGGGTTTGCGGTGGGGGTAATGAACGCCTACCGGCGATTCCTGCCGCTGTCGCTGGCGCCGCTGATGTACGACCTCGCCATCATCGGCGCCGCCCTCTTCCTGACCCAGGTGCGCTTCCACGGGAAACCCCTCGGCGTAGTCGGGCTTGCGATCGGCGTCGCCCTTGGCGGGCTGGCCCATTTCGCGATCCAGCTGCCTTCGCTGTTGCGCATCGGCTGGCGACCGCTGGTGCCGAGGGCGCTGCGCAACCCGGCGGTCTGGCGGGTGGCGGCACTGACCATCCCGATCGCCCTGGGCCTGGTCGCGGTCCAGGCCAACATCGCCGTCGACAGGGTCCTTGCGGCTCGGCTCCCGTCCGGCCGGGTGGCGGCGCTCGACTTCGCCAACGACATCGCCCAGATTCCCAACCTGACCTTCACCACCGCCTTGACGCTGGTGATGTTTCCGTATTTCGCCCGCCATGCGGCGCTGGGCGAGATCGGTGCGCTGCGACGGCAGGCGGCACTCGCGGTGCGCCTCAACCTCTTCGTGTTGCTGCCCGCGGCCGTCGGCCTGATCGTCCTGGGCCCGCCGATCATCGCCCTCTTGCTGCAGCGGGGCGCCTTCAATGCCGAGTCGACATCGCTGGTGACCGCGCCTCTCGCCCTGTTCGCCGTCGGCATCGGCGCCCAGGCCTCGATCTTCCTTGTGGCGCGCGTCTACTACTCGCTGCAGAAGGTGGTGACGCCGATGCTGGTGGCATTCGCGTCCGTCGCCGTCAACCTCGTCGCCACGCTTCTGTTCATCGGCCCGCTGCAGCAAGGCGGCCTGGCGTTGGCGACATCGCTGGCCAGCATCTTCAACCTCAGCCTGCTGATCTACTGGCTGCGGCCGTACCTGGGAGGGTTCGAGGGCCGGCGCCTGGCGACGATGCTTGGCGAGGTCGCCGTCGGCTGCGCGGTGCTGGCAGCGGTCGCCTGGCTGACCTGGCGGGGGCTTGCCGGCGATGGTCCGGTCCGCCTCGAGGTGCGACAGTACGTCGCGCTGGCGGCGTCGATGCTGCTGTCCGGTGGCGCCTACCTGGCGAGCCAGCGGCTCTTCCAATCGCCTGAGGCAGCGGTTGTGATGAGCGTCTTCCTGGGGCGCCGCGGCGCGGTCGCGGCAGCGTCCGCCGAGGCGCGCTGATGAGCCTGACGCTCCGGGCTCCCGCCAAAGTCAACCTCGGCCTCGAGGTCACCGGTCGCCGGCCCGACGGGTACCACGAGCTGCGTTCGATCCTGGTCAACGTCGACATCGTCGACACCCTCGTCCTCGAGCCGGGCGAGGGCACCAGCGTCGGCGGCGACGCCGCCACAGGAGCCATCGCGCCCGACCGCGAGCTGGCATCGCGTGCGCTGCGCGGCCTCGAGGCGCTGGCCGGACGCGGGCTGGGGTTAGGCCTGCGGCTGCGCAAACTGATACCGGTTGGCGCCGGGCTTGGCGGCGGCAGCGCCGACGCCGCCGCGGTGTTGCGGGCGGCGCCTCGCCTGGGCGTCGACGCGCACCCCGAGCGGCTTGCCGCGCTGGCGCTTGAGCTTGGCGCCGACGTGCCCTTCCAGCTTAGCGGCGGCGCCGCGCTCGTCGGCGGGGCGGGGGAGGCGATCGAGCCGCTGCCCTACCGCGAGATGTGGCTGGCGCTCGCCTTCGGGCGCGTCCACGTCTCGACAGCCGCGGTCTTCGCCGAGCTTCGCCCCGAGGAGTGGAGCAGCGGCGAAGTCGTTGCAGCTGCCGCCGACCACTGGCGCCACGATTCCCCCGATCTGCGCTCTGCCCTCGACGAGCTTCCCAACACGCTCTGGGCCCCGGCGTCCCGCCTCCATGCCGGCGTCCTCGAAGACCAGGCGGTGGCGCTCGAGGAGGGAGGCTGGGTGCCGAGGTTGACCGGGTCCGGCAGCGCCATGTACCAGGTCTGCCGAAACCGGGCGGAGGCCCGCCGCCTGGCGCTTTCGGCTTCCACCCTCGGCTTTCAGACCTGGGCCTGCCGCACCCTGCCCGCGCCCACCGAGTGATCGCCTCACGGTGCCTCCGCGAGATGCGCCGATAGCATAGGCCTGTGGACCCCACCCTCAGCGCCGCCGTCGTGGCCGGCAAGCTCACATCGACCACCATCAGGCGCCTTGGTCGTGGCGGCGGGACCACGCTTCCCGGCCGCGTCAGCGCCCGCATCGACGGCCGCGCCCTCGAGAAGCTCAGTCGGGGCCTCGAGCTCGGCGTCATCGTGGTCGCCGGGACCAACGGAAAGACCACCACCTCGAGCCTGCTTCGCACCATCCTCGAGGCCTCTGGCGCGCGAGTCGTCGGCAACCGCGCCGGCGCCAACCTGGTCTCCGGGCTGACCGCCGCGGTGGTGGCGGACAGCCGGCTCGGCGGCAGTGCTCGCGCCCAGGTCGGCGTCTTCGAAGTCGATGAGGCGAGCCTTCCGGCGGTGGTGGCGGCGACCTCGCCCCGCGTGGTGGTGGTGACCAACCTCTTCCGTGACCAGCTCGACCGCTACGGCGAGCTGGAGTCAAGCGCGGCCGCGATCTCGGCCGGCCTCGCCGCACTCCCCGCCGCGTCGCAGGTGATGCTCTGCGCCGACGACCCCGCCGTCGCCTACCTCGGTCGCGACCTCCGGGCCGAGGTCAAGTACTTCGGCCTCGACGACGGCGCCCAGGGGCAACCCCAACTGCCGCACGCGGCCGACAGCAAGTTCTGTCCGCGTTGCGGCCAGCCCTTCGATTTCAGCCGCGTCTACGTCGGCCACCTGGGCCACTACCGCTGCCCGACCGGCGATTTCGAGCGCCCTAAGGCCGACCTCTCGGCGACCCGCGCGGAGTTCTCGGGGCTCGTCTCCCAGGCGATCACGGTCACCGGCATGGGCATCACCACCGAGGTCCTCGAGGTTCCCCTGTCAGGCCTCTACAACACCTACAACGTCCTCGCCGCAACCGCCGGTGCCCTGTGCGCCGACATCCCTGCGGGCACCGTGAAGGCGGCGCTGCGCGACTTCCAACCAGCCTTCGGACGCCTGGAGCGTGTCGACGTTGACGGCCGTATCCTCCACCTGCTGCTGGCCAAGAACCCGGCCGGGTTCAACGAGGTCCTGCGCGCCAGCCGAACGCTGGGGCAGGGTCGCCGGTTCGTCATCGCCGTGAACGACCGCATCGCCGACGGCCGCGATATCTCGTGGATTTGGGACGTCGATTTCGAGCTCCTCGATGACGCCGAGAGGATCGTTCTCACCGGCGACCGGGCGCTTGACATGCGCATCCGCCTCAAATACGGCGGCGTCCCCATGACCCGGGTGGAGGTCGCGCCCACGGTTGCTGGTGGTGTCGACGCCGCCCTCCACCTGGCGGCTGATGGCGAGGAGGTCTTCATCCTGCCCACCTACACCGCGATGCTGGAGCTCCGGGCCGAGATGGCGCGGCGCGGCTACCTGCGCCCGTTCTGGGAGGGATAGTGTCGCCGGCGCGGCTCCGCCTCGGGCATCTCTATCCCCACGAGATGAGCATCTATGGCGACCGTGGCAACGTCCTGTCGCTGCTCGATCGCAGCCGCCGGCGTGGCATCGAACTGGAGGTTATGGAAGTCGGCCGGGGGCCGGCCGACATCGACGGCGTCGACATCTTCTTCATCGGCGGAGGCCAGGACCTCGACCAGGACCTGGTGGCGCGTGACCTCGCCGGTGACAAACGAGCGCAGCTTGTCGAGGCGGTCGCCGGCGGGGCCGTGCTGCTGGCGGTGTGTGGCGGCTATCAGTTCCTGGGCAGCCACTACACCACCGTCGATGGCACCCGTCTGCCCGGGCTGGGGCTGGTCGACCTTCGCACCGAGGCGGGTGAGCGGCGGGCCATCGGCAACGTCATCGTCGAGACCAACGGCCTCGGCCTCAGACCGACGACGCTGGTGGGGTTCGAGAACCACGCCGGCCGCACCTACCTCGGGCCCGGGCTGCAACCACTGGGCAGATGCCTTGTCGGTAGCGGCAACAACGGCGATGACGGCAATGAAGGTGTCGTTGCCGGGACCGTGATCGGCACCTACTTGCACGGGTCGCTGCTGCCCAAGAACCCCCACCTCACCGACCGCATCCTGGAGCTGGCGCTGCGGCGCCGCGACCCCTCTGCGGAGCTGGCTCCGCTGGCCGCCGACGAAGAGATGGCAGCGCACCACGCCATGGCCGAGCGCATCGGGCGCGAAGGCCCCGTTGGCAAGCGATGAGCGAGCCAGGCCATGAACGCCAAGCGATGAAGGGCGGAGGCGTCGGACAGGCCCGCGGCTAGACTCAAAGCGCTTTCGGGGGTCGTCTAACGGTAGGACGGCAGCCTTTGGAGCTGTTCATCTAGGTTCGAGCCCTAGCCCCCGAGCACCCTGCCGCGGGGCCGATGTTAAAATCTCCCTCTCTGATGCCCGAAGATGGCGATACCCCTTTGCCTCGACGCCAGCCACGAGCATCCGCTAGGGATCTGCTGGTCGTCATCCTCGCTGCCGGACAGGGCAAGCGGATGCGTTCGGCGATCCCGAAAATACTGCACCCGCTGGCGGGCGAATCCCTGGTCCATTACCCCATCCAGCTCGCCCGGCAGCTCGGCGCACGGAGCATCGTCCTGGTGCACGCGCCCGGCCAGGAGGCCAGCCTCGTCCCCATCGCCGCGGGCCTGACCTTGACCGCGCAGCAGCGGCCGCTGGGCACCGGCCACGCTCTCAACCAGGTGCCGCAAGCGCTGCGCCAGGCACTCGAGGTTCTGGTCCTCTACGGCGACGTGCCGCTCTTGACGGTGGCCACGGTACGGCGCCTGATCCAGCTGCGGCGGCGCAACGACCTCGACTGTGCGCTGCTGGCCGCCCGGATGGCCGACCCCACCGGCTACGGTCGGCTGGTGGAGTCGGACGACGGCCGCGTGCACATCGTCGAGGAGAGCGACGTCACCCCCGGCGAGGCCGAAATCGACCTGGTCAATACCGGCGTCTGCTGCTTCCGCGCCGAGTCGCTGTGGCCCGCCCTCCGCCGGGTCAAGAAGAGCTCTCGCACCGGCGAGTACTACCTCACCGACGTCTTCGAAACGCTGGAGCGCCGGGGGCTGTTGGCATGCGAAAAGGAAGAGGCGATGGGGGTCAACGATCGCTGGCAGCTGGCGGCGGCGGAGGCGGTCCTGAGGCGCCGGAAGAACCGCGAGCTTGCCCAGTCGGGGGTCACCATCGTCGATCCCGACACAACTTACATTGACTTCGGGGTCAGCATCGAAGCCGATGCGGTGATCCATCCCTTCAGCTTCCTGCGGGGCCGCACCAGCATCGGCTCGCGCACCCAAATCGGCCCCTTCGCCGAGATCAACGACTGCGCGATCGGCCGTGATTGCGTTGTGGGGCGGTCGCACCTGGCGGAGTCGGTGGTCGAGGACGGGGTCGACATCGGGCCCTTCAACCGCCTGCGCTCTGGCACCGTGGTCGCCAAGAAATCGCGGATCGGCACCCACACCGAGATAAAGAACACCCTGGTGGGGCCTGAGTCCGACATCCACCATTTCTCGTACCTGGGCGATGCCGTTCTGGGGAAGGGCGTCAATATCGGCGCGGGTACCGTGACCGCGAACTACAACGGTGTCGTCAAGCGGCGGACCGTGATCGGCGACAACGTCTTCATCGGCACCGACAGCACCCTGGTGGCGCCGGTCTCGATCGGTGATCGCGCCTATACCGCGGCCGGGTCGGTGATCACTGACGACGTCGCCGCCGATGCGCTTGCGATCGAGCGGAGCGAGCAGCGCGAGGTGCCCAGGTGGACCCAGCGACGCCGGAAGGGCACACCGGCCCCCGATGGCGGCTCCCGGTCGGGGTAAAGTGATCGCACCATCGGTGGAGGAGAGGATCCCTTGTTCGGCGAACTGAAGCTGCTGTCGGGTAATGCCCACCCCGACTTGGCCCGCGCCATCTCCGGCGAGCTGGAGATCCCTGTGGGTGAGATGCACGTCAGGCGCTTCAAGGACGGCGAATACGACGTCAAGATCGCCGAGTCGGTGCGCGGGAATGACGTCTTCCTGATCCAGCCGACCTGCCAACCGGTGTCCGAGAACCTGATCCAGCTGTTCATCATCCTGGACGCTCTCCACCGGGCATCGGCGGCGCGGGTGACGGCGGTGATCCCGTACTACGGATACGCCCGCAAGGAGAAGAAGACGGCTCCTCGCGATCCCATCTCGGCCAAGTTGATGGCCAACATCATCAGCCTGGCGGGGGCCAACCGGATCATCGCCCTCGATCTCCACGCCGACGCCATCCAGGGCTTCTTCGACATCCCCTTCGACCACTTGACCGCGATCCAGATAATCTCCGAGCACATCCGCCACCGGCACCTCAAGGACATCGTCGTGGTCTCGCCCGACGTCGGCGGTACCCGGCGGGCTCGCGCCGTTGCGAAGATCCTCGACGGCCCCTTCGCCATCGTCGACAAGCGCCGCCCCCGCGACGACGCCACCGAGATCCTCAACGTCATCGGTGAGGTTGACGGCATGAACGCGGTGGTCATCGACGACCTCATCTCCACCGGCAGCACCCTGGTCGGCGTCGCCCACGCGCTGGTTGCCAATGGCGCCCGCACCGTCGACGTCCTCGCGACCCACGGGGTGTTCTCCGATGGCGCCGTTCAGCGGCTGGCCGACGCCCCCATCGACCAGATCGTTGTCACCGACTCGATCCCCATCTCCGAGAGGCACGAAAAGCTGCACGTGCTCTCGGTTGCGCCGCTGCTGGCCGAAGGCATCCGCCGGGTTCACGAGGATCGCTCCGTCAGCGAGCTGTTCCGCGACCCGCGCTTCCCCGACATGGACACCCGCGGCGGGAGAGACATATGAGGCGTGGATGGAGGAGCTCCGGCCGGCCCTGACCCGGTGCCTTTGAGTACCTACGACATGCTCCTGGTGGCGCTCCTGTTCGTCACCTTCATCGCTGCCTCGCTGGCTGCCTCGGCCGAGACCGCGCTGACCTCAATCAGCCGGATCAAACTGCGCCGCCTCGTGGAGGACGGCAACCAGCGGGCCGCTGTGATCGAGAAGCTCCACCGCGAGCCCAACGAATACCTGACCGCCATCCTCACCACCAACACCATGGCGATCGTGATCTCGGCCACCAGCGCGAGCCTGATCGCCGAGAACCACGGCTTGACTGCGTTCCTCCCACAACTGCTGGTCAGCTTTCTCGACGCCATGGTGGTGCTGGTCTTCGCCGAGATCACGGCCAAGTCGCTGGCGCTGTCCAACATCGGCTTTGCCCTCATGGTGGCGCCGACGATTGCCACGATCACGACCGTGCTTCGTCCCGGGCTCCGCCTGATGAGCGGCTTCGCCCGATTGGTGGCCCGCGGCCGCGGCACCGTAAAGGGCCCCTTCGTGACCGAGGAAGAGCTGAAGATGCTGGTCACCGTGGGTGAGGAGGAGGGGATCATCGAAGAAGAGGAGCGGGAGATGATCCACGGCATCATCGAGATCGGCGACATGACCGTCCGCGAGGCGATGATCCCGCGCATCGACATCGTCGCCGTGGAGGTCACCCGACCGATCGCGGAGATCGTGGGCTTGATCCTCAAGCACGGCCACACCCGTATCCCCGTCTACGAGCAGACCATCGACCACATCGTCGGCGTGGCCTACGCCAAAGACCTGCTCCGCTACAGTTCCCAGCGACGCGCCGAAAACGGCAAGAACGGCGACCTCCGCAAGGTGCTGCGCAAGCCCTACTTCGTGCCTGAGAACAAGAACCTCTCCGAGTTCCTCCATGAGATGCGAGAGAACCGGGTCCACATGGCGATCGTCATCGACGAGCATGGCCAGACCGCGGGCATGATCACGATCGAGGACATCATCGAGGAGATCGTCGGCCCCATCCGCGACGAGTACGACGCGATGGAGGAGGAGGAGGTCCAATTCCTGGCCCCCGGTGACGCTGTCCTGGATGCTCGCGTATCCCTGGACGACGCGCGTGAGGAGCTGGGGCTAAAGCTGGCGGCCGAAGATGTCGACTCCCTGGGCGGGTTCATCTACACGCACCTGGGGACGATCCCCAAGAGCGGCGAGGTGATCAACGTGGAGGGTGCCTCGATGACGGTGGAGACGGTGCGCGGCCAGCGGATCGGCAAGGTCCGCGTCCGCGGTGAGCGACCGTTCCCCGGCGCCATCCGCCGTGAGGAGGCGCGAGCGGAACAGGAGGAGAGGGCCGCCGCCGCCGAGGGCGAGTGAGGACCGGGCGACCCATCTCGCCAAGCTGGCTCGAGAACGACGCCGATGCCGGTCTATAGCGCCGAGGCGGTTGTCCTGCGCAAGGTCGACTACGGTGAGGCGGACCGGATCCTCACCCTCTTCACCCGTGAGCGCGGCAAGCTCCCTGCCATCGCCAAGGCGGTTCGGCGGGCCAAGAGCCGGATGAGCGGCCAGCTCGATGTCTTCTCGCACGGCCAGATGCTGCTGGCCGAGGGCCGCCGGATGGACGTTGTCACCCAGTTCCAGCGCATCACCCGCAGCGATGGCCTGGCTGCCGACCTGCCCCGGGGCGCGGCCGCGGCGGTGGTGGTTGAGGTTGCCGACAAGGTGCTGGAGGAGCGGCATCCGCAACCGGAGCTGTTCGAGGTAGTGGTAGGCGCCCTCGACCGCCTGAGCCAGCCGTGGGTGAGCGCGCGCCTCGAGCTCTGCGACTTCCTGATGCGGGTGCTGGGCGAGCTGGGCTATACCCCGGCCCTGGCCGACTGCGCCCGGTGCGGCAAGCCGATTGGGGAGACGGGGCTCGGCTTCTCGCCGATCGCGGGCGGGGTCATCTGCGGCGACTGCAACAAGAGTGAGCTGCCCAGCCCGCCGATCTCCGCCCGCGCCGTCAAGGTGCTGCGCGTCTGTGCCGCGGGCGATCGCGACCTATTCTTTAGGCTTCGCCTGGACGAGGACGACCTGGCCGCCCTTGAGGGGGCACTGGAGGCGCAGCTCGAGCATCACCTCGACCGGCAGTTGAAATCGATCGACTTCGCCCGTCGAGTCAGACGCCCCGCCTGAGCCACAGCCGGGGCACCAGAGGTAGGCACTTGAGCATCCCCGCACAGCGCAGCATCGCCGAGCCTGAAAAGCTGATCGAGACGCTGGTCTCGTTGGCCAAGCGCCGTGGCTTCATCTTCCCATCCAGCGAGATCTACGGCGGCATCAACGCGATCTACGACTTCGGGCCGCTGGGGGTGGCCTTGAAGCACAACATCCGTCAGCTTTGGTGGCGGCAGATGGTGGAGTTGCGCCACGACATCGTGGGGCTGGAGAGCAGCATCATCATGGCGCCCAAGGTCTGGGAAGCGTCGGGGCACGTCGCCGGATTCACCGATCCCCTGGTGGAGTGCAAGAACTGCCATCAGCGATTCCGCGAGGACCACCTCGAGGGCATCTGCCCCAATTGCGGCGCCAGGGAATTCAGCGAGCCGCGGCAGTTCAACCTGATGTTCAAGACATTCCTGGGTCCGGTTGAGGATTCGGCGGCCGAGGTCTACCTCCGGCCGGAGACCGCGCAGGGCATGTTCGTGCAGTTCCAGAACGTCCTCAATGCCACCCGCAGACGGATTCCCTTCGGCATCGCGCAGCAGGGCAAGTCGTTCCGCAACGAGATCTCGCCCGGCAACTACATCTTCCGGCTCCGCGAGTTCGAGCAGCAGGAGATGGAGTTCTTCGTCAAGCCCGGCACCGACGATGAGTGGTTGGACTACTGGAAGCAGGCACGGCTGGACTGGTACATCTGGCTCGGAGTCCGGGCCGAGAAGCTTCGCCTCCGGCCCCACGGGCCCGAAGAGCTGGCCCACTATGCCAAGGCGGCCTTCGACGTGGAGTACGAGTTCCCCTTTGGATGGCAGGAGCTGGAGGGGATCGCCAACCGCACCGACTTCGACCTCAAGCAGCACTCGGAGTACAGCGGCAAGGACCTCAGCTACTTCGACGAGGAGACCAAGGAGCGGTACCTGCCCTACGTCATCGAGCCGGCGATGGGCGTGGACCGCTGCCTTTTCACGCTGATGATCGACGCCTACGACGAAGAAGAGGTGCGCGGCGAAAAGCGGACGGTCTTGCGTTTTCATCCCCGCGTGGCGCCGATCCAGGTGGCGGTGCTGCCACTCTCCAAGAACGAACAGTTGCTGCCGGTATCGAGGCAGGTGGAGGAGCTGTTGCGGCCGCACTTCCGCATCGAGTACGACGAGACGCAATCGATCGGCCGACGCTACCGGCGCCACGACGAGATCGGCACTCCCTTCGCCGTCACCGTCGACTTCGACAGCCTCGAAGACAAGGCCGTGACCATCCGCGAGCGCGACAGCATGGAGCAGGTGCGCGTTGGCATCGCCGAGCTGGTACCGGCGCTGACGGAGAAGTTCCGGGCCGCCGCCGGGGACTGAATTGGCGGCACCCACCGAGCCCGAGCTTCAGCTCAAGCTTCAGGAGGCCCGCACCTCCGGCAACATCGAGGCTCAGGCGACAGCGCTCTTCGAGCTGGCCCGCCTGGCCAGGGACCGCGGGGACCGGGCGGCGGCGGTTGAGCTGTACCAGCAATCGGGCTTGTTCTGGCAACAGCTGAAAAAGGAAGCCAACCTGCTGGCCACGCTCAACCACCTGGCGCCGCTGCTGGCCGACCTGGAGGAGTACGACCGCGCTTACAACTCGGCTCGGGCCGCCACCGACTTGGCCCAGAAGACGGGCGACCCGGGCGCCATGGCGTTGGCCGTGGGCACCCTGGGGATGGTTGCCAACAGCGCCGGCGACCGAGAGAGCGCCCGGACCGCGTACTTCAAGAGCCTTGAACTGGCCCAGGCCGCCCAGGACCCGGGTCGAATCGGGCGCGCGGAGTACAACCTCGGCTGGGTCGCCTTCCTCGCCGGCGACTACGCCGAAGCCCGCCGCCGGACCCACGCCGCCGCCGAGGCGCTTGGCCACACCGTCGACCCGGTGGTGCAATCGTCGATCAGCATGCTCGCGGGGCGTCTCGACATCCGCCAGCACGCCTATGACCGTGGCACGGCGAGGCTGGGTTGGGCGGCGCGCACCTTCCACTACGCCGGCCGCGACGAAGAAGCTGCGCTGGCCAGCTTTGGCTTCGGGGTCGCCGAGTACCTGGGCGGCCAGCACGCCGAGGGGCGCCGGCGCATCGAGGCGACTTTCGCGGGTATTCGACTCACCCGCAATCGCAGAGCCACGGCGCAGCGGCTGATCGGCCTCAGCCGCCTGGCCGCCGCGGCCGGCGCCACCGACGATGCCTCGGCTTTTGGCCGGCTCGCCGCCAACATCGGCAGCCACCTGTCCGACACGGCCATCGAGAGCATGGCGCGCCAGCTTCTCTCGGGCGGGGCATACGCCGGCGCCGCCGACCCCGGTATTGTCGCTGCCACTGGCGAGCTCGACGTTGCGAGCGCTTTTGACGAGACCCCGGAGCCCGCCGGCGCCGGCGATGGAGCTGACCTGGCCTGGCTGGAGCACGACCTTGGCGTGCCTCCGCAGCCGCCCCCACCGTCGCCGCCGCCGGGCGACCCAGCCGACGCCGAGTACGTCGGTCCGATCCGGATCCTCGACCTCACCGCGGAAGGGCATGGCTACTCCATCCTGCAGGACGTCGCCGGGGAGATCGGGGTGGCCACCAACCACGAGGCCGAGGCCAGCCTGCAGGCGGTGCTCCGGCGTCGCGACCCGATGTTGCTGCGCCGCCTGGACTTCGACAGCGAAGCCGGGGGCGTCGGGATCACCGCCAGCGACCACCAGGACATCCGCACCGCGGCGACCTGGCTGGCGAGCATGTTCAGGAGCGCGAGCGGCGCCGGCTGAGCGATCGAGCCCGATCCCTCCACTCGCTGATGGAGTCCGGCTCAACGCAATAGACTGAGATTCTCTGACCAGTCGAGGAGGCGATCGAAGCCATGGCGACGACGGCGCTTGGGACCAAGTGGGTCTACCTGTTCGAGGAAGGCAACCAGGACATGCGCGACCT
>DAITAT010000079.1:0-4366 GCA_036824145.1 Candidatus Dormiibacterota bacterium
GACCTGATCCGGGCTAGTGTTCGTATGTGATTCAGGGCCTCCGACTGCGGATTCTCGGATATCTCGTCGCTGCCGTGGCGCCGCTGGCCATCACCATCGGGATACTCACGCTTCAGCAGGCCGCTGCCACCTCGACCGGCTATTCCTATCTCTACCTCGGCGCCATCACCCTGGTCGCGCTCGCCTTCGGCCTGGGCCCGGCGATCGTTGCCGCGGTCCTATCCACGGTCCTGATCGACTACTTCTTCGTGCCCCCAATCGGCACTTTCACCATCTCCTCGGCCGCGGACATCCAGAACCTGCTGCTGTTCGTGATCGCCGCCCTGGTGGTTGGGATCCTGGCGGATACCAGGCGCCGCCAGGAGCATCGAAGCCGAGAGCTGGCCGGGTCTCTCAGGCACAGCAACATTGAGCTTGAACGACGGCGCGCGGAGGCAGAGGAGGGCCGCCGGTTGGCCACTGAGCTGGCCCGCGTGTCGGCGACGGTGGAAGCGCTCGCGGAGACCGATCGCCTGAAGACCGAGCTGCTGGCCAACGTTTCTCACCAGCTCCGCACTCCACTGGGCGCCATCGTGGGGATGTCCAGCGCGCTCCGGGAAACCGACCGGATCAATGTCGATGAGACGGCGCGGCAGTACCTCGACACCATTAACACCGAGGGTCGTCACCTGGCCCGGCTTGTCGATGACCTGCTCGAGATGGCTCGACTCGAGTCTGGCGTCATCGAACTGCGGCTCGAACCTGTGGACGCGCGGGAAGCTCTCGAATCCGCCGCTGACCGGGCGCGCAACCTCGACCCGGACCTCGAGCTCACGGTCACCGGCCAGGCCGGGTTGGCCCGCGCCGACGATGCCAGCCTTCAAGAGATCCTGCGGAACCTGATCGAGAACGCTTCGCGCTTCTCGGAGACAGTCGACCTGGTATGCGCCCCGGACAGCGATACCGTGCGCTTCCAGGTCGCCGACCGCGGCCCCGGGGTCCCGGAGCCCGACCGCGAGGTGATTTTCGATCGCTTCTTCCAGGGCCACGCCGAGCTTGACGTCGGCGACCGGCGGCCGGCCGGGTCGGGACTTGGCCTCGCCATTTGCCGAAGGCTGGCCGAGGCGATGAGCGGACATATATGGTGCGAGGCGCGGCCCGGTGGTGGATCGATATTCATCGTCGCCGTCAAGCGCTTCGCCGACGAGGCGCGGCGCCAGACCGAGGCGCCGACTCCATGACCGAGCCCATCATCCTGGTCGTCGAAGACGAGCTGAGCATGCGGAAGTTTGTGGCCGATGCCCTCGCCAACCGCGGGCATTCGGTGACCGCGGTCGCCACCGGCGAGGAGGCGGTCGACATTCTCGGCCGCATGCCCCAGCCGGATCTCGTCATCCTTGACCTCGGGCTCCCCGGCATCGACGGTCTAGCCGTACTGGACCAGCTCCGGCGCATCTCGATCACGCCGGTCCTGGTTCTCAGCGCCAGGGGCTCGCAGTCCGACAAGGTTCGCGCTCTGGACGCGGGAGCGGACGACTACCTGGCCAAGCCTTTCGGGTTACCCGAGCTGCTGGCCCGCGTGAAAGCGCAGCTGAGACGGGCGAGCTATCCGCCGACGCAGACGCAGTTCGCAACCGTCGGCGATGTCGAGATCGACCTGATCCGCAGGAAGGTGACCAAGCGAGAAGTTGAGGTCCGCCTGACTCCGACCGAATTCGCGGTCTTGCGCGAGCTGGTGTTGAATGCCGGCCGCGTCCTCACTCACCGGGGGCTGCTGCAAAAGGTTTGGGGACCGGAGTATGCAGGAGAGTCTCAATACACCCGCACATTCGTCCAGCGGCTCCGGGTCAAGCTGGAGAGCGATCCCTCATCTCCGGAGCTGATCCTGACGGAGCCGGGCCTGGGGTATCGCCTCCGCGACCTGGACAGCCGCATCCTGGGAGATGCGCGCAGGAGACCCGAGGGCTGACTCCAGCAGCTCCAGGTCATCAGGTGGCTGTTTATGCGCTGTTGATGGCCCGGTTTCTAGGTTGGACGCATGGCCATGCCCAAGGTCACTCCGCGAGAGCCACGACCGTCCGGCGAGATGGCGCCCACGACGCACGAGGCTCTCCGCGAGATCGGCCTGCGCTGGGCCAACCAGCTGCCGGCAGAGCTGCCGAACTGGCGGGTAGATCCCGATGTCGAGCTGTACGAGGATGAGGAGGACACGGGCGCCGGGGGCGGCGTGATTCGGGTAGCCCGGCGAGGCGAGGGGGCGGCGCTGGAGCGGCACGAAGACCAACTCCGAGTCCGAAGGCCGAAGCAGGATTCCCGACGCGGCTTTGCCAGCCTCCGGACGTTGCTGGTGGGCCAACCGATAGCCAGCTCGCGACAGATCCACGAACGGCTTTCCAAGATCAAAGCGATGGCGGTGCTCTCCTCGGACCCGCTTTCGTCTGTGGCATACGCGACAGAACAGACCCTGGCGGTACTTCTCCTGGCCGGCGCGGGGGCGATCTCTTTCTCGCTCCCGGTCGGGGCCGCGATCGTTGTTCTGCTGCTCATCGTCGGTCTCTCCTATCGCCAGACGATCAAGGCCTACCCCAACGGCGGCGGGTCGTACATCGTCGCCAAGGACAACCTGGGCCCCCTGCCGGGCTTGACAGCCGCGGCCGCGCTCACGACCGATTACATCCTCACGGTGTCGGTGTCGATTTCGGCGGGTGTCCAGGCGGTAACGTCGGCGTTCCCCGAGCTGACCGGCGCGGTGGTCCCGATCGGGCTGGCGATCATCGGCCTGATGGTCCTGGTCAATCTCCGTGGCGTCAGGGAGGCGGGGACGATATTTGCGGCTCCCACGTACCTCTTCATCGTCGCCGTGGTTGGTCTCATCGGGTTTGGTGGCTGGCACCTCGTGATCCAGGGAGCCCATACCGACTTCGCGCGAACGACCAACTACCAGGCGGCGGTGGGACTCGAGGGCATCAGCCTGTTCCTCATCCTCAAAGCCTTCAGCTCAGGCTGCACCGCGCTGACGGGAGTGGAGGCGATCTCCAACGGCGTGCCGATCTTCAAGCCGCCCGAGTGGCGCAACGCGCGGACCACGCTGATGGTGATGGTGGGCCTGTCCGTCGGTATGTTCGCTGGGATCACGATCCTGGCTCACGCCTTCCAGATCTTCCCCGACTTCACCTGCGGCCCGGGGTTGCCAGGACTGCTGGGTCAGCCGGAGTGCGCCGCCCAGCTCCCTGCAGCTCAGACCGTGCTGTCCAAGCTGGGTCATGTTGCCTTCGGGTCGGGACCGCTCTACTTCTACTTGCAGGCAACCACCGCCCTGATCCTGATCCTGGCGGCAAACACCTCCTTTGCCGACTTCCCCCGCCTGCTTTACCTGCTGGCGCGTGACAAGTACGCGCCCACTCAGTTCGTCAGCCTCGGCGACCGCCTGGCGTTCTCCAACGGCATCATCACGCTGGGAGTCCTCTCCGCCCTCCTCTACTGGTACTTCAAGGGCAGCACCGACGCCCTCATCCCGCTCTATACGATCGGGGTCTTCCTGGCGTTCACGCTGTCCCAGGCGGGGATGGTTGAGCATTGGCGGCGGCTGGCTCGCGAGGAAGGTGCTTCGCGCGCCCACCTGGGTTCGATGTTGATGAATGGCACGGGCGCGGTCCTCACCACGGTGGTGCTCGTGATCGCCGCGGCGACCAAGTTCATCTACGGGGCATGGGTGGTCGTTCTGCTGGTCCCGGTGATGGTGCTCCTTTTCCTCGCGGTGCACCGGCACTACACCAGCGCCCAGCGCCGCGTGCAAGCCGAGACACCGCTGACGCCAGGCGAGGTCTACCCGTTGGCGGTGGTGCCGGTCAGCGATCTTGCCGAGCCGCACCTCCAGGCGCTCGCCCTGGCCCGCCGCATCGCGGACGAGGTGGTCGCAGTCTTCATATCCGATAGCCCGGAGAAAATCGCCGAGATCCGCGAGAAGTGGAAGAGCTGGGGCGGGCTCGTGCCCCTGGAGGTCATCGAGTCACCGTACAGGTCACTCGTCCGGCCCTTCCTCGAATACCTGGACGCCGTCGAAGCGCAGCATCAGGACGCGACGATCATGGTGGTCCTGCCCGAGATGGTCTACGGACGGTGGTGGCACCAGTTCCTGCACAACCAGACCGCGCTTCGGCTCAAAGCAGCACTCCTGTTCCGACCGGGGACGGTAGTGATCAACGTGCCCTACCACCTGAAGGAGAGGAAGTCCTGACCAGGTCAATCGGCCCGGTAGCGCTCCGCCAGCTCGGCCTGGCCCACCGCCTGCAACATCTCGGCCTGGGCGCCGTCTCGACGCGTGACCGCGGTCGGGTCCTCCAGCCCGGGGATGCACACGACCTCGCCGCGCTCCAACGCGGCCAGG
>DAITAT010000031.1:0-19120 GCA_036824145.1 Candidatus Dormiibacterota bacterium
GGCTTCGGTGATCTCGGCCACGCTGGAGTCTAGCAACGGGTGGGTCAGCGCCCGCTGGTGGTCACGAAACGGTAGATGATCGAGTCCACCAGCCTCTCCACCGGCGCCAGGTCGTCGGTGTAGATGGGAACGTGGGGCTCGTCGTGCACGGGCGCCTGGACGCTCGCCTCCTCGACCACGTGAGCCACCAGCGACGGGTAATCGGAGCGGTTGTGGCCCAGGTTGGCGGCCACCTCGGCCGGCTGGACGGGCTGGTTGGTGGCGTAGACGATGGTGTTGAGGAAACCGGCGGTGTCCTGCTGGTAGACCTCGGGGAAGGCATCGCCGAGAGTGCCGGTGATGGCGTCGACCATACGATAGTCGCCGGGGGCGCGGCCGACATTGACAGCGACAACGCCGTTGGGGCTGAGGTGGCGGCGAGCTTCCTCGAAGAACTCCTTGGTGGTGAGGTGGAAGGGGATGTAGGGCTGGCGGTAAGCGTCGATGACGATGAGGTCGTAGTCGCTGCGGGCCTGCTTAAGGAAGTAGCGTCCGTCGGCGGCGACGGCGTTGAGGTTGGGCTCGGTCATAGCGAAATAGCGCCGCCCGACATCGATAATCCGCGGGTCGATCTCGACGCCGTCGATCTGCACCGGCCCGTACGCCGCCGTCAGAACGCGAGCCACGGTCCCGCCGGCGAGGCCGATCACGAGGACGTGCTGGGGGCGCTGACCCTGCCAGTGTCGATAGCCGAGCATGGGCGTCAGTGCGAAGTAATCCCAGTAGCCACCGGTGAGGAGCCGGTTGGGATCGTAAATCGAGTGGATAGCCTGGCCCTCGTTGAGAATCAGGTCATGCTCACTCCCCCGCTCCACCACCTGGATATAGCCGTACTCCGAGTCCGCCTCGTAGATGGCACGGCCGTCGGTGGGCGGCTTGATGGAGCCGTAGGGAAGCGCGGCGCCGAGCAGCGGCAGCGCGCACAGCACCGTCAGCGTGGCGGCGCCACTGACGCGGAGCCGGACCATCCCCGCCGCCGAGACCGCCAGCAGCAGCAGGCCGAGGCCGTAGATCGTGGCCCGAGTGCCAAAGCTGGGAATCCACCAGAAGGCGGGCAGGAAAGCGCCCAGGATGGAGCCCGCTGTCGAGATCGCGTAGACCCCCCCGGAAGCGCGGCCGGCGTTGTCGACGGCGTTCACCCGCAACCGGATCACCCACGGCGAGACCATTCCCAGCAGGATCACGGCGGGGGCGAAGAGCAGGATCACGGCCAGCAGGGCGCCCACGAAGGCGCCAACGGCGAAGCTGTTGAGCGCCTGCTGGGAGAAGAGCAGGATCGGCCGCGACACCACGGGGATCACCAGCACCAGGGCGGCGGCAACCGCGGTCAGGCGATAGAGGTAGTCGGCCCGGGGCCACCTGTCGGCCGCCCAGCCGCCGACGTAGTAGCCCAGCGTCAGGTACAGGAGCACCAGCCCGATGAGCGCGCCCCAGATGTAGGTCGAGGTGCCGAAGAAGGGCGCCAGCAGGCGGGAGGCGGCGATTTCCAGACCCAGGCTGGTGAGCCCGCCGGCGAACACGAGGACGACCAGGAGACGCCCGCCGCCCGGGCTGGATTTGTTGTCCGAGTCCGGAGGCACGGGATATGATAGCGACTGGCATTTGAGCTACTGATGAAGCGTCTCGAGGTAAGCGACCCAAGCCGGTGTCCCCTTCGAGCAAACCCCTCAGCGCCACGCGGTTGACGCGCGCTTAGCGCCCGTCGGGCTCCCCGGGACCACTGAAAGGAGAATCACTTGGCAGAAGGGACAAAGCTCACGTTGAGCTTGATCAAAGCCGACGTTGGGGGATGGGTCGGACACAGTTCGTCCCACCCGGCCTTGCTTTCCAAGGCGCGCGAGGTACTCGGTAACAGCACCCTAATCGAGGACTACTACGTCACCCAGGTCGGCGACGACGTCCAGCTGATCATGACCCACTACCACGGCACCGACGACGAGGGCATCCACAAGCTGGCCTGGACCGCGTTCGAGGAGGCCGCCAGCGTGGCCCACGAGATGCACCTCTACGGCGCCGGCCAGGACCTCCTCGTCGACGCCTTCAGCGGCAACGTCAAGGGCATGGGCCCGGGCGTTGCTGAGCTCGAGTTCGTCGAGCGGCCCTCGGAGCCGGTGCTCTGCTTCATGGCTGACAAGACCGCTCCCGGCGCCTGGAACATGCCGCTCTTCCGGATGTTCGCCGACCCCATGACCACACCCGGTCTGGTCATCGACACCAAGATGCACGAGGGCTTCATCTTCACCGTCCACGACGCGCTTGAAGGCAAGACCATCGACCTCAAGACGCCCGAAGAGACATACGACCTGTTGATGTTCCTGGGCGCCCCCGGTCGGTACGTCATTGACCACATTCGTCCCGCCAAGTGGACCGACGAGTGGTGCGCGGTGGCGTCGACCACCAAGCTGACGATGATCGCCGGCCGCTATGTCGGCAAGGATGACCCCGTCTGCATCGTCCGCTGCCAGTCGGGCTTCCCGGCTGTCGGCGAGGCGCTCGAGCCGTTCGCCTTCCCGCACATCGTGCCGGGGTGGATGCGCGGTTCCCACATGGGCCCGCTGATGCCGACCTCCCAGCCCGGCTCGCACCCGGCGCGCTTCGACGGGCCGCCACGCGTCGTCTGCCTCGGCTTCCAGCCGGCCGACGGCCGGCTCGGCGAGCCGCGCGACATGTTCGACGACGTCAGCTTCGACTTGGCCCGGGAGAAGGCCAACGAGGTTGCTGAGTACCTCCGCCGCCACGGTCCTTTCGAGCCCCACCGGCTGCCGCTGGAGGAGCTCGAGTACACCACCATGGCAGGTCTTCAGAAGAGCCTCGCCGACCGGTGGCAGGACGAGCATGTCCACAAGATGGACAAGTCGAAGGCGAAGGCCGAAGGGCCGATGGAGCTCGACTAGCTCCGGAGCTCCCCTCGGATTCGGGCCGCCGCGGTGCGGGCCCTGGATTCGATCTCAGCGGGGCCCCTTGTGGGCCCCGCCACGAAAACCTCGAGTTCCTCGGCGCGCTTCGCCCTCAGCTCGCGCGCCTGCTCGTCGGTGAAAGCCTTGTTGCCCTGGAGCTTGCGACCACCCTCCTGGCCGCCCTCGGGGAAGTACCAGTCCTTGAAGCTGTCGCCGCAGCCGACCGCATACAGGAGCGCGCCCAGCGGCGTCGCCAGGGGCGGAATCCCCACCAGCAACCCGTGCTGGGTCTCGGCCCAGATTACCTTCTCGTACTCGATCATCAGATGGCCGCCCCGGGGGATGGCGTCGCCGAGCGGTTGCAGGTAGGGCGCCAGCAGCGGCTCCCACGCTGCCGCTCCGACCAGCGCCCGCGGCAGCTCGAGGTCGAACACCTCGATCCAGTTCTGGCCCGGGTAGGGCCCGTCATTGTAGAGCGCGTCGACGAAACGTACCCGGTCGCGCCCAGTACGGATGAAGACCCGCGCGTAGCGCCCCCCGATCTTCTTGGGGCCCAGGTCGACCTCCAGCGCTCCCCCAGGCGCCGCGGCGCCGTCGATCGAAGCCACGTCCAATCGACCTTCGGCCCGGGGCGCCAACGCCGGGTCGAGGCGCGAAAACTCGAAGCGGCTCAACCCGCGAGCCGGCGGATCAGGTCGTGGTAGTCCTGCTCCGGCACCAGCGACGACAGCTCGCGGCGACCGGTCTCGAGCTCCAGGGCACGCTCATAGACGAAGGTGTAGACGTCCTGGAAGGTCCAGCCGCCCAGGCCCACGCGCTCGAAATCGCTGCGCAACCGGGGATCGCCAAGGCCTTCATCGAAGAGATCCCCGGCGGTCAAGTACAGCGACTTCAGGATCCGCAGCTCGGCCTCCAGCTCGTCGATCACACCAAGGTCGCCGTCTCGCGCTCGCAGCACCACCAGGTTCCGCTCGATCTCCTCCATCTCGAGCTGCCACTCGTCCATCGATGAGAGGTTATCGCCCCAGCCGGTCGGGGCCCAGCCGTTGAGTGTTGACGCCCATTGCCACCACATCGTCCGGCAGCCGGCCGTCGAGGAGCAGCGACGCGCCGGAGCGTGCCAGCGCCGGCGCCATCTGGATGCCGTAGCCGCCCTGGCCCGCGAACCAGAAGAAACCCGCCTCGTCCTGTCGTGCGCCGACCACCGGGGATCGGTCGGAGACAAATGAGCGCAGCCCCGCCCAGGAAGCCCGAACGCTGCGGAGGTTGAGGGTGGTGTATGCATTGACGACCTCGATCGCGGCGGCGATTTCGGCCACCCTCGGCTGGGCGTCGCCCGGCTCATCGGGCGTCTCGTCCGCGGGCGAGACCAGGACCTGGTCGTGCTCGGCGATGAAGTAGAACCGCTCGCCGAGGTCTGACACAAAGGGCCAGCCATCGATCGGTTTCGGCTGGGTCACCGGGCAGGTGAACAGCGTCCTTCGCAGCGGCTTTATCCCGACCGGCGCGACCCCAGCCAGACCGGCAACGAGGTCAACCCAGGCCCCGGCCGCGTTGACGACCACGTCGACGTTGAACTGACCCGCCGGGGTGTCCACCGCCCAGCCGCCGGCGTCTTTGCGCAGTCCGCGAAGCGGCGATGTGCGCCTGATCTCGCCGCCACGACCAACCAGGCCCCGGACATACGCCTGGTGGAGCGCCAGCACCTCGATCTCCATGGCGCTGGTGTCGAGGGCGGCACCCGTCAGCAGGTCGGCGCGCAACGCGGGGCAGAGCGCGATCGCCTCCCCCACCGACAGCTCCCGGAGTGGGCCGCCTACGGGGACCTGGTGATCGCTCCCTTCGAACCTGGCCCACAGCAGCGGCTGGGCCGTGAGCAGGGGAGCCGTCTCGAATTCGGCCTGGATGGCGTCGAAGTCCTCACGACTGGCCACCGTAAGCGCTCGCACCAGCTCGTTGCCGTACGTCTGGAGGTACATCGCCGCCGACCGCCCGGTGGTGTGGTAGGCCAGCTCGGATTCCTGCTCGAGCAGGGTGACGTCGGCGCGGGCCGCCAGCTCGTAGGCGATCGAGACCCCGGCGATGCCGCCGCCGATGACAGCGATCCGCAATTGAGCGCTCCCTGGCGCGGGTCGCACTCTAGTGGAAGAAGAGCGAGTGCGCCGCGACCGAGGACGCGATCAGGATCGAGATGATGTTGATCACCTTGATCATCGGGTTGATCGCAGGGCCGGCGGTGTCCTTGTAGGGGTCGCCCACGGTATCGCCGGTGACCGAGGCGGCGTGGGCGTCGGTGCCTTTGCCGCCGAAGGCGCCGTCCTCGATGAACTTCTTGGCGTTGTCCCAGGCGCCGCCACCGCTGGTCATCTGGATGGCGACGAAGACGCCGACCACGATCGCGCCGACCAGCATCCCGCCCAGCACCCGCGGCCCCAGGACGAAGCCAACCAGGATCGGCGCCGCCACCGGGATCAGGCCGGGGACGATCATCTCCCGCTGCGCCGCCGCCGTCACCAGGGCAACCGCGCGACCGTACTCAGGTGTCTCGGTGCCCTCCATGATGCCGGGGTGCTCCTTGAATTGCCGCCGAACCTCCTCGACGACGCCGCCGGCGGCACGGCCGACCGCCAGCATGCAGAAGGAGGCGAACAGCACCGGCAGGATGCCGCCGATGAACAGCCCCACGATCACCTGCGGGTCGGAGAGGTCGAAACGGAAGGCGTGGGCCGAATCCAGGTGGAGGGCGTCGTTCAGCTCCTGGGTGTAGGAACCGAACAGCACCAGGGCCGCCAGCCCGGCCGAACCGATGGCGTAGCCCTTGGTGACCGCCTTGGTGGTGTTGCCGACGGAGTCGAGCGGGTCAGTCACCTCGCGCACCGACTCTGGCAGGCCCGCCATCTCGGCGATGCCGCCGGCGTTGTCGGTGATCGGTCCGTATGAGTCGATGGCCACGATGATGCCGGTCATCGACAGCATCGCCATGGCAGCAACCGCGATGTAGTAGAGCGACTGCTGACCACCACCGCCGAGGCTGGCGGCGAGGATGATCCCGGCCGCGATCACCGCCACCGGGATCGCGGTTGCCTGCATGCCGACCGCCAGCCCCGCGATGATGTTGGTCGCGTGGCCGGTGGTGCTGGCTTCGGCGATGCGCTTGGTCGGCTTGTACTCGGCGCTGGTGTAGTAGTCGGTGATGTAGACCAGGGCCACCGTGATGGCGATGCCGATGAGGGCCGCCAGGAAGAGCTTGGTGGTGTCGACCCCGCCGGCCTTGCCCATGTAGTTGACCGTGACCAGGTAGAAGCCGGCCAGGGCCAGCGCGGCGGCGACCCAGAGGCCCTTGTAGAGCGCGTTCATGATGTTGCCGCTCTTGCCCAGCCGCACGAAGAAGCTGCCGATGATCGAGGCCACGATCGAGACGCCCCCCAGCAGCAGGGGGTAGATCACGAACTCGATCTTGCCGGGAAAGACAAGCGAGCCAAGCAGCATTGCTGCCACCGAGGTCACGGCGTAGGTCTCGAACAAGTCCGCCGCCATGCCCGCGCAGTCGCCCACGTTGTCGCCCACGTTGTCGGCGATGACCGCGGGGTTGCGGGGGTCGTCCTCGGGGATGCCGGCTTCGACCTTGCCGACCAGGTCGGCGCCGACGTCGGCGGCCTTGGTGTAGATGCCGCCACCAAGACGGGCGAAGACGGACACCAACGAAGCCCCGAAGCCCAGGCCGATCAGCGCCTTTGGGTCATTGAAGACTACGTAGCTGAGGGTCACGCCGAGGAGCCCCAGGCCGACAACGAAGAGGCCGGTGACGGCGCCGCCGCGGAAGGCCATCGCCAGGGCGTCGGCCAGCCCGCCGCGGGCGGCCTCGGCGGTGCGCACGTTGGCCCGCACGCTGACGTTCATGCCAACGTAGCCGGCCGCCGCCGAGCAGCCGGCGCCCACGATGAAGAGCAGCCCGGTGCGGTAGCCAAGCGTCACGAACATGACCACGAAGATCACCGCGCCGACGGCGGCGATGATCGTGTACTGACGGTTCAGGTAGGCGGAAGCCCCCTCCTGGATGTAGCCGGAGATCTCCTGCATCCGCTCATTGCCCGCGCTCTTGCTGAGGACCGAGTAGGCGAGGAACGCGCCGTAGGCGATCGCCAGAAGCGCGGCAACGACTACCAGAGTGAGCTCAAGCGACATCCAATCTCCTGTGAGTGCGGGCCGGTGGCCGGCGCGCAACTACCAACTGATAAGCGGTTAGACAGGCCTGGCCCCAGCGGACCGACCGGGCCGGAGTTTATCAGCAACGCCGGCCCGTCTGCCACCGCTTGAACTCAAAATCACGCTCGGACGCCGACAAGCCGAGGCCATGGCTGCCGCTCAGCTGGGGCTCGGCGAAGACACTGGGGAGGTTACCGGCGACGGGCGGGGGATAGGCGCCGGGGGCGCATCGAGGGCGCCGATGACCTGAGTCTGCACGGTCGCGGCCGGCACTGTCTCGATGTCCTTGGAGCCAGACAGCCGGACGTAATAGCTGACGCTGTCCTGGGTCTTGGCGCCGATCAGCAGGGCCACGCTGCGACCGCTCGGAGTCTGCAGGTCGACCTCCCCGACAGTGGCGGTGTCGAGGCCGTACGCCGGCAGGCCCTCGGGGGCGCCGAAGATTGTCGTGGTGGGTCGCAGCTGCAGGATCACGCCCAGCAGCGCGAGGGCTCGGGGGGTGTCCGCGACTGAGGTCGGGCAATCGGTCTGGGCGCCGGGACAAACCGAGTAGCGCCACTCGGCACCATTGCGCAGCACCGTCAGGGTCCGCCCGGCCGATTTAACCTCGATCCGGCTGACTGTGCTGGGGCCGATGTTGATCACCGGGGATGGCTGCGGCGCGCCGCCGGTGCTGGCCGGCTTGTGGATGTCGAAGATGTAGTAGGCGGCGACCGCGGCAAGGAAGATCGCAGCCGCAATGTAGAAGCCACGGCTGCTCATCGGAGGTCGGAGACTCAGCCTCGTTGGCGCCGGCGCAGGTAGACGCTCACCCCCAGCGCCCCCACCAGCGCCGGCAGGAAGAAGGGGTAGCCGATCAGGATCAGCTGCCGCTGGGCGTCGGTGAGGAAGACCGCCTCCGGGGTGGCGGTGCGGGGCGCGATGTTGATCACCTTGTCCTGTCCCGCCAGCCAGTTGATGGCGTTGACCATCAGCGGCATGTTCCCGGGCGGCTGGGTGGTCTGGCTGGCGACCAGGTCGTCGGCGAAGCCCGCGCCGCCGAAGGCAACAATCCGCACCGGGCGGGTCCCGGCGGGCGCCGAAGTCTGCTCCAGTGTCGCCGCCAGCGTGAACGGCCCCTTCTTGTCGGCCGCGAGGCAGTTGGAGTCGGTGACGGTGAGGTCGGTTCGCGCGCAGGCGCCGCCGGCGCTTGAGATCAGCGGCGTCTCGGTATAGCCGGTGGCCGCCTTGCCGTCGACCGAGGTGGCCCCCAGCAGCAGCACCGGGAGCGTGTCCAGGCCTCGGGTCACCGGGCTCTGGCCGAAGCTGCTGATCAGCAGCACCTCGGCCGCCGACGACTGGCTGTAGTGCAGCTGCTTGTCGAGGACGATGCCGCCACCAAAGCTGATCCCGTACTTCGAGACCAGGGTGGCGAGGTTGCTCTTGCCCAGCGGTGGGCTGCTGACCAAAAGGTGGCCGCCCTTGGCCACGTAGTCGTCGAGAGCGGCGAGTTCATTTGGGCTCAGCGCGGCCACCGGGTCGAGGATCACAACCTCGTCGGCGTCAGCGGGGACGGCGGTGGCCTGCAAAGCCGATGGGCTACCCGAAGCCGAGGGCGACGGCGAAGCCACGGCCGTGGGTGAGGCTGGGGCCGATGCCGCCGGAGCCGGCGAGGCGTTGAGCGAAGGCACACCCGGGGTGGTCAGCGTTCCGCCGGACCCGGTGGCGAGGTTGAGAGTGGCGGATGTAATGCCCTGCTTGTCGAGCGCCGCCTTCAGCGCCGTGAAGCTGTTCCCCGACTGGGATGCGGTGCTGATATCTCCTTCGCCATGCCCGGCCAGGAAGTACGCCTTTGGAGACTTCCCGGTTGAGAGCCGCAGCAGGCTGGTAGTGAAGTCCTGCTCGGTGGTGGCGGTGGTGACCTCAGGGGCACGGTTCTTGTAGACGAAGACCACCGAGTCCGCCTGGGTCACCTTCTGCTGTTGCGCCAGCGTGGGCCGTTCAATGACGCTGTAGCGCTGGACGACCAGGTTGGAGTTGACGTTGTGGTACTGCTTCAACAGGTTGAAGGCGGTGTCCTGCTCGCTGGCCTGCTGGCCGTACCAGACTGTCACCTGCACCGGGGAGTCGAGCGACTTGAGGACCGAAACCGTCTGCGGCGCCAGGGTGTTGACCTGGCCCTTGCTGAGGTCGAGCTTGGTATCGGCGAGGCGGTCGCGAACGACCATGTTGAGCAAGATCACCGCCCCCACCACCAGGACCGCCTGGGCGATCGCCTTGGTGCCCGCCTGGAGTTCGCCCTGGCCAAGGAACGCCCGCAGCGACTCGGGCTCGAGGAACCCGAAGATGACCATCAGGATCAGGCCCAGGACCACGAACCCGGGACCGGCCCCGGTGAAGCCGAACAGGATGATCAAGGCGAGGCCGATCGCCAGCGTGATGCCGGCCACCGCGAGGATGACCCGGGCTGCCCCCCGCGCGACCGCGCTGCCCCCCGACTGGGGCGTGCTCAATGCCACTTCCTGGCGCCCAACGCCACCGCCGACAGGTACAGCGGGACCCCGATCATCGTCAGGCCGTAGACGAGATCGGGCAGCGCCAGGCTGCCGCCCCCGAAGGCATCGATGTGCTCGCGCGGGCTGAGGTAGGTGAGGAAGTCACTCAAGGGCGGCTGGAAGAGTGACGCGGCGCTGGGGATGATCAACAGGAGCAGCAGGAAGACGATACTGACCACCGCCGCAATGATCTGGTTAGACGTCAGGGTCGACGCAAACAGGCCGACGGCCAGGAAGCCGCCGAGCACCAGGACATTGCCCAGGTAGCCGACCAGGATGGGCCCCCAGTCGAGCTGGCCGAGCTTGAGGAAGAGGAACTGCTGCTTGTCGACCGCGGTGACCAGCAGGATCAGAAGCGAAACCAAGGTCGTGGCCAGCAGCGTCATGAGCATTACCAGCGCCGCCGCGTACTTGCCGATGACCAGCTCGATGTCTCGGAGCGGAGTGGTGAGCAGCAGCTCGATGGTCCCCTGCTGCTTCTCCTGCGAGACCAGGCGCATCGTCAGCAGCGGCGCCAGCAAGACCATCACGAAGACCACGATGTTAAAGGTGGTGCGCAGGCTCGCCCGCTGGCTGCTGATGGTGTTGACGGCGAAGAAGAACCCGTAGGCGAGGATGAAGAGGGCCGTGACCACGTAGAACAGGGGCGAGACAAAGTAAACCTTGAGCTCCTTGCGGGCGATCGTGAGGATGTTGCTCACTCGCCGTCCTTCGCGTCGGGCGGGGCCGGTTGCGAGTCGACACGATCCTGCTGCAGGGCAGAAGCCTCGGTGTCGGTGTCGCTGCGGGTCAGGCGCAGGAAGATGTCTTCCAGGCTGATGGACTCGGCGCGCAGCTCGTAGAGGTCGATGTCCGCCGTCACCAGCGCCCGGGCAACCCGGTGGCGCAGCTCCACGTCCGGCTCGCCCTCGATGACGATGCGGCGCCGGTCCTCGGGCAGAGGCTCGATGTGGACGCTGACGACCCCAGGCAGGCTCTGCAGTGCCAGCCGGACCTGGTCCTCCTCGGCGACCACCAGCACCTCCAGTCGCTGGCCGTGCTTCATCATCCCGCCCAGCCCCTCGGGGGTGTCGGAAGCCACGATGCTGCCTTCGTTGATGATCAGGACGCGGTCGCAGGTGGCCTCGACCTCGGGGAGGATGTGGGTCGAGAGGATCACGGTGTGCTCCTTGCCCAGCTCGCGGATCAGCGTCCGAGTCTCACTCCGCTGCCGCGGGTCGAGGCCCTCGGTGGGCTCGTCGAGGATCATCACCTCGGGTTCGTGGATCACCGCCTGGGCGATGCCGACCCGCTGCCGGAAGCCCTTGGAGAGCTTGCCGATGATGCGATCGGAGACGTCGGTGAGGTTGGCCTTCTGGATCGCCAGGCTGATCTTGTCGGCCCGGCTCTCGCGATTGATGCCCCGCAGCCGGGCGACGAACTCGAGGTAATCGTGGACCGTGAGCTCGCGGTAGAGCTGCACCGACTCGGGCAGGTAGCCGATGTGGCGGCGGGCGTCGATCGACTGTTTGTCGACGTCGAAACCGGCGACGCGGGCCGAGCCGCTGGTCGGCGGAAGGTAGCCGGTGAGGATCCGCATGGTGGTGGTTTTACCGGCGCCGTTGGGGCCAAGGAAGCCCAGGATTTCTCCTTTCTCGACGGAGAAGCTGACATCTTTGAGGACCAGCCGACCGGCATAGTCCTTCGTCAGCGAGTCGACCTCTATCATGAGCGCGCGAATTATGCCACAGCGCCCCTGAAGGACCTGTTAGAGCCGGATAAGCTCACCGGATGGCATCGGGGAACGAGGAAAAGCAGTCGGTGGTGATCGCGGTGGGCGACGAGCTGCTGCGCGGCCACACGCTGGACAGCAATACCAACTGGCTCGCCCAGCGGCTCTACGCGCTCGGGTTTCCGCTGCGCCGGGCCCACATCGTGGCGGACATCCAGGACGAGATCGTGCAGGCGGTCCGGGCCGAGATCGAGGGCCAGCCGGACTGCCTGTTTGTCTGCGGTGGGCTTGGTCCCACCCCTGATGACCGCACCCTCTCGGCGCTGGCGGTCGCGCTGAACCGGCCGCTAAAGCTGGACCCGGCGGTAGCCGAGCACATCCAGGTACGCCTCGATTGGCTGCACGACGTCGGCCGCATCAAGAGTCCCGACATGAGCCAGGCCAACCGCCGGATGGCCGAGGTGCCGGAGGGAGCCACCATCCTCGACAACGCCATCGGGATGGCGCCCGGGTTGGCTTTCCCGCTCCAGCTGCCGGATGGGACGGGAGGCGCAGGCGATGGGCGCCAGCTGTTCGTGCTCCCAGGTGTGCCGCGGGAGCTCAAGACGATCTTCGAAGACGAAATCGCGCCCCGGTACCTCGCCGGTCAGACCGGCCACGTGACCGAGGAGGTCCACTTTGGCGGCGCCGTCGAGGCGGAGTTCTGGGAGCTGCTCAACCGTATCGAGACCGAGTTCCCGGGCGTCTCCGTGGGATCCTACCCACAGCCGGATCGGGGCCACCTGATCATCCGCCTCGCGGGCGCCAAGGCGAGTGACGTACGAGCCGCAGCCGACGCCGTTAGGTATGCGGCCCCAGCCGAGGCCGATTCGGCCCTCGGCGCGCCGGACGAGCTTCCCTCGGCCGACAGGTAGGGTCGCATCCAGCGATTACTGCCCGGTGAACTCCGGTATCTGCTTGCTGAGGAAGCTGAGCACGCCCACGACGGCGTCTTCCGACAGCGCGGACTCGACGAACCCCTTCATCTCGACCTCGAGGGCATCCTCGATCTTCTCCATGCCGACGCCCTCGTTGACGGCCTTCTTGATCAGGGCCTGCGCCAGCGGCGCGCCGGCGGCAAGCTTCTCGGCCTTGGCCTGCACGCAAGCCTCGAACTCAGCCGCTGAGGGCGCCTCGTGCACCAGCCCGATGCGGAGCGCTTCCTTGGCGTTGATCCGGGTGCCCTCCAGCATCATCTCGAGGGCGATGCCCCTGCCCACCAGCCGCGGCAAACGCTGCGTGCCGCCGGCGCCGGGGATGATGCCAAGATTGACCTCGGTCTGACCGATGGTGGCCTTGCCGTCATCGACCATGATCCGGTAGTCGCATGACAGCGCCAGCTCGCAGCCGCCGCCGAGGGCGTGGCCGTTGATCGCGGCGATGACGATCTTGGCTGACTTCTCCAGGCGCGTAAAGCATTTCTGGACGTAGCCGACACTGTCCCGCAGCGCCTTCTCCGTGGCATCGCGGTCGGAGCGATCCGCGCTGCCCAGCTCGGTGAGGTCAGCGCCCACCGAGAAGTACTTCTCGTAAGCGCTGCGGATGACGATGACCCTGACCTCCGGGTCCGCTTCGAGCTCCTCGAGCGCCCTGACGAGGTCGCGACCGAGGTCGTTGGCGATCGAGTTGTTGCCCTTGCGGGCCAGCGTGATGCTGCCAATCCGGCCCTCCTTGGAGGCGGTGGCGACGATCTCGGTTGCCTGCTCAGTCATCTGTCTTCCTCCTAGAAGGTGAAGAGGTCGACGCCGCCGGCCACGACGACGACCTGGCCGGTGATGTATCGCGCCTCCTCGGAGCAGAGGAAGGCGATGGTGTTGGAGATGTCCTCGGGCTTGCCCGGCTCACGGAAGACGGTGCGCTTGACGATGCGCTCGTTCATCTCCGGGTTGCCCATCTGGAAGGCCTCGGTGCCGATGACGCCGGGCGCGATGATGTTGGAGGTGATGCCGTGGCGGCCGCCCTCCAGGGCGACGGTCTTGCCCAGCCCCACCATCGACGCCTTGGTCGCCGAATAGCTGGCCTGGCCGAAGCCGCCCAGCGTCCCGGCGACCGACGCCATGAAGATGACGCGCCCCCATTTGTTCGCTTTCATGTGGGGGAAGACCGCCTTGGTGACGTTGTAGGAGCCGGTCAGGTTGACCTTGAGGTCGCGGTCCCAGAGCTCATCCAGCTGCCGCTCCAGCGGGGCAACGTGGTCCAGGGTGGCGGCGTTGTTGATGAGAATGTCGATCTTGCCGAATTCTTTGACGACGTTCTCGACGACCTCATGGACCTGCTCGCGGTTGGTGACGTCCATCTTGATGGCGGCCGACTTGCGCCCCATCTCGCGGATCTCGGCGCTGGTCTTCTCCGAGTAGACAGCGCCGGACTGCTGCATGAAGTTGGCCAGCGCTGACATCGACGCCTGGGCGGTCGATTCGAGATCCGGATCCGACTCGACCAGGATATCGGTGACAACCACGTCGGCGCCCAGGCTGGCGAGGGTGAGGCAGTCCTGCCGGCCCAGGCCGCGGGATCCGCCGGTGACGAGCGCCACCTTTCCGGTCAGGTCACAAAAAGCCATTCCATCTCCTCATTGATTCGCCTTGCGGGGACTCCGCGTGGGGGGCGGGATTCCGAATTGTTGGTCTAGAGGGCGATCTCCGCTTCGCCGTGGCTGAGGACACGCTCGCCGCGCTGGTTCTCGACCCAGACGCTCAGCACCGCGGTGTCGGCGGCCTCGTCGACGCTGGCAACTGTACCCTTGCAGGTGACCACGTCGCCGGGCTGGACCATAGTCGAGAAACGGACTCCCAGCCGCCGCAGGCGGGTAGCGTCGCCAAGCCAGTCGGTGGTGGCACGCGAGATCAGGCCGAAGCTGAGCATGCCGTGGGCGATGATCCCGGGCAGGCCCACCGCGAGCGCCACTTCGTCGACCTGGTGGATCGGGTTCTGGTCGCCACTGGCGTCAGCGTAGGCCTTGATCCCCTCGCGGGTGATCTCCTGGCTGAGGCTGAAGATCTCCTCGCCAACGGTGAGCTGGGTGCTGGAGGTCATCCCTCTCCCGCATTGTTGTTGGGCTCCGGCAGGACCAGCACCGTCGCCCGCGAGCGGCCGACCTCCTCGCCGCCCTCGTCGACCACGATGGCCTCCGCGACGACGAACTGCAGGCTGCGCTTCTGGTGCACATCGATGACGCTGCCCTGTGCGGTCACGGTCTCGCCGACGCGCAGCGCGCGCTTCCACGTGAACTCCTGCTCGGCGTGGATCAGGCGGCTGGGGCTGACGCCCATGCGCCCGAGGCTGCCGGACCCGGCGCCAAGGGCGTAGACGGCGGCAAAGGCCGGCGGCGCGATCTTGCCGTCGGCGTCGGTCGGCGACTGCGGGTACGCCGGGTTGGTCTCCCCGAGCGCCTTCACATAGGTGTAGACCGACGCGGCGTCGATGGCGGTCGTGATCGGCGAGCCCTTCTCGCCGATCAGGGAACGGTCCAGTGCGATCTGGCTAGCGGAGGACGTTCTGGAGCTTCATTGCCAGCCCCATGTCGCCCTTGACCTTGAGCTTGCCGCTCATGAATGCCATGGTGCCGTCGAGCTTGCCATCAACAAGGTCCAGGAAATCACTGGCCGCCATCGTGATGGTGATGTTGGGGCTCTCGGCCTGGCCGCTACCGAACTCGCCGCTGCCATCGGCCAGCTTGACCCACTTCTCGCCACCGCCGTCGCCGGTGAGGTCGAACTGGTAAGTGGCCTTCATGCCTGCAACCTTTGAGGGATCGGTCTTGAGACGGCTTTCCACCTCTGTGAAGACTTCGTCAACAGTGGCCATGCAGCTACCTCCTAAACTGACACTCCCGTCAGTCGCGAGGATAGGCCCGGGGCGGCGGGAAAGTCAAACCGCCTCGACTCGGTTCAAAAGACGCCCCGATGGAACTCGATTTCCTTGCGCTTCTCCTCGGCTTCGTCGTACGTCTCGAAGTAGAGCCAATGGCCCTTGCCGTGGAGGTAGAAGCCGCCATCCTGGTCGGGGGTGATCTTCATCTCGGGCAGGTCGACGTCGTAGACCTGGCCCGATTCCGAGACCTTGAGAAGCGTCACGCCCATTCCCCCCGAAGCTGATTCATGACCCCTGCTTCCGCATTATCGCTTGACCACCCTGCCATCGAGCGCCTAACGTCCCCAGTCATGGCCATCTCCGCGTTTGACGTTGCCCAGCGCCAGTTCGACGAGGCCGCCGAGGCGATGAACCTGGACCCGGCGATGCGCGAGGTCCTGCGCGTGCCGCAGCGGGAGCTGATAACCAGCTTCCCGGTGCGGATGGACAACGGCACCGTGCGGGTGTTCACCGGCTTCCGGGTCCAGCACAACATCACCCGAGGCCCCGCCAAGGGCGGCCTTCGCTACCACCCCGCGGTCAACCTCGACGAGGTCAAGGCGCTGGCGATGTGGATGAGCTGGAAGACGGCGTTGATGGGCATCCCGTTTGGCGGCGCCAAAGGGGGCGTCATCTGCGACCCGCGACAGCTGTCCCAAAACGAGTTGGAGCGGCTGACCCGGCGTTTTGCCACCGAGATCTCGCTGCTGGTCGGGCCGCAAAGCGATATCCCCGCTCCCGATGTCGGCACCAACGCCCAGACCATGGCCTGGTTCATGGACACCTTGAGCATGCACCAGGGCTTCTCGACGCCGGCCGTTATCACCGGTAAGCCCGTGTCGGTCGGCGGCTCGGAGGGGCGCGCGGAAGCCACCGGGCGCGGCGTCGCCACAGTAGCGGTGCGGGCCCTCGACCAGCTCGGCATCGCGCCCTCCGAGGCCACCGTCACGGTCCAAGGATTCGGCAACGTCGGCTCGGTGTCGGCGATGCTCCTGCAGCGGGCGGGTTGCAGGGTAGTGGGTGTCTGCGATGTCGAGGGCGCGGTCTGGAACCCCGCCGGCCTGCACATCCCCAGCCTGCTCGACCACGTCCGCACCAGCGGCAGCGTGGTCGGCTTCGCCGGGTCGTCGGCCGTCGGCGCCCATGAGGTCCTCATCGCGGAGTGCACGGTGGTGGTGCCGGCCGCCCTGGAGGGCCAGATCACGCCCAAGGTGGCCCAGCGGATGCAATGCAAGCTCATCGTCGAAGGCGCCAACGGCCCCACCACCCCCGACGCCGACACCGTCCTCAAGGAGCGCGGCATCCTGCTGGTCCCCGACATCCTGGCCAACGCCGGCGGCGTCGTCGTCTCCTACTTCGAGTGGGTCCAGAACCTGCAGGCGTTCTTCTGGGAGGAGGACGACATCAATCGCCGCCTCGAGGACCTCATGCGCCGCGCCTACGACACCGTCCAAGACGTCGCCGTCAGCAAGCAAGTCACCCTGCGCCAGGCGGCCTACAGCCTGGCCGTCGGCAAGGTAGCGGAGGCCACCCAGGTGCGGGGAATCTACCCCTGAGCGGCGCGGCGCCGGCGAGGGCGCTCTAGCCCGCCCTCGCTTCCGGGAATTCGTCCATCTCCAGCTCGACGTCCTGGGCCTGCAGCAGCTTCCGGGAACGGTCCTTGCGCGAGAGCAGGCGGTCCTGGATGTCGTAGAGGTTGTCCATCACCCGGGTGATGGTGGTCCGTAGAGGGAACTCGGTGCGGCAGTCGGCTGGAAGGGTCTCCAGCAGTTGCTCGATCCGCAGGATCACCGCCGCCGGGACCTTGATGCCTCCACGCAAATGGATCTCCTCGAGCTCCTGAAGGATCTGGTCGACCTGGCTGACAGGGCGCCGCAGGACCTTCTGTTCAGCGACGCGACGGCGCCGCTGGCCCTCAGCATCACGGATTGCCTTGGCGGTGTCTTCGAGTAGCACTTTCGTCAATCAGATACGTGCGGGGGTTGCGCAGGGGTCACTCCCCCAGCTTCGAGCAGCATCGTTGGAAGCCCGTTAAAGAACGCGGAAAGGTCGAAACGAACCTCCGTTCGTCATCTTTGACACCGTCGACGAGGCGCCTCTATACTCCACGGCGACCCACGCGAGGGCGAAGGGAGGTCAGGCTCAGGCGGGAACCACGAGCCAGCCGTCAGGTCAGTCCCGACCACGGGTCACAATCCACACCACTTCCCACACCGTTTCGGGGGTTTACGACTGCAAGCTGCAAGCCGTTACCTAACCCACGCTCTGGTGTTGCTCAGTGCGATCGTCGTGCCGACGCTGGCTGTAGGGGGTATGAAGTCGCACACCACAGCTCCAATCGTGGGGACGCTGGCGGCTACCCGTGTCGAGAGCCCTGACCGCGGCTTCATCATCAAGCCCACCGCGGCCAACGTCACGCCCAAGAAGCGCGAAATCCAGACCTACTCGGTCCAGGATGGCGACACCGTCTCGAGCATCGCGGACAAGTTCGGCCTCACCGTCGATACCATCCGGTGGGCCAACAACATGTCCGACGTGGACACCCTGGCCCTGGATCAGAAGCTGCTCGTGCCACCAGTCAACGGTGTCCTGCTCACGACCCAGGCGGGTGACACGCTGACCGGGTTGGCAGCCAAGTACGGCGTCGCTGTCGGGACGATCATCGACTTCAACCTCATCCACGATCCCAACAAGGTGGCCCCGGGGACACAGCTGATGATCTCGGATGGAACGGGCGCCGCTGCCCCGCAGCAGGCGACGGCGGCGCCCGCCATATCTCGAAGCTCCGGCGGCTCTTCCCTCCTCGGCGTCACACGCTTCACCGGCGGCGGTGGCGGCCATTTCCCTTGGGGCTGGTGCACCTGGTACGTCTCCAGTAGGAGATATGTCCCGTGGATGGGCGACGCCCACGCCTGGTTTGGCAATGCCCAGGCCTACGGCTATGCCACCGGGCGTACCCCGAGACCGGGCGCGATCATGGTCACCTGGGAAAGCTGGTGGGGCCACGTGGCCTACGTCGAGTCAGTTGACGGGTCCTGCTGGACGGTCTCAGAGATGAACTACAGGGGCTTCGGCATCGTGGACAACCGGCATATCTGTCCGGGGCAGGTCCCGCTCATAGGGTTCGTCTACTAGGGCCCATCCACGCGCCCGCGCCTGGAGGCCCGTGGGCTCGACGCGGTTCTAAGCCAACGCTGGATTCTTAGCTGGCCCTCGCTTGACCTCGCCACGGGCCTCCAGGCACGGGCGCTGGGTTAGGGCCTCGTGACTCACGCGAGCGTGCTGGACTGACTCTTGACGGTCGCAGCAGCCTAGACCTGCTCGCCTCCTGGGACGGGCGGATATGGCATGTTGAACTCGTACAGTTCTGCTGTCTGCACACCGGCAACGATCGAGGGATCATTGCTGACAATCACCTCGGCCGCGGCGCGGTCGGCCGCCTCGAAGATCAGCGCTCCGAAAGGCCCGTCCCAGCAGCGCCCGGCGAGGACTAGCTTCCCCGCGTTACGGAGGCCGGTCAGGTAATCACCGTGCGCATCCACGATCGCTCGCACCCGGTTGTCGGCCGCGGCGAGAAAGGCACGGTCGAACGCAGGCCGGATGAGGCAGATCCACGTCTTGGTCATGTGGTTACCTGACGGACCCGACGACGGAGTCCGAGGGAGACAGATCCCACTCCTTGCCGAGCCATCTGCTCATTATTGCGAGCGGATGCCCAACCGTGCTTGGATCCCGGGCGCGTTTTAGATCCGCTACCGCGTTGAAGCCCAGCAGCGCCCCATCCTGGGGCACGCGAGAGTGCTGCAATGACACTCGACGGAAGCGGCTGTGACCAGAAACTA
>DAITAT010000032.1:0-19043 GCA_036824145.1 Candidatus Dormiibacterota bacterium
GTTCTGGCTCCGGGGCGGGCGCCGACGGAATCGGCCGCGGCAACGGCTCCGGGGTCCTCAGGGGCACTCGCGCGGGGGCAGGCCCCGGCGCTGCGGAGGGGGCGGGAGGCGAGGTGGCCCCGGGGCTCAGGGTAGTCGTGGGGGAGTCCGTCGGAGCATCGGTCGGGGCCTTATACAGGGCCGGGTCGGGCGGCGGCAAGGGCCTGCCGGCGGTCTCTGGCGGAGGCGGCAAGGGTGGGGGCTGTTTCGGCACCGCAGGGTCGGGAGTGTCCGCGGCTGCGGGCGCCGAATGAGTCGCGAATGGGGTCGGCTGGGCTCGATAGATCTCGCGCTTTTGCGGATTCACGCCATCGGCGGGCGTGTGAGGTGCCGGCGGGACCAGGCGCTGATCCAGGTCTCGCTTCTCGGAGTCCTGGCGGCGCCCGCCCTGGCGCTGCGCCACGACCAGGATCAGAAAGATCACGACCATCACCGCCAGCAGGATCTGCAGCACGTTGAGGCCGCCCGAAGTGGGCGAGGCCGGGACGGGCGACGCAATCGGGTCGGGCGTGGCCACGGCGAGGAGGAGATGGAAGACGAGGGCCATTTCAGTGGCTAATGGTAATCGCCTCTTGCCCGCGCGAAACCCCGTGTGCAAACCTGCCACGCCGTATTGGAGCGCGGAGCCGCCTCCATATAATGTTGAGCGCTCACCGGGGCCAACCGCGGTGCGGCGGAGCGTGGCCCGTTCGTCTAGTGGCCTAGGACACCGCCCTCTCAAGGCGGAGATCAGCGGTTCGAATCCGCTACGGGCTACCATCCCTCCATCCCATTGGCGGACGCCATGGCGCCGGCGTGGGCCCACCAGAGGCCGCCGCTCAGCTAGGCAGAGCGGCTAGCGCTGTCCCTGGTGCCCGCGGACGGCGCTGACGATCTCGCGAGTAGCCCGCGACTTGTTGAGGGTGTAGAAGTGGATTCCCGGCACGCCCGACTCGAGCAGCTCCAGCGCCTGGGCGGTGGTATGGGCGATGCCCGTCTGAACCACTGCCTCGGCATCGTCGCCGTGACCGTCCAGCTCCCGACGGAGCCCCTCCGGCAGATGCGCGCCCGAGAGCTCGGTCATACGGATGATGCCCTCGCGGTTGATGATCGGCATCAGCCCCGGGATCACCGGGACGGTGATCCCGGCCGCACGCACGTGGGCCATGAAATCGAACCAGCGACCGTTATCGAAGAAGAGCTGGCTGATCAGGAAGTCGGCGCCGGCGTCGACCTTGGCTTTGAGGTGCTGCAGGTCGAGGTCGGCGTCCGGGGCCTCCTGGTGCTTCTCGGGGTAGCAGGCGGCGCCCACGCAGAAGGGATAGCCGCGCTCGCGGATGAGCTGGATCAATTCGACACCGTGGGCGAAGCCGCCCTCCGCCTGCACGAAACCGCCACCCCCCTGGGGTGGGTCGCCGCGCAGGGCGAGCACGTTGTCGGCGCCGTCTTCGGCGAGCCGGTCGAGGATATGGATCAGCTCGTCGCGGGAGTGGGCACTGCAGGTGAGGTGGGCCATGGCCTCGATACCCGACTCGTCGCGAATCCGCCGGGTGAGGTCGATGGTGAGCTTGCGACGGCGCGCGATCTCGGTGTCCGGGGTGGGCGTGGCGCTGCCCGGGTAAGTGCAGGAGACGTAGCCTGGGTTGAGCGGAGCCAGCTCGACGACGGTGCGGAACAGCGAGTCCACGCCCTGCTCCGTATGCGGCGGAAAGAACTCGAAGGAGAAGCAGGGCTCACCCGCCTGCAGCCTGTCGATGATCCTCATCAGCGCAGCCTAGCAAGCCCAAAGGCGGCAGAGGCAGGTCGGGCGCGCGCGATTTGGGTCATGGGATGATGACGCCATGAACGTGATTGAACTGGCCGACGAGCTCCACGCACGCGTCGGGGACTATCCCAAAGCGCTGGTCTACGAGGGACGCGAGTACGGCAGCGGCGAGCTCCGCGGGATGCAGCTTCGACTTGCCGGGGCGCTGGTCGACATCGGCGTCAGGCGCGGCGACCGGGTCGCTGTGATCGCCCCCAACTGCCCCGAGGTAGGGATCACGTACGCGGCCGTCTGGCGCATCGGCGCCATCACCGTACCCATCCTCTTCCTGCTGGCGCAGTCCGAGATCGAGCACATCCTCCGCGACGCCGAGCCGGCCGTGGTGGTGACCTCAGCGGAGTTCATCAGCGTCGTCAACGCCGCCATCGCCACGCTGCCAAACAAACCGCGTGTCCTGCTGATCGGCGACCAGTCGGAGGGCGACGCCGAGGCCATGACGCCCCTGGTCAGCGGCGGCCGCGAGCACCAGGAGATCGCCGACATGGCCCCCGACGAGCTCGCCGGGATCAACTACACCGGCGGCACTACCGGCCATCCCAAGGGCGTGATGCTGAGCCACGGCGGTATGACTGCCGTCTCCAACGCCGCCATCAGCACCGGTGACTACGAGGACGGCAACGTCGGCCTCGGCGCCCTGCCGCTGGCCCACGGGTACGGCATCCTGACCCAGCTGCTGGCGATGCGAGTGGCCGGCACCGGCGTGCTGATGCGCTGGTTCGAGCCCGGCGCCGCCCTGCAACTGATCCAGGAGCATCGCGTCAACGTGCTCGCCGCGGTTCCCACGATGCTGGTCTACCTCCTCCACCATCCCGACCTCGACAAGTACGATGTCAGCTCCCTGGAACGCGTTGGCTGCGGCGCGGCTCCCTGCCCGGTGGAGCTTCTGCAGGAGTTCGAGCAGCGCTTCGGCTGCACCATTTACGAGGGCTACGGACTGACCGAGAGCACCGTGGTGTGCACGACACAGCGTCGGGATCGGCCCAAGGTGGTGGGCTCGGTGGGCGTCCCCCTGCCGGGATTCACCGTCAAGATCCTGGACGACGACCACAACCAGATACCCACCGGCGAGCTGGGCGAGATCTGCGCCCGCGGACCGCACGTCATGAAGGGCTACTACCGGATGCCCGAGGCCACCGCGGAGACAATCCGCGACGGCTGGCTCCACACCGGCGACATCGGTCGAGTGGACGCCGAAGGCAACGTCTACGTGGTCGACCGCAAGAAGGACATCATCATCCGCGGCGGGCTCAACGTGTACCCGCGGGACATCGAAGAGGTGCTCTTCGAGCACCCCGCGATCGCGGAGGCCGCGGTCATCGGTCGCCCCGACCCCGAGTACGGCGAAGAGGTGATCGCCTTCGTGGTCCTGCGACCTGGCGTCAACGCCGCGGCCGAGGAGATCCTGGCCTTCTGTCGCCAGCGGCTGGCCAAGTACAAGACTCCCAAGGAGATCTATTTCATCGCCAGCCTGCCCAAGTCCGGGGTAGGCAAGGTGGTGCGACGGGAGCTCCGCGACAAGTTGCTGGTTTAGACCGGTGCTCCGCCTCGACCCCCGACAACCGAGCTGAAGGTTGCGGTGTCCTTAGGGGCGGCTGCCGGCGAACCAGCGCCGGAGACCGCTGTCCCCGAGGTCCGCAGCCGCTGGGTGCTCGCCCTCGATCTCGGCCATCGGCGCGTGGCGCGGCCAGGGGCTGAGCTGCTCCAGCTGCTTGGCCAGCGATAGCAGCAGGGCTTCGCCGCCCCGCGCCGCGACCAGCTGGAGCCCGATCGGCAGGCCGTCGACGGTGAGGCCGGCGGGGATGGAGGCCGCGGGCAGGTTGAGGAGGTTGGCGGCCTGGGTAAAGGGGACCTGGCTGGTAGCTGTCAGCAGCGTGGTGATGTAGCTCTTGCCCAACCAGCCGCCGGCCGGGACCGAGGGCTGGGCAGTGCTCGGAGTGAGCAGCACGTCGTAGTCCTGGAACCAACTCTCGAAGCGCTGGTAGAGGCGCCTGGTGCCGTCCCGGGGCACCGGACGGTAGCGGTTGAGGTACCGGCCGATGCGCACCATCCGCTGCGTCCGCGGCTCCAGCTTGGCCGTCGGCAGGTCGAGCTCATCGGCCTCCAGGGCGATCCCCGCGAAGAAGCGGTGCAGGAAATAGAGCGGAAATTCCGGCGAGTAGGGCGGGTCGGTCACGGTGACGGTGTGTCCCGCCGAGCGGAGGGCGTCGGCGCTGGCTTCGACCGCGAGGCGGACTTCGCGGTTTACGCGCACCCCATTGGCCGGGGGCTTGACCGAAAGGGCCAGTCGCAGCCTGCCTGCGGGCACGGCGACGTCGCGATAGGTCGAGGTGCCGGCGAGGACGTCTAACATCAGGGCCGCGTCGTCAACGGTGGTCGCCAGCGGGCCCCATTGCGACATCCCAAACCAGTGCTCCTCGGCCCCACCGGCGATCGGCACGATGCCAGGACCAGGCTTGATCCCGAAGAGGCCGCAGAACGCGGCCGGCAGCCGGATCGATCCGCCGCCGTCAGAGCCCTGGGCGATCGGCACCATCGCCGAAGCCACGCTGGCGGCGGCGCCTCCGCTGGACCCGCCAGGGGCGCGGTCCAGGTTCCAGGGGTTGCGCGTGATGCCCAGGTTGGACTCGGTGAAATGGAAGATCGCCAGCTCAGGCTGATTGGTCTTGCCGATCACCACGCAACCGGCTCCGCGCAGCCGCCGGACCAGCTCGTCGTCCTTCTCGCGCGGGGTGTCGGGCAGGGCCAGCGACCCCAGCCGCATCGGCTCACCGGCGACGTCGACGGAGTCCTTGATCGTCACCGGGACGCCGGCGAGGGGGAGCTTGTCGAGGTCCCGGCGGCCCTCGAGCGCGGCGGCCTCAGCGATGGCCTTCTCCGGTCGCTCCGAGAGCAGGGCGTTCACCCGCGGCTCCAGCCGCGCAATCTGGCGCAGGTGATCGGCGACCACCTCGGTGGGCTTGGCACGGCCCGATCGAACCAGCTCGGCGATCTCGACCCCGCTCAGACCTACGGTGCTCATCAGCTTCCGTCCTGGGCCAGCCCTGAGCCCGCGTTCCGCCTTCGCTCGGGGGCCGGTCTGGACGCCGCCTCTTCCAGTTCCTCTTCGGGGCCGCCGCCTTCTCCCGCGTCGACCGCCGGCCCTTCGCCCCGGAATATGTGTGGGTACCGCTGCCGCGCCAATGTGAAGGCAGGGACCACCACGAGCAGGATCACCAGCGATGTGAGCTGGGCTTGCTTCAGGCCGAAGAGGACAACCGGCTCGGTTGCCCTCACGAAGAAGAGCAGGAACTGGCTGGTTGCATAGCCGGCCAGGTAGACGATCCAGGCGATTCCGTCGCGCGTCCCACGCCCTATCACGAACATCACCACCCCGAAGAGGGCCAGCGATGCCAGCAGCTCGTAGGCACCTGCCGGCTGGTAGGCGACGCCGACCTGGGGAGCGAAGGTGTGGGGACTGGTGTAGCGCACCGCCCAGGGCAGGTTCGACTGCGGGCCCAGGATGTCGCCATTGATGACGTTGCCCAGCCGACCGATCGCCTGGGGCAGGGTGGCGAAGATGGCGGCACCATCGAGGATTACCCACACCGGCAGCTTCTTGCGGTACGCCATCACCACCAGCGCAATCGGGCAGGCGATCACGGCCCCGAAGAATGCCATGCCGCCCTCCCATACCGCGATGATCCGGATCGGGTTGTGGACGAAGACGGACAGGTCGGGCTGCTGGATGACGAAGTACAGCCGTGCCGCCACCAGGCCGATGCCGATGTTCAACCAGAACGCGTTGGAAACGGTCTGCTCGGAGATGCCCCGCTTGGTGGCAAACGGCACGATCAGGCGGTAGCCGACCAGGAAGGCGACGGCGTAGCCGAGGCCGTACCAGTGGACCGGGATTGGACCAAGCTGCAGCACCGGGTCCAGGGGCATGGTGATGACCAGCGGGATCACCGGCTAATCATGCCTCAAGCTCCACCACCACCTCATCGGGGGCGACCGGTGTGGCGAGCCGCCGCGATGAACTGGTGTTGAGGAAGACCCCGGACAGGATCAGCACCAGCGCCAACACCGTGGACACGTTGAGGTTTTCGTGCAGCAGGACAACGCCGTAGACCAGTGCAAAGGGCGCGATCAAGTAGGTCACGATGATGGTCCGGTTGGCGCCGACCCGCTTGATCAGGCGGTAGGCGATCACCATCGCCAGCCCGGTGGCGCCCAGGCCCAGCCACACCAGCGACCCTATGGCGAGCAGGGACAGCGACTTGGTGGGTGCGGTGGCGACGGCCAGCGGCAGCAGGATCAGGGCCCCAAGCGCGCATTGCAGGAAGGCCGGCACCAGCGGTGGCGTCTCCTGGAAGAAGCGCTTGGAAAAGTGGGTCGCGAAGGCGTAGCTGAGAGTCGCCGCCACCACCGCCATGACGCCGATGGAGCTGGAACGGAGGATTCCCCCACTGGGCCGAGCCAGCACCACCACGCCGATGAATCCCAACGCCAGCCCGCCATACTGCCGCGGGTGGAGGCCGTCGGCCTCGGCCCAAAACGGCGCCAGCATCGCAGTCCACAGCGGCGCGATCCCGTTGAGGATGCCGGCGAGCGAGCTGTCGATCGATTTCTCCCCGAACGCGATCAGGGAGTAGGGCAAGGCCGCATTGAACACCCCGATCACCAGGCCTGCCTTCCAATGCCGGCGCAGGGCCGCCATCGGGATACGCGCCAGGGGCAAGGCGATGGCGAGACCGACGGCCGCCGCCAGGCAGCGCCCGAAGACCAGGAAGACCGGCGACATCTCCCCCACCGCCAGCTTGATGAAGAGGAAGGAGGCGCCCCAGATCCCGGCCAGGCCGAGCAGCATGGCATAGTCCTCATACTCCATCTCGCCAAGACTAACCACGGGCGCGGCTGGACATTTCCAGCTGAAGAGCCTCGCGATTCGAGCCAGACGGGCATAATTTGAGGCTCGCACCCCGAGTGCGGCAGCCGGTTCAGGAGAGTGTGCAACTCGTGGAGGGAATCGACAGCGTGAGGTCCGCACCGGGGCAGGCACGGCTGAAGTGATGGACCTGGTCCATTACATCCTCAACAACCTCGACAGCCTGGTGCCCGAGACTGTGGATCACCTCCAGGTGGTTGGGGTCGCGATGGGCATCTCCGCCGCCAGCGGACTGTCGCTGGGTGTCCTCGCCTCGAGGCGGCAGCGCCTCGGAGAAGCGGTGCTGGGCATCGCCAGCACACTGCTGACAATCCCCAGCTTCGCCCTCCTCAGCGTCCTGACAACGCTGTTCATCGCCCTCGGCCTCCAGATCGGCGATCCGCCGGTGATCGCGGCGCTGGTGCTCTACGCGCAGCTGCCGATCATCCGCAACACCCGCGCCGGGATCCTGGCCGTCAACCCAGGGGTGCTGGAGGCCGCCCGTGGGATGGGAATGACCTCGTGGCAGGTCCTCACGCGCGTCGAGCTGCCCCTGGCCCTGCCTGTGATCCTGGGCGGCCTGAGGCAGGCCACCGTCATGATCGTCGCGATTGCCACCGTTGGCGCGGCCGTGGGCAGCGCCAACCTGGGCCGCCCCATCGTGGACACGCTGCAGCGATCCGGCAACCGCCTGCCGATCCTGGCCGGGATCATCTTCGTCGCGGCCATCGGCCTCAGCGCCGACGCCGTCCTCGGTGGCTTGCAGAGGGCGCTCTCAAGGGGCCGGATCACCTCCGAGCCGATCACGTGATCACGTTCGAGGGCGTCACCAAACGCTACGGCGACGGCAACATCGCTGTCGACCAGCTCGACCTCACTGTCGAGAGCGGCGAGGCTGTGATGCTGGTCGGGCCCTCGGGGTGCGGCAAGACCACCACCCTCAAGATGATCAACCGCCTGATCGAGCCCAGCGACGGTGTCATCGCCATCGACGGCGTCGACACCGCCACCCGCGACGTCACCGAGCTGCGCCGCTCGATCGGCTATGTCATCCAACAGGTCGGGCTCTTCCCCCATCTCACCGTCGGGGACAACGTGGCCACTGTGATGAAGCTGGCCAGGTGGGACAAAGACCGGATCCGGGCCCGGGTGACCGAACTGCTGGAGCTGATCGGCCTGCCGCCAGGCGAGTTTGAGGACCGGCTGCCGGGAGAGCTCAGCGGCGGTCAACAGCAGCGCGTCGGGGTGGCCCGGGCCCTCGCCATCGACCCCCTGATGCTGCTCATGGACGAGCCCTTTGGGGCCATCGACCCGATCACCCGGGACCGGTTGCAGGACGAGCTGCTGCGGCTGCAGCGGGTGGTCCGCAAGACGATCGTCTTCGTAACCCACGACATCGACGAGGCCATCAAGCTGGGCGACCGGATCGCCCTGTTCAGCCCCGGCGGCAAGCTGGCCCAGTTCGCAACCCCCGCCGAGCTGCTCGCCCGACCTGCCTCTCAGTACGTCGAAGACTTCCTCGGCGGCGGCCGCATGGTGCGGCGCCTGAGCCTCATCAGGCTGAGCGATGTCAGCCTCGGCAGCAATACCGACGGCGCCGGTTCTGAGGCGCTGCCGGTGGACGCGACACTGCGCGACGCCCTCGACGCGGTGCTGCGATCGCCAACCGGTCGAGTCCAGGTGCGCGATGGCGATAGGGTGATCGGCACCGTCGACGCCGAGACCATCCGCCGGGCCAGCCAATGACGAAGCTCGCGCGGCAGGGCGGCGCGCGCCTGGTGATCGTCCCAGTGGTGGTGGCCCTGGGGCTTTTCGCCCTCTACCTCTACCTGACCCTGACGCCAGGTCGCCTCACCGACGCGTTCGTTCTCAACTCCGCCTACGTGACCACCCGGGTCATCCAGCACATCCAGCTAACCGCGATCTCGTTTGGCCTGGCGGCGCTGATCGGGCTGCCGTTGGGAGTGCTGCTGTCCCAGTCGGGGCGGCTCCTCAGCTTGCCCGCCTTTGCCATCGCCAACCTTGGCCAGGCGGTGCCCAGCATCGGCATCCTCGCCCTTGGCTTCACGTACATCGGGCTAGGGGTGCAGGGCGCCATCATCGCTCTCGTCGTCTACGCCCTGCTGCCGATCATGCGCAACACCGTGGTGGGGCTGCAGGCGGTCGACCCCGGGGTCCAGGAGGCGGCCCGCGGCATGGGAATGACGCGGCGGCAAATCCTGTTCAGAGTCAAACTTCCGCTAGCATCACCGGTAATCTTCGCGGGCCTGCGGGTATCACTGGTGCTCGTGATCGGAACCGCAACGTTGGCCAATTTCATCGGAGGAGGAGGGCTGGGTGACCTCATCGCAGCGAGCGACTTCTACCATCCTCGCCCGATCATCGTGGGGGCGGTCCTGGTGTCTGCCCTCGCGCTTTTTGCGGACTGGGGGCTCGGCCTCGTCGAGCTCTTGTTGACCCCTCAATTAGAGGGAAATGGGAGAAAAACATGATCCGTCGAATCACCGAGCTGACCGTGGTCCTGCTGTGGTCAGCCATCCTCGTCGGTTGCGGTAGTTCCAGCTCAAGCAGCACCAGCGGGGGCTCGTCAGCGTGCCCCACAAGCGGCACCGCCAGCAGTAAGGGCAGCGGCACGGTCAAGGTCGGGCAGAAGGGCTTTGCCGAAGAGCAGCTCCTCGCGCAGATGACCAAGCTGGTGCTGGAGAAGCACGGCTATACCGTAGACGCCACCTTCACGGCCAAGGATCCGATTCTGGGGCAGGCGCTCGAGAGTGGGACGATCGACATGTACTGGCAGTACACCGGCACTGAGCTCCAGGGCCCGCTCGGAGTCACCAATCCCCCCGGCGACCTCGACCAGGCCTACCAGCAAGCCAAGACCAAGGACGAGGCTCGAGGCATTTGCTGGAACGACGAGGGCAAATTCAACGACACCAACGGGCTGGCCATCAAGTCCGCTGACAAGGCCAAGTACGGCGGTACCCTGTCGCAGTTTGCGACCTACCTGTCGACTCATCCCAATACCGCGTTGTGCGTCAACTCGGAGTTCCTGACGCGCGCCGACGGCCTGCCCGGGCTTGACCACGCCTACGGCCACTACAACATCGCCGGCGTGAAGAGTTCCAGCCAGTCCACCTTCGAAGCCGCCATCGCCAGCGGCCAGTGTGAAGCCGGCGAAGTCTTCACCACCGACTCGGCGATCGCCGCCAAGGACCTCTACGTCCTCCAGGACGACAAGAAGTTCTTCCCGCCCGACAACGTGGGACTGCTGATCAAGAGCAGCGTCCAGAAGGCCCACCCGGAGATCGCAGCCATCATGGAGCCGGTCATCGCCAAGCTGGACAACACCACCATGACCAAGCTGAACAAGCAGGTCGAAATCGACAACTTGAAGGTCGCCGACGTGGTCAAGACCTTCCTGACCAGCAACGGGTTCCTGTAGCCCGCTGGCAAATCCGCAGCGGCCCGGGGCGACCCGGGCCGCTGCCTTAACGCCCCGGGTAGGACCCCGGGGTGCTCGACCGGGCGTCAGTCGCTGACGACGGGCAGGACCAGGTGGGAGGGCCGCTCGGGGTCGTGGAAAAGAAGGTTGCGCTGGGGCAGAATGCGATCGACGTCGGCCGAGGTCTGCCCGGTGCCGGGATTGCGGTCGTAGCGGGGGAAGTCGCTGGCGCAGACCTGCAGCCGTAACCGGTGGCCCGCCAGGAAGACGTGCGCGGTCGACCACAGGTCGACTTCGACCCGGTAGACCTCGCCCGGCGTCAGCAGCCTCGCGCGGTCCAGGCCCTCGCGGAAGCGCAACCGAAGGATCCCATCGGCGATGTTGTAAGAGCGCCCGTTGGGGTGCAGGTCGCAGAGGCGGCCGACCAGGTCGGTATCTGCGGTCTCGGCGGCGACCCACGCCACCAGCGTGATGCGCCCGATCACCTGGAGGGGGTCCACCAGCGGTTCGGAGGTGAAGAGCAGCACGTCGGGCCGCGACTCGGTGCGGATTTGATCGACCGGTCCGCGGAGGTACTTTCCCGCCATCAACAGCGCCCCACCCCGGGTCGGCACCGGGTCCTCGGGGTCGAGGTGGAAGGCGGAAGGCTCGCAGTCGGCCGGCGCCGCAAGGCCGAGGCTGCCGCCGTCGCCACCGGTGCCGGTTTGGAGGTGCCAGCGCTGCTCCACCGTGCCAGGCGGCGGCCACTCCTGTTCGTCGCGCCAGCGGTTCACGCCCATCACGAAGATCCGCACCGGCGGTTCCTCGTCGATGCGGGTGGCTTTGCCCAACAGGCGGGCATCGAACCAGCGCTGCTGCAGACCCGTCAGGTTCTCACGCAGGTCGAGCAGCAGCGGCGAGGCCCGGAACCCCATGTCCAGCTCGCCGACGGTGGAGTTGGGCGTCCCGTGGCTCCAGGGGCCGACGATGAGCCGCGTCAGCCGCCGCGCCTGGTCGGTCGCGGCAACCTCCTTTAGCGCCGTGTAGAGGTCGAGGTTGGGCTGCAGGAAGAGGTCGTACCAGCCCGCGACGATCAGCGCCGGGACTGCGATCTCGGCAGGCTGGAAGCGCGGGGTCGGGGGATGGAACTCGTAGCGCACGGTCTGGTCGAACTGGGGCGAGATCCCGCCCGCGCGCTCGTCGATGGGCGGCCAAGGCACCAGGGGGAGGCGGCGCATGTGCGCATCGAGGTTGTCGAGGTCGTCGATGGCAGCGGGGAACTCAGCCAGCAGGTTGGGGTCCCGGCGGGCGCGCCGAAGGACCTCGATGGGAACGATGGTCCCCATCGCCCAGCTTGCCAGCACCCCCAGCGCCAGCGCGCCGCTGCGATAGCGATCGCCCCCCAGGGTGCTGTTGGGTGACTCGATCGGGGCGATCGCCTTCAGCCCGGCCGGCTGGCGCGAGGCGGCCAACAACTGGCACTGAGCCATGTAGGAGATCCCGAACATGCCGACGCTTCCGTCCGACCACGGCTGTTCGGCTGCCCATTGGACGGTGTCATAGCCGTCGTCGGCCTCGTGAACGTAGGTCTCGTAGTCGCCCTCCGAGGCGAAGCGGCCGCGCACATCCTGGATCACGACGGCGTAGCCGCGGGTGGCCATCGTCGGGGCGTCCAACGCGGAGAAGGCGTTGCTCGGCATGGTGGCGTCGTAGGGGGTGCGAGTCACCAACACCGGGTGGCGCTCGGCGTCGTCGGGTCGGTAGACGTCGGCCGCCAGCGACACGCCATCACGCATGGTCGCGCGCACACCACGCTCCAGGATCACCCGATCCGCAGCCACCCGTCAGTCCCCGACGCGCAGCAGGGGCGCGACCTCCTCGGTCGTGAGCGGGCGGGGCTGGTCCACGCTCACAGAGATCGGATGGGGCTGGTCAAGCCTTCGCGGGTGCCTCCTGCTGCTTGCCCTCGCCGACCTTGATCTCGCGCTTCATGATCTTGCCCGTCGGGCCCTTGGGCAACTCCTTGACCACGTCCACGCTGCGCGGGCACTTGTAGGCCGCAACCCGCTCCTTGACGAAGGCGATCAGCTCCTGGGGATCGATCGTCTCGCCCGGCTTGGGCGCGACCACGGCATGGATCTGCTCGCCAAACTTCTCGTCGGGCACCCCGATAACGGCGGCCTCGGCCACCTTGGGATGCATGTAGATGACCTCCTCGATCTCGCGCGGATAGACGTTGAAGCCGCCGCGGATGATCATCTCCTTCTTGCGATCGACGATGAAGAGGAAGCCCTCGTCGTCGACGTAGCCGATGTCACCGCTGTGGAACCACCCGTGTTTGATCGTCTCGGCGGTGGCCTCAGGCCTGCGCCAGTAGCCCTTCATGATGTTGTGGCCCTTGATCACGATCTCGCCGCGCTCGCCCTGCGGGACCTCCTTGTCGTCCTCGTCGAAGATCTTGACGTCGACGCCCCAGACCGGCTTGCCGATGGAGCCGACCTTCTGGCCGGTCTCCAGCTGGTTGAAGGTGGCGGTGGGGCTGGTCTCGGAGAGGCCGTAGCCCTCGAGGATCTTGGTGCCGGTGGCCTGCTCCCAGGCCTTGATGACCTCGCCCGGGATCGAGGCGCCGCCGGACACGCACAGACGCAGGCTGCTGAGATCGTAGGTGCTGCGCTCGGGGTGGTGGAGCATGGCGAAGTACATCGTCGGGACGCCCAGGAACAGCGTCACCCTGTCGCGCTGGATGATCTGAAGGCATTTGTCGGCGTCGAAACGCGGCATCAGGGTCAGCGTGATGCCGCCGTGGATGCCGCCGTTGAGGACGTTGCTCAGCCCAAACGAGTGGAACATCGGCAGCACCGCCATGATCACGTCCTTCTCGTTGTCGAAGGTGAAGATATGGGTGCCGAGGTGGCAGCACTCGAAGAGGTTGAGGTTGGTCAGCTCGGCCCCCTTGGGCTGGCCGGTGGTGCCCGAGGTGTAGATGATCAGACAGGTCCCATCGGCTTCGGTGGCGACAGTGTCGAATGTGGGCGCCTGCTTGCCGCTGAAGGCGAAGAAGTCCGCACATCCCTCGGGAGGCTCGGCGGGAGCGATCCCAACCTGGATCAGTTTCGTGACCGAAGGCGCCTCCTTGGCGCCGGCGATGGCGTCGGCCGCGAACATCTCCCAGAAGAACAAGGCGCTGGCCTCGCTGTCGCTCAAGTAATAGGCGACCTCACGACCCTTGAGGAGGACGTTGATCGGCACCACGATCCCGCCGGCCTTGAGGATGCCGTAATAGATGATCGGGAACTGTGGGACGTTGGGCAGCATCAGGCCAACCCGGTCGCCGGGCTTGATGCCGGCTCCGACGAGGGCGTTGGCCACCTGGTTGGAGGCGGCGTTGAGCTGCGTGTACGTCAGTTTGAAGTCGTCGAAGATGAGCGCGACCTTGTCGGGGTTCCGCTTGGTGCTCTCTTCCAGGATCACGGCCAAATTCAGGCTCATCTCTCAGTCCTCCATCTCTAAGTCCCGCATCCCGACAGTATGTATCCGACCAGAGAGTCCAATATTCGCAGAACGCCGCCGCCGCCGAATCTGGCCGTGGCCGACTCTCAGTGGGGCAGGCCACCGTTGATCATCTGGGTTGAGAGCTTCATCCGGGCGATCACCGCGGCGCCCTCGGCGCCGGTTAGGAAGCGTGGCTGGCCGTATTCAAAAATCCGAATCGGCTGATAACTTACGGCCGCCAGCTTGCGGTCCACAAACGTGTACTTGCCGATGACTCCGTTACGCGGATCTTCCTGGCCCGGGTCGGGGGTCCACATCTGGTCGAAAACGAAGTTGCCGTGAGCGTACGTGATCAGCTTGCCCTTGAAGATCTCCACCCCCTGGACCGCGTGCGGGTGGTTGCCTATGACGAGGTCGGCGCCATCGTCGACAGCGAGGTGGCCGATGACCTTGGGGTCGTCGGGGGCGATGCTGTCACCGGTGCTGCGGGGGGTCAGGACGTACTCCTGGCCCCAGTGGAACTGCACCACCACGACGTCGGCGGTGGGTCGCGCCAGGGCGATCTCGCGCTTGAGCTCGACCGGGTCGATGTGGGCGCCGACGCCGTTGAAGCCGAGGAAAGCGAAGCGCACGCCTTTGATGGTCAGGTGAGCGATCAGTCCCAGGCCGGCCGGCTGGATGCCGTGGTCGGTCAGGAGCTTGATGGTGCTGTCGGTGCCCGGCTGGCCGTAGTTGGTGAGGTGGTTGTTGGAGAGGTTGGCGACGCTGACCCCGGCATAAGTCAGGCCGTCGATGAAGCGGGGATCGCCGCAGAAAGGCTTGAAGCCGGCGTTGAAGCGAGCGCACCCGGCAACCAATGGCGCCTCCAGGTCCGTGAAGAGGAGGTCGGCGGATTTCAGGTAATCGATCGTCGGCCGGAAGGGCCAGAGGAAATCGTTGCGGGTGATGACCTGCTCGTTGACGTTGCGCGCGGGAATCACGTCACCGGTGACGGCGATCGTGACCATACGCTTGGGATCGATGCCTTTGAGGTCCGGCGGTGTGTCGAATATCGAGGCCAGGCTGAGCGTGGGCTGCGGCGACGAGCTGGGTGACGAGGACGGCGACGGAGTCGCCCGCCCCGGCACCGCGCTTGGGCTGGACGTGGTGGCCTTGGTGCCCTTGCCTCGTAGGGCGTTAACAGCTGCCAGTCCCGCCAGCGGCAGCAGGACCGCTGCGCCGATCAACAGAGCCCAGTCCCGGGCGGTGCTTCGCCGGCGATGGGCGTAGACCCTCAAGAGGAAGGGCGGGCCTCCAGGACGGCCATCCTCACCGAGCCTTTGGCCAGCAGGCGCTCCCTATCATCGCGGACCTCGACATCCCAGAGGTGCGTCGTGCGGCCCAGGTTCACGGGCACCGCGACGCCGGTCACCTTGCCACTGCCGATGGAGCGCAGGAAGCTGGTGTGGTTCTCGATGCCGGCGCATGTCAGACCCTGCTCGGCGATGTTGATGAAGGCGCCCATCGAAGCCAGCGATTCGACGATGGTGCAGTAGACCCCGCCGTGGACGATCCCGGCGGGCTGCAGGTGGCGCGCCTCGATCTCCACGGTGCCGACGACGCGGTTCTTGGTCGCACTCTCGATGACCAGGCCAATCGCGGCGGCGAAGTTGCCCGAATTGGCCTGGTTCAACTGCCCGGCCACTTCATCCATATGCGCTAACTTATCTCACGTGCCGAGCCTGCCGAAGACCTTGACCGCGATCGCGGGCGCGACGATCGGCGCGGCGCTCGCCTATCCGCCCTCTCGCAAGCAGGTCATTCGAACCGCCCGCGCGGCTCTCGACGAGGTTCTTCTGCGCGTCGACAGCCCCTGGTCGCGGGATCTGCTCCTGGTCACCACCGAGGGACACCGCAGCCACCTGCCACGCACGTCGATCCTCTCGCGGGTCGAGTTCGATGGGGAGACCTTCGTGGTGCCCTGGAATCGCGACGCCGGCTGGCTGCGCAACGTCGCCTCCAACCCTGACGTGGTGGTTGACGACCGGGTCAAGGTCCGCCGCGCTCGCGCCGAGGTGGTCGACGGCGCCATCGCGGAGGCGGTGCGCGCCGCCTTCCTGGAGCGCTTCGTCCCCGAAGTGCTGCGAGGACGGCTTGCCGGCAAAGGCGGCCCGCTCGGCCCAGGCCTGCCCGCGGTGCGGCTGGTCAGCTCCTGACCACGGCCTCGGTCGGCGCGTCGTGAGACGCCTGCGGTTGATCGCCAACCCCGCCGCCCGCGGCGAGACCGGCGTCGCGGAGGCCGCTGCGAAGGCCGCTTCGGCGCACCCGGGGTGGGGGGTGGAAGTCGTCCACACCGAAGTTCGCGGCCACGGTGTGCTGCTGGCTGAGGAGGCCGCCCGCGAGGGCGTCGACCTGGTCGCGGCGGTGGGCGGCGACGGCACCGCCCGCGAGGTCGCGGCGGGCCTTTCGGGCAGCGACACGCCGATGCTGATCGTGCCCGCGGGCACCGGCAACAGCTCCTACCGGGAGCTCTTTGGGATGACCGACTGGACCGACCTCCTCGGCGCAGCCCTCGGCGGCGCGGCCGTCCGGTCGGTGGACCTCAACCGGATCGAGCCCACCGGCGAGCTGAGCCTGCTGGGGTTCAGTTGCGGCTGGTTCGCCCAGATCGTGGAGCTGGCTGCGGCCGACACCACCACCACCGGGGCCGCCAAGTACGCCGCCGCGGCGATCGCGACCGCGGCCGCGCCAACCAGCTTCGACGCCCAGGTGGAGCTCGACGGCTCGGCCTTTGCCGGCGGCCGGCTGGGACTGGTGGCGGTTGGCGGCGCCCGCGTCCGCGGCGGTGACTTCCCGGTGCTGCCCCGGTCGATGTTGGACGACGGCCGCCTCGAGGTCCTGGCCGTCGACGCTGTCGATTCCGCCGGCTTCACCGAGCTGATCGAGAAGGTGATCCAGGGCCGCGACCTCGATGATGCGCGGGTTCATCGTGGCCAGGGCCAGGTGCTGCTGATTCGATCGGGGGCGGTGTTGCCTACCGAAGTCGATGGCGACCTCTGGGATAAACACGCCGGCGAGACTCGAATCGAGGTTGTGCCAAGGGCCCTGAAAGTGGTCGTGGCACCGGACTGACGGCTGCTTGCAACAGGTTTCAGGTCTGACGCAAGACTGGCGAAGGGCCTGCGTTATATAGCCGCGGGGATTTCCGGCGGTGGGCAATGGGGAGCCCGGACGAGTCGCCGGGGAGCGGGGGGATACCCGCGCGATAGAGGGGGGCGGCCTTTCGTGTCGCCCCTCTCGCCAATTAAGGCGGCGGTTGCGTCAGGTGAGCTTCGCGCCCGCGACGGCGCCCGCCAAATGCCAGCTCTTGAGCTCGGTTGCGCTCATCGAATCGAAGCGGCCCGCAGCCGCCACGTAGGCCTCCGCGCCGGCGCCGGCCTGCGCCCGGTATTTGGCCTCGGCCAGCGCCAGCCGCGCCGCCACCGGCTCCTGGCAACAACCGCGCGCAGCATCGCGTTCGGCCTCAAGCATTCGGCCGTCACGCAGGCGAACTGTGACCCGGGCGCCAATGCGCTTGGCAGGGTTCTCAAATTCCGGGTCGCCCACGGCCTCGGCCAGGACCCGGTCGACAATCTCTGCCGACGCCCCCCGCGCCTGCAACCAGGCGCGGGCGCGCTCCCCCGCCAGGGCGATCGCCGCCCCCACCGGCGCGGCGGCCGCGAGCGCTGCGACCGTCAGGTCAGGGTCGTGACGGAGGCCTACCCGGCCGGCCAGCTCCCAACGGCTCGACGATGCCAGCCGCTCACCATGGAGATCGTCAACATCAAGGCTCCCGGTTTCGAGTGCCGTGGCGAGGCTGTAGCCGACGCTGAAGCCCAGCGCCGGGAGCGGGCTCTCCGGACCATTGATGTAGGGCAAGCTCTCCGCCTCCATGGCGAGCGTGAAGACAGAGGCGGCCACCTCCACCGACTCGACCTCGCCGGCGTCGACCGGGGCCAGCGAGGCTGCCGCCTCAACCGCCGAGGTCAGGTAGGCGCACCCCGGGATCGCCTTGATCGACAGCGTCCTGAGGTGCCAGCGGCTGCCCCAGCCGGAGAACACCTCGGGCAGGGGAACGCTCGCCAATTGCTCCAGCAGCCCGCCGGGCGCCTCCATCAGGCCTTCCAGCCCCACGGCGCCCGCCCGCGCCATCTGGATGCAACGGGCGGCGTCCAGGGTCGGCGCCGCTGCCACCCAGAACTTGGCGTCGGTGGCCATGAACGCCGGCAGCATCACGCGCCGGGGCTGAGCCAGCGCCAGCGAAAGCGCCGCCGTCAGGCGCTCGGCGTCGAGGCCGAGCAGCAGACCACAGCCGACGACGGCCGCGGCGGCGTGGGTGTGGGTTGCGGTCTGGCCGCGGGCGGAGCCCAGGGTGACGGCCGCGGTCACCCGCGCCGCCACCTCGGCGGCGGCCACCTGCGCCACCATCACCTCGGCCCCACCCGCGCCGGTCTCGGTGCCGACGATCATCGGCGGGATCGCACTGGCGTGACCGAGGTGGCCGGCAAAGGCGGTCTCATCGAAGTCGAGCGCCATCGTCAGCAGCGCCTGGCGGGCGGCGTCCCCAGGCCAGCCCGTCGCGCCCGAGATGGCGCCCGCCGGGAAGCCGGTGCGCCGCAGCCGATCGCCTATAGGGTGCCGCATCGAGGCGTGGGCGGCCGCTCCCATCGACAGCAGTTGGGCGCGGGCGAGGTGACGGACGTCCGCGGGGATGTCGTCAAGCTTCAGCGAGGCTGCCCACTCGCACGCCTCGCGAAGGAGGGCGGTCTCAGCCATGGCGAATCATGGTCGGCTACCGAGCCGGGCGGTTAGGACTCCGTCTTCTCCAGCAGGAAGTACGTGGAGCAGGCCCGGTCGAGCAGCTCCTTGCTGAGGCTGGCCGGCTGGCTCAGGTAGGCGGCGATCTCGCGTACGTGGGCCAGGATGTCGCGGGGATGAACACCGCGTGGGGTGCGCTGCCGGTAGTACTTGCCGAGCACGTAGTAGGCGCTGGTGTCGCCGCCTTCGAGTCCCAGGCGCTCCGCCTCGCGCACGAAGATCTCGCGGAACTCCTCCGGAGTCGGGTCGGGGATGTTGATCTTGTAGCGAATGCGCCGCATGAAGGCCTCGTCGACCAGCTCCGACGGCTCCAGGTTCGTCGAGAAGAAGATCATCATCCCGAAGGGCACTTCGATCTTCTTGCCGACGTTGGCCATGTTGAGGTAGTCGACGCCCTCTTCCAGGGGCACGATGAAGCGGTTGAGCAGCTTGCGCGGCGACACGTCCTGGCGGCCGAAGTCGTCGACCAGGAAAATCCCGCAGTTGGCCTTCATCTGCAGGCCGGCTTCGTAGAACTTGAACGCCGGCTGCCAGACCAGGTCGAGCAT
>DAITAT010000005.1:0-54093 GCA_036824145.1 Candidatus Dormiibacterota bacterium
ATATACGACCCGCGGTTAATACTGCGATGCCTGCTGATGCCGATGTGGCGATCGTGGGCGCGGGCCCGATTGGCTCGGCCCTCGCCCTGATGCTGGCCCGTCGCGGCCAGCGCGTTCTGCTCCTGGAGAAGGCTACCTTTCCGCGGGACAAGGCCTGCGGCGAGGGATTGATGCCCGCCGGGCTTGCGATCCTTGAGGAGCTTGGGATCAGCCTTACACCAGCCGATTTCCCGCGCGTCCGTGGCGTGCTTTACCGGCTCGGTGACGGGCCTTCGGCGTTCGGTGCTTTCCGGGCCGATGACGGGACCCCGGTCGAGGGCGCCGGGGTCCGGCGCCTGCGCCTGGACCCGCTGATGGCAGCGCGCGCAGCGGAGAACCCCCTCGTCCAATTCAGAGCAGGGGTGGTGGTCCGGGGGATCGAGCTCGGCGGACCAGGCGTGCACCTACGGACATCTGCCGGTGAGGTGGCGGCGACCTGGCTGGTTGCGGCCGACGGCATCGGATCCCCGGTTCGGCGCTGGATGGGTTGGGAGCGGCCGTCGCGGGGGCACCGACTGGGTCTGGTGGGCCATCTTCATCACCCCGCCCACGGCATCAATGAGATCGTCGTGACGATCCTCAACGGGACCGAGACATACGTGGCGCCCACCGGCCCGGACGAGGTGCTGGCCGTGGTCCTGGGCGACCGCGGCCGGCTCGGCGGGGCCCACGCCAGCCTGCCCCAGGCGTACCGCTCGGCCATCACGCGAGCCCACCCCGAGTTCGGCTTCGAGCCGACTGGCCCGCTGCTCAGTGCCGGGCCGTTCCTGGTGAAGCCACGCCAGGTCGCCGAGGGGGCCGTCTTCCTGGTCGGGGATGCGGCCGGTTTCATCGATCCGCTCACCGGGGACGGCATCACCGCGGGCCTGTGCGCTGCCAAAGAGTTGGTCAGGTTGCTGGTCGAGAATCCCGAGCACGCAGCCCCGACCTACCGGGCCTGGCATGCGCGCCAGTGGCGGCGCAGGCGGCTCGTGACCGGGCTGGCGATGTCGCTCTCGGGCTACCCCGCGCTGGCGAGCAGGGCAGTTCAGGGGATGGCCCGCAACCCCGCCGCCCTGGAGTCCCTGATCCGCGTCAACGGGGGCGGGCGGCCACTCTCCAGCGTCTCGCCTCGCGCCTGGCTGGCCCTGGCCGGGATTTGAGATGAGTGCCCGCATCCTCTCCCTGGCCACCGCGGTCCCGGCGCAGCGGCTCGACGGCGCCGAGGCCCTCCGGATGGTGGGGCAGCTGTGGCCACGGACCAAACGGGTGGCGGCCAGCGAGAGCCCCTCCACCCGTAATATCGCCGCCGACCTGGGATCGCTCATGGAACCAGCCGCCCTCGGTCGGCGCATGGAGGAGTACCAAAGGCATGCCCTCGAACTCGGCGAAAGAGCCGCCATGCTGGCGCTGCAGACTGCCGGTCTCGATGGCTCGGAGATCGACGCCGTGATCTCGGTCTCCTGCACGGGATACATGGTGCCCTCCCTTGAGACGCGACTCCACCCGCGGCTTGGATTGCGCCCGGATTGTCTGCGCCTTCCGATCACCGAGTTGGGCTGCTCGGGTGGCGCTGCGGCCCTCGGCTTCGCTCTCCGCCACCTGACCGGTTTTCCCGGCGATCGCGTGCTGGTCATTGCTGTCGAGCTCCCGTCCCTCACCTTCCAGCCGGGCGACAGGTCGATTGCCAACCTGACCGCGTCGATGGTTTTCGGCGACGGCGCGGCTGCCGCGGTTCTTAGCGGCGACTCCGGGCCAGGACTGCAGGTGCTCGCGGCCGGCAGTCACCTGGTCGCCGGCACCACTGAGGCCCTCGGATTTGACCTGCGGGATGGCGGCTTCCACGTCGTCCTCGATCGCCGCCTGCCGCGGCTTGTAGCTGCCGCCCTCGGTGATGCGGTGCATGCTTTTGTGGCCCGCAATGGGATCAGCGAGATCGGATTCGCCGCGGTTCACGCCGGCGGCCCACGGATAATGGATGCGGTCCAGGACGCTCTCGGCCTGGAGTCGGCCCAACTGTCCACGTCTCGCCGGGTATTCGACCGCCAGGGTAACGCGTCCTCAGTTTCCATCCTGATGGTGCTGGAGGAGCTCGCTCGGGAGCTGCCCTCGCGGCCGCTTGAGGGTCTCGGCATCGGGATTGGACCGGGCGTCGCCATCGAGCTGCTTCATCTGCAATGGTGCCCACCGCCGACCGAGAGCTGACGGTGTGCGGTGGCGAGGCTAGATCAGCTTCGGAATGAAGCGGGGCCTGCCGGCAAAGCGCCGCCGGTAGGTCGGGTTTGCGTCGAGGAGAGTCTCCTCGGCCCGGATTCGGTGGGTCAGCACCAGCGCGTCCGCCACCGACAGGGCGATCGCGCTGCGCCAGGCGCCAGCCAGTAACGGCAGGGCGGCCATCTCCAGGGCGACCGCGACGTAGTTGGGGTGGCGTATGTGCCGATATGGGCCGCGCTCGACTGGCTCGAGGTCGTCGGCCACCACCGCACGCACGTTCCAAGCGCGACCAAGACTCCAGATGCTCCACCAGCGGAGGAAAGTCGCGCCGAGCAGAGCAACGGCCGCGACGGCGATCAGCGTTGGGGGGCGGCGCGGGCGCGCGGCCGCCACCTCAACCAGGGGTAGAGCGAAAAGGGCGGCATGGGTGGCCACCATCAGGGGATAGCTGGCCTCAGCGGCCCGCGAGCCGCTGATGTCTCGCTCGTGTTGAGAGGACAGAGCAAGCTCCGCAAGGCGGAGGGCGGCGGCCCCAGCGACGACACCGAGGTACCAGCCTGGGAGGCGTCTTGGCATGCTCACCCCAGCTGCCGGTAGCGGAGAGCCGAGCCCACCACAAGGAGAAGCGCCAGGCCGCCGAGGAACGGGAGGTCGGTGGCGGGGCGCCCGCCCAGATCGGTGACGTGGGCAGCGAAATGGATGGCGGCCCCGACGGCGTTGCCAGCGAGCACCACCAGCAGGGCGTCGCCCCACACCTGGGTCAGCAGCATCGCCGCGCCGAGCCCGACCTGGAAGGCGCCGAGGTCATGGATGAAGTGCTGGTTGTAGGGCGGGAATACTGCTATCGAGTCGTAGAAGGATGCGGGGGAGAGGAAGGCCCAGAGGCCGAAGCCCACCAGGTAGACGCCGACAAGCACGACGATGACTCGGACTGCCGGGGTCTGTTGCGCCGCTCTCATCCGTCCCTGTCGGGCTCGCTCTTGCGGCTGTAGGCGGTCGGGACCTGACCCCCTGCGTAGGCGCGCCCGATCCACTCGACCCAGGTCCCGCGGCCCTGTCGGTGCTCGGGGCAGAGGTGATAACCGGCGCGGAACGCGCGGCCGACCTTGCCAGGGATGGGGAAGCTGACGATGCGTTTGCGCATGCCTCGGCGTGCCAGCCAGGTTTGGGCCAGCTCTCTGGTTGTCAGCACCTCGGGGCCGCCGAAGTCTTCGAGCTTCCCCGCCGGCGCTGAGGTAGCCAGCTGCGCAAGGCGTTCCGCGACCTCGACGCTGTCGACCGGCTGAAATGAAATCGACCCGGGGACGAAGACGAACGGCCCGCGGCTGGCCCGCAGGACGCGGTCGAGCAGCTCGGGAAATTGCGTCGCTCTCTGGATCGTCCACGGCACCGCCCCGGCCTTGACAAGCTCCTCGGCGGCCACCTTGGCCTTGTAGTAGACGTAGGGGATGCGGTCGATGCCGACGATCGAAATGTAGACCAGGTGCTTGACGCCGGCAGTCTCGGCGGCCTCAACCAGCCGGCGGGTGCCTTCGATGTCGGTGCCTTTGATCTTGGTGAATTCCGCCGCCGCCGAGGCGGCGTGGACGACGACCTCGACGCCGGCAAGGGCTTCAGGTAGCCCCTCCCCGGTAGCGATGTCGCCCCGGACCCAGTCTGGCGCCGACGACGCGCGGCGAGACAGGACGATCGGCCGCTGGCCGGCCGCCCGGAGGCGCTCGACCACCTGGCTGCCGAGAACGCCGCTGCCGCCCGTGACCAGGATCCGCATCTACTTCCTCATCTCTCGTGCATGTCTTCGGAGCTCCAACAAGCGAACGTGTGCTGCTCCATTTTCGTATTTAGATGTCGTCCGTGTCGGTGCCTCCTCGGGCGCCAGCTCACAGGGGTAGAATCTGCGGGCTCGCTCGGCGGAGGAGGGAATGACGTGCGTTTAGGGCTGAGGCTTACTCAGAAGTCTCGCAACGGACGATCGCTGTGACCACCCTGAGGGCGGCGGTGGTGCAGGCGGCGGCCGTGGGCTTCGAACTCGGGGCAGGCCTTGATAAGGTCGCGCGTCTGGCCGCTGAAGCAAGCGCCGGTGGGGCACAAATCGCGGTCTTTCCAGAAGCCTTTCTGCCTGGCTACCCGAAAGGCATCTCGTTCGGGACCGTTGTTGGTGACCGAACTCCCGAGGGCCGGGAGCACTTCCAGCGCTACTTTGACGCTTCGGTGGACGTCCCCGGTGCGACCGTCGACCGGCTAGCCGGAATCGCTACTGAGAACTCGCTGTATTCGGTCATCCCGGTCGTCGAACGTGACGGCGGCACCCTCTACTGCACGGCCCTCTTCTTCTCGCCAGAGGGCTACCTGGGTAAGCATCGGAAGCTGATGCCGACAGCCGCGGAGCGCCTGGTCTGGGGCTTCGGCGATGGCTCCACCATGCCCGTCTTCGACACGCCGATCGGCCGGCTCGGCGCCGCCATCTGTTGGGAGAACTACATGCCTCTGTTGCGCATGTCGATGTACGCGAAAGGTGTCCAGATCTGGTGCGCGCCGACGGCGGACGGACGGGAGAGCTGGCTTTCGACCATGCGACATGTGGCGCTGGAGGGCCGCTGCTTCGTTCTGTCGTGCAATCAGTTCACCCGGGGGCGGGACTTTCCGTCAGACATTCCCAACACCCTGGCGGCGGACCCCGACGACGTCCTGAGCACTGGCGGTAGCTGCATCATCGGGCCGCTGGGCGAGGTGTTGGCTGGCCCTGCGCGGGACGGCGAGGAGATCCTGTTCGCCGATATCGACCTCGACGAGATCACCCGCGGCAAGTTCGATTTCGACGTCGTAGGGCACTACGCGCGGCCGGACGTGTTTCGGCTTCTGGTGGATGAGGAAGCGAAGCCGCCGGTGGCTCCGAACGGAGCGGGCCAGCCCGCGAAAGGGGAGCAGGGTTCTTGATGCCGCCTGAGGCCCTGAGCGTGGCGGTGCTCGGGCCAGGGGGCATCGGGGGGCTGCTGGCTGCCCTGCTGGCGCGGGGCGGAAACTCGGTCGAGGTTCTGGCAAGCGAGAGCACCGCGCGGGCGATCGCCGAAGGCGGCCTCCGGGTCGAGAGCCAGCGGTTCGGCGACTTCCAGGTCTCGGTGTCGACAGCAATCCGATTGGAGCGGCCGGTGGACGCCTGCCTGATCGCGGTCAAGAACACGCAACTGACAGAGGCGCTGGAGCGAGTGCCCTCCGAGGCGCTTGGAGAAGGCTTGGTGGTGCCATTTCTCAACGGCATCGAGCACGTTGATCTCCTGCGCAGTATCTATCCCGCGTCGAGCGTGGCGGCAGCCACCATCCGGGTGGAGACGGCCAGGGTCGAGCCAGGTTTGATCCGCCAGACCAGCCCCTTCGCCTCGGTCGAGATCGCGGCTGCGGGTGCCAACCGGGATCGGGTGGAGCGGGTCGCTGCTCAGCTGACGTCAGTCGGGCTCGACGTCCGCGTTCGCGACGACGAGACGTCGATGCTCTGGGACAAGCTCTCCTTCCTGGTGCCGCTGGCGCTGCTGACCACGCACGAGCGCGCCAACGCGGGCGCCATCCGTACGCGCCGGCGCGAGGATACCCTCGCTGTGATCTCGGAGGTGGCCGCCGTGGCCGCAGCCGAAGGGGCTGCGATCGACCCGGAGGCAGTCGTTCGATTCCTGGACTCCGTGCCCGACACGATGGAGTCGTCGATGCAGCGCGACCAGGCGGATGGCCGGCCGCTTGAGATCGACGCCATCGGTGGGGCGGTGGTCAGGCGCGCGGCTCGGGCCGGCGTCGCCGTGCCGGTGACCACCCACCTCGTGGAGGAGCTTCGGACCAGAGTCTAGCCCCCCAGGTAGGCGCGGCGGACGTCAGGGTTACCGAGCACCTCGGCACCGGTCCCGGTCATGCGGATCGCACCCGTCTCGAGCACGTAGGCGCGGTCGGCGACCTGGAGAGCGCGCATCGCGTTCTGCTCGACCAGGAGGATCGTGGTCCCCTCGGAGTGGATCGACTCGATCATCTCGAAGACGCCATCCACCAGTTGAGGCGCGAGTCCCAGCGACGGCTCATCGAGGAGGAGGAGGCGGGGCCGCCCCAGCAGCCCGCGGGCGATAGCGAGAATCTGCTGCTCGCCGCCGGAGAGTTGGCCGGCGGGAAGCCCGGCCCTCTGGCCGAGGATGGGAAAGCGCTCCATCATCTCCTCGATCTGGCGGCGGGCGGCGCCGCGGTCCCGGCGGCTCCAGGTCCCCAACTCGAGGTTCTCGCGGACCGTCATCCGGGCCAGGACCTCGCGGCCCTCGGGGACCTGGACCAGGCCTTTTGAGACGATCCGGTGAGGCGGGGCTGTGGCCAGGTTGAGGCCATCGAAGACAGCGCGCCCGGCCGCCGGCCGGATCACCCCCGAAAGCGTGTTGAGGATGGTGGACTTGCCGGCGCCGTTGGCCCCGATCAGCGCCACGACCTCGCCCTCGGCGACATGTAGCGACGCTTCCCGGACGGCCGTTATGGCGCCGTAGCGGACGGTCAGGTCGTGGACCTCGAGCAGCCCGCCTTGATCCGGCTCGGGCGCCACCAGCACCCCGGCTGGCTCCGCGACCTCAGCGGCCAGGCCTTCCGACCCCGGCACCTGGCGCCGGCCCTCGTGCGCCGCCTCACTGCCGAGGTACGCCGTCACCACCTGCTCGTCGGCCGAGACCCCCGCCGGGGTCCCATCGGCGATCTTGGACCCGAAGTTGAGCACCGCGATCTGCCGGCAGACCCCCATCACCAGCCTCATGTCGTGGTCGATCAGAAGCACGGTGAGGCCATCGGCGTTGAGCGCCTCGATCAGCTCACGGATGCGCTCCTTCTCCGAGGGGTTCATGCCCGCGGCGGGCTCATCGAGGATCAGCAGCCGCGGATGAAGGGCAAGGGCGCGAGCCACCTCGAGCCGGCGCTGGTCGCCGTAGCTGAGGGTGTGGGCGCGGCGGTTGCCAAACGCCGACGGGTCGAGGCCCACCTTGGCCAGCAGCTCGAGCGCCTCCGCGACGCGCTCCCGCTGACCCCGCCGGAAGACCGGCAGCAGGGCAAGCTGCTGCAGGGCGTCGTGGCGTCGGCGCGAGTGCATGCCGACGAGCACGTTCTCGGTGGCGGTCAGCTCGTTGTAGAGCCGGATGGTCTGGAAAGTGCGAGCCACCCCCAGCGATGCGATGTCGTGAGACGACATGCCATCGAGGCGGTGATCGCCCAGCCAGATCGAGCCCCGATCGAGGCGGAGGTAGCCGGTGGCGAGGTTGACAAGGGTGGTTTTGCCGGCACCGTTGGGCCCGATCAGGCCGAATATCTCACCCTCGGGGATTTCGAGGCTGATCTCGTCAACGGCGCTGACCCCGCCAAAGTGGCGGGTGACGCCGTCAAGCCTCAGCAGCGGCGCCATGCTTCCGTAGGCTCCAGGCCGCCGGCCACCAGCGGGGCCGGATGATGGCCAGGCCGCCGCCGCCGAGGATCCCTTTGGGCCGGAAGATGATGACCAGGATCAGGATCACGCCGCTTATCACGTCGCGGTAGGCGGCCGCCTGGCGAACTATCTCGGGCAGCGAGGTCAGGGTCGCGGCGCCAACGATGGGGCCGAGGATGTTGGTGGTGCCGCCGACGACGGCGAATGTCAGCACCTGGATGGCGCGGGTCGTCCCGTACTCGGTGGGGTCGACGAAGAAGTTGATATGGGACTCCAGGCCACCGGCGAAGCCGGCGATCACGGCGCCCAGGACGAAGGCGCTCATCTTGTAAGCGGGGACATTGATGCCCTGCGAAGAGGCCGCCAGTTCGTCCTCCCGGATCGCCGCCCAGGCGTGACCGAGCTTGGTGCCGGTGAGCCGCCAGACGGCATAGGCCAGGACCGCCAGGGTGACCAGGATGGGAAGGATGTCGTTGATGTTGGCGTCGGGATTCTTCAGTCCCTGGCCGCGACCGGTGATGTCGAGGTTGAGGATGACGCCATTGCGGAGCGCCTCACCGAACCCGAGGGTGGCGATTGCCAGGAAGACGCCTCGAAGGCGGAGCACGGGCAGCCCGACCACGAACCCGACCAGGCCCGCGAAGAGCGCGCCGAGCGCCATCCCGGCCGGCACGGGGACGTGGTAGTTGATGTCGAGGATGACGGTGGTGTAGGCCCCGATCGCCATGAAGCCGACGTTGGCGAGCGTCAGCTGGCCCGAATAGAGGGTGAGGAAGATGGAGATCGCAAGGATCGAGTTGATCCCGATCTGGGCGATCAGCAGCTCGTGGGAGGCGTAGAACCCCGGCGGGTCGGTGACCAGCTGAGTGAAGAAGTCCATCGCCGGCGCCCCCTAGAGGCGCTCGCGCTGGCGGTTGCCGAAGAGGCCGCGAGGCCTGACGACAAGGATCAGGAAGAGGGCGAGGAAGGCGACGCCGGCCTGCACAGTGCTGCCGAAGCGCACGAACGAGATCACCTCGATGAGCCCCAGCAGGTATCCGCCGACGACCGCGCCGGGCACGCTGCCCATGCCGCCGAGGACTATCACCGCGAGGCCCTTCAGTTCGACCTGGTCGCGGCCGATGTAGGGGTCGACATTGGAGGTGGCTATGGAGAAGAGGATCCCGGCCAGGCCGCCCAGCGCCGAGGAGATGAACAACGTGGTCGCAAAGATCCGCTCCACCTGGATGCCGAGCAGGAGCGCGGCGCGGGGGTTCTCCGCCACCGCCCGGAGGGCGCGCCCCACCTGCGTCCAGCGGAGGACGGCGCCCAGCAACAGCACCAGCACCAGCGTCACCACCACGATCTCGACGCGGCTGCCCTCGACCGTCAACCCGGCGATGTGCCAGGTCGGGTTGGGGACGGCGGCGACTGGGAACCGGACCGAGTTGGCGCCGTCCTGCCACAGCCATCCCAGCGGCGTTCCCGCGTGCGCCTGCTCGACCAGCGCAACCATGATCAGGGCCAAACCGATGGTCGAGATCAGCGCCGAGATCTGAGGCGCATTGCGGCGGCGCAGGGGCCGCAGGGCCACGTATTCGATGACCAGGCCGAGGCATCCCGAGGCAAGCATCGCCAGCGGGACCGCGACCAGGAAGCCCATGCCGTGGAGCGCGATCAGCGAGTAGGCGATGACCGCCCCCACCATGAAGACCGCGCTGTGGGCGAGGTTGAGGATGTCGAGGACGCCGAAGACGAGCGTGTAGCCCACCGCGAAGAGGGCGTAGATGGACCCGATCGAGATCGCGTTGATGAGCTGCTGGCTCACAGCGCCCTCACGAGGTGGGCCCGGCTAGGAGGCCGGCTTGATCGAGGTGACCAGGCTGAAGCCGCCGATGCCGTCCATAGCGATGATCCAGACCGTCTGCTTGACGTCATGACCCGAAGTGAATGCGAACGGCCCCAGCGGAGTGTCGAGGTTGTTCACCTTCTCGAGCCCGTCGCGCAGCTTGTCGCGGTCGGAGGGAACGCTGGTGAAGGAGAGCTTGGCGCGCTTGGCGGCGTCGGCGTAGATGAGGATGCCGGCGTAGCCCTGGGCGGCGAACTGGTCGGGGTCATGTGCGTACTTGCTCTTGTACGCCTTTACGAAGTCTGAGTTGGACGCGAATGTGTTGTTGATGTACCAGGCGCTCCCGGACTGGGCCCCCTTGCCGGCATCGCCCGCCTGCTTGGAGACGACCGCGGTGTTGAAACCATTGCCTCCCAGGAATGCACCGGTGAAGCCCTGCTTGCGGGCCTCGATCATGATCCGCGCCGGGATACTGCCGAGCGAGGTGATGAAGATCACGTCCGGGTGCTGCTGGACTGCCTGCGTCACGGGCGTGGTCAAATCCGCGTCGGCCTTGCCGAACTGGATCGACGCCAGCAGGTTGATGCCGTTTTCCGGCGCCGCCTTCTGAACAATGGTGCCGCCATCGCTGGAGAACTTGTCGTCGCGTGCGACCAGGAGGACGCCGGTCTTGGGATGGTGGGCGCTGACATACGCCTTGGTGTCGTCGGGGATGGCCGTCTGCTCGCCGAGGCTGTCGCGGAAAACGTACTTACAGGCGTCTGCCTTCGGGAAGTTGCAGTCGGGGACGATGTGGATGCCGGTCGTAGAGACGGCGACGATCGGTGTCTTGAGGCTCTCCGCCAGGGGATGCACCGCCACCGCGGAGTTGGAGAGCGTCGGCCCCAGAAGACCGACGATCTGGTTGCCCTGGATCAGCTGCTGAGCGACCTGCGCCGACTGCGTCTTGTCGGAGGCATCATCGCGGGTGTCCAGGTTGAGCATCGCGCCGTTGACGCCGCCACTCTTGTTGATCGTCTCCACGGCCAGGTCCATGCCGCTCTTGGAGCCCGGACCGTAGACACCGCCAGCGCCGGTCAGTGACAGGACCGCGCCCAGGTAGATCGTCTTTCCCGAATAGGAGCTGGTCGTCGAAGCACTACTGGAGCTACCGCAGGCGGTCATTGTGATGAGAGCCGCGGCCACCGCGAGCCGTCGAACCTTAAAGGGCATACGTGCTCTCCTCCCCAGGTCAAATGATCAGAAGGGGTCCAGTCTAAGCGAAAGAGGCCGCTAGCGGTCTGACGTCGGTTCGCCGGCGGTCGCGCGGACGCGTCGCCGCCTTGAGAGCACCGTCGCGAAAGCCACCGCGAGAACAAGGGCGGCGCCCGTGAAGAGGTCGTTGATGTAGTTGGGGACGCCGGCGAAGGTGAGCCCGGTGATGTTGACGGCGAGGAAGAAGATGGCCACCAGCGTGCCCGGCACGTTGACCCTGCCCGGGCGAAACGAGGTGGCGCCAAGAAACGCTGAAGCGATCGCGAGCAACGTGAACGAACTTCCCACCTGGGGATTTCCAGCCCCGCTGCGTGCGAGCAGCAGGACTCCCGCGATGCCCGCACCGACGCCGGAGACGATAAAGCTGATCAGGATCGCGCGGTTGACCTTGATCCCCACCAGGCGGGCAGCATCTCGGTTGACCCCGATGGCATTCAGGCTGCGCCCGTAGGGAGTGTGGTCGAGTACGTAATAGACCGCGAGCGCGACGAGGACGAGAGCGTAGAGGGTGCTGGGCACACCCAGCCAGTTGCCGCTGCCGAACGATACCAACGACGCCGGCACACCCTGCACGATCGACAGCCCGTTCGTGTACCACTCGACCACACCGATAACAATCGACGCGGTGCCGAGGGTGGTGATGAACGGGTCGACTCGCAGCCGGGTGATGATGAGGCCGTTGACCATGCCGACAAAACCGCCCACGGCGATGCCGACGAGAACGCCCGCCCAAAGTGGGAAGCCCCAGTTGGCGTACGAGGCTGCCGAGATGATCGAGGCCAGGCCGGCGACGTTGCCAACCGAGAGGTCAAACTGGCCGGCGATCAGTGGCAGCAACAGGCCGAGAGTGAGCACCGCGAGCACCGACTCGTTGCCGACTATGTTGCGGAAGTTCGGGGCGGTAAGGAAGATCGCTGAGGTCTTGTTCCACAGGCCGTAAACGGCGATCGAGGCAAGCAGCAGCACGAGCAGGTTGTAGCGGGCGACGACCGACATCACCAGCCTTGGGAGTCTCGGTGCAGACGCGGGCGCGACGGCGGTTTGAGGTTCGGTCACGCGGCAATTCTTGTCAGGTTGACGAGCTCGGTGAGGCGGCGGCCGTCGAGCGGCTGGCCCACGACGGTGGTGATCCGGCCGTCATGGAGCACGGCGACACGGTCGCTGGCACGGGCAAGCTCCTCAAAGTCGTTGGCGACCAGGATCACCGCCATGCCGGCGCTGCTGGCGCGCCGGATGAGCGCGTAGATCTCCGCCCGGGCATTGATGTCGACACCCTGGGTGGGCTCGTCGAGGAGCAGGAGCTGGGGATCCCGGCGCAGCCAGCGGGCCAGGACCACCTTCTGCTGGTTGCCCCCGGAGATGGTGGCCAGCGGCTGGCTGTCGCTGGCGGCCCTGATGTAGAAATCGCGCATCGAGGCGAGGGCGTCGCGCCGCTCCCACCGGTGGCGCAGCCGCAGCTTGACGAAGTAATCGCCGACCCTGGCGGCGGAGAGATTCTGGCGGACGCTCAGGGAGCCAAAGGTCGCGTCGGCCTGCCGATCCTCCGGCACGTAGGCAACGCCCGCTCGCATCGCCGCCGCGGGGTCGCGGAAACTGACCCGCCGGCCGCCGAGGCTGATGCTCCCGGCATCGACCGGATAGGCGCCGAAGAGCATGCGCAGCAGCTCGGTGCGGCCCGAGCCAAGCAGCCCTGCCACGCCGAGGACTTCGCCACGGTGCACGCGGAGGTCGACGCCGCGGAGCGGGCCGCCGCAGAGCCCGGTGATCTCCAGGGCGATCTCTCGCTCGGGAGCGTCGCTGGTCTCGGGGTAGACCCGGTCGAGTGGCCGGCCAACGATGAGCTCGACCAGTCGGGCGCCGGTCAGCCCCGCCGCATCGACGGTGGCGACTCTCTGCCCGTCCCGCAGGACGGTGACGCGATCAGCGATGCGAAGGACCTCGTCCAGGCGGTGGGTGACGTAGAGGATGGCTTGCCCCGCGTCGGCGTAGCGGCGCAGCGTGGCCAGCAGTCCGTCCACCTCTTTATCGGGCAGCGCCGCGGTTGGCTCGTCGAGGACCAGGACGCCGGTGTCAGCATCGTCCTGGTCCTGGAGGGCGCGGATGATGGCGACGCGCGTTCGGTCCGCCGCCCGAAGCGCACCCACGGGTGTCTGCGGGGCGGCGGCAACATGGTAGCGCTTGAGCAGCTCGCTGGTGCGCCGATTGAGCCGGCCCCAGTCGATACGTCCCATGACTATCGGAAAACCGTGCCCAAGGGCGATGTTCTCCGCCACCGTGAGCGCAGGGAACAGGGCCGGGGCCTGATGGACGAAGCGCAGGCCCGTGGCGTGGGCCAGCTTGGGCGACCAATGGTCGGCCGGATGGGCCTGGTCCCCCGCGGTGATGCTTCCGCCGGAGTCGGCCTCCTCCACCCCCGCGAGGACCTTGATCAGGGTCGACTTCCCGGAACCGTTGCCTCCCAGCAGAGCATGGACCTCGCCACCGCGGATGTCGAAGTCGACGTCGATCAGCGCGCGGGTGCCCGGGTAGGTCTTGCTCAGCCTGGCGACGCTTAGGACCGCTTCCGAGTGACTCGCGGCCACGGGGCCGCTATCGCTCACCCGACCTGCCAGGCCTTCTTGTAGGCGGCCTTGAAGTCGATCGATGGAACGTACGGACCCGACGCGGGCAGGTTGTGGTTCTTGTCGATCAGGACCTGGCCGAGCCCGGAGTCGGCCGGCTGCTGCCCGATGAAGAAGCTGTTGAGCGAGTCGACGGCGGCCCATCCGGTCCAGTCCGAGGGCGTCAGGTTGACGGCGTTGATGCCGTGGTCGTTGCGGAGCAGGTCAAGCTCGGGCTGGAAGCCCTCGCCGCCCATGACGTAGATGTCCGCGGTTCGACCGGCCTGCACCACCGCCGGCGAGATGCCGAGCAGCGACGCCGCCGTAAAGGGACTCTTGACCGCGTTGGCCTCCGGGTGCTGGAGCAAGACGGTACTCACCTTCTGCTGCAGCGCGGGGCCCAACTCAGCGCCAAGGAAGTCGACCTTGGCAACGACCTGGCAGCCGCTGCACTTTGCGATCTCGTCGAGGAAGCCCTGATTCGTGTACCTGAGGACGGTGACCTCGGGATCGTTGAAGGCAATCACCTTGGCGTGGCCATGGGTCGCGTAGATGACGGCATCGGCCTGGGCCGCGCCCGCGTCCCGGGTGTACTGGTCAATGTCTTTGGCCGCCTCGGCGCCATAGTTGACGATGCCGTTGAACAGGGGGGCGTCGGTGCCACCGTAGATGGGATCGTTGCAGTCATAGGCATAGATGGGAACGACCTTGATCCCCCGTGCCTTTGCCTCCTGCAGCGCGGACTTGGCGAGCGGGCAGTCGATGGCGTCGAGGACTATCCCGTCGGCGCCGGAGTTGACTGCCTGCCGGACCAGCCCGTCCGCCTTGGACGGGTTGAGCTGGCTGTCGTAAATGGTGGCTTGCCACCCGATTGCCTTGGCCGCTTCGGCGGCGGCGTTGCTCGGGATCGACGAGCTGATCGATGCCTGGCCGGTGGAGATGACAACGATCTTCTTGCCCTTGGCCGCCGGCCGTGCGGTGCCGTCAGGCTGCCGGAGGGTGCCCTTGAAATGCTTGGCGACGGCCGCATCGATCTGGGCATTACCGGACCCCTGCGCGCCGATGGTCGCCGGCGGGGAACCACTAGTGGAGCCGGTGGTAGAGCTGCAAGCTGCGAGGACAACGACCATGAGGGCGCCGACCCACGCCGCCCGCCGACCGAGAACGCGCCGTCTCAACATTGAGCCTCTCCCATTAGTGATGATCGAACGCTTACGCGGTCACGCGGCCGCGCCGGCCGAACATGAAGCCGCCGGCACCGACAAGGAGCAGCACCAGCAGCCCGCCGACACCGAGCGCCAGGTTGCGCCCAAGGTTGTTGTCTCCGCTCGGCCCGACGGCGTCAAGGCGGTAGAGCCAGGTGGCGTCCGCGCCCAACGGGGCGCCGCCGGCGCGGGCACCGGCCGCATCGATAGTTGCCAGCTCGAGGTGCGCATTGTTGCTGGCGTCCTGAAGCTGGGTGATCAAGGGGGCGGTTCCCTGGGCTGAAATGGCAGAAGTTCCCTGGCCGGCCTTCTGGGCGCCACCAAGCGCCTGGGCCAGGCCGTCTCTGATTTGCTGGGCGCCGGACGCCGCCGTGGGTGCCCCGGCTGCGAGGTTCTTCGCGCCAGTCAATGCTTGGCCGGACCCAGCATAGAGCTGGTTGATACCATTCACGGCCGTGGTGGTCCCATTGGCGAGCAATGCCAGTCCCTCGCGGACCCCGCAGGGATTGCACGCCGGGTTCGACAGACCTGCATAGATGAGGGAAAGGCCCTGGCTTATTCCACAGGGATTCGCAAGGTTATGTGGGTCGGCCAGGTTGCACGCCGGGTTCGAGAGGCCACCCTGGACCTGTGTAACTCCGCCCCTAAGCAGCCCGACACCGGTGGAGAGGGCGTCGAGACCCTGGACAACCCCACATGGGTTCGCCGGGTTGAGCGGGTTGGCAGGAACGCACAGGGGGTTCGAGAGGCCGCCCTGGACCAGTCCAACTCCGTGCGAGATCTGCCCGACCCCGGCGCTGAGGGCGTCGAGACCCTGGACAACCCCGCAAGGGTTCGCCGGGTTGAGCGGGCTTGCAGGAACACATGCGGGGTTCGAGAGCCCGCCCGAGATCCCTTTGAGACCGCCGATCAGGGTCGGGGAGCTTGGGGTATCGGTTGCGCTGCCGATGCCGGCGGTGACTTGCAGCAGGGCCGCCTGGCAGGTCTGGAGCGGGTTCGTGACGGTGGGACAGGAACCCGAGATGGCCTGCACCGGGGAGTTGGAGATAGCGATCAGGCTGGCCTTGACGGAGAGGTCTCCATTGATCTCGGCGACCACACCAGGTAGGAGCTGGGTCGTCACGCCGCCCTTGATTGAGGCGAGACCCTGGGTGAGGCCACACGGATTCGCTGGGTTGAGCGGGCTCGCGGGGACGCACAGGGGGTTCGACAGACCGCCTTGAATCTGCGCAAGACCGGGCAGGAGCTGGGTCGTCACGCCGGCCCGGATTGTAGCGAGACCCTGGGTGAGGCCACACGGATGGGTAGAGTTGAGCGGGTCGGCGGGATTGCAGGGGTTAAAGAGACCGCCCTGGATCTGCGCAAGACCGCCACTGGCGAGCGCGACACCCTGGATGAGCCCGCAGGGATTCGCAGGGTTATGCGGTGCGAGGAGGTTGCACCCCGGGTTCGAGACACCGGCGAGGAGCTGGCTGACCCCGGCCTGCAATTGGCCGATGCCGACCTGCGCCGAAGGCAAGCCGGTGGCGGGATTGGCCAGCTGCGCCAACCCGGCGTTGATCTGCGCCAACCCCGCAGCCAGCGCACCGCTGCCCTGTTGGATACCGCACGGATTCGCAGGGTTGAGCGGGTTGTTGAGATTGCACCCGGGGTTGGAGAGGCCAGCTGCCAGCGCCGTGCTGCCGTCGTGCAACTGCGTGAGCCCGGCGACGAGTTGGCCTATTCCGGATCCGAGCTGAGCGAGCCCCTGGTCAGCACCGGTCGCGTAGGTGCCGAATAGGTCGTTCTGAGCGACCGCGGCGTTGGCCGTGAGAGTGCCGCTGGACAGGCCCTCGGTGGCGCTCGGGTTGATCGACCTGGCGGTGACTGTCACTCCCGGGAGGCCCTCGGGAGCGTCAGCCTGGGCGCTGAAGGAAACCTCCTGGGTGGGACTGCCAATGGGGCTGAACAGGACCAGCGACCAGATGATATGGAGGTTGCCGTCGGTGCCCGCGCTCACCGCCCCACCGGGGGCCTGGACGTTGTTATAGGATCCCGGCACGGTCGCCTCGACGATTGCTACGAACGGGACCTGGATCAGCAACTGCTGGGTGTGCGGCTGGCCGTCCGCGCTCGTGTAAGTGACGTCCTGGGTCTTCCCGGTGGTGTTCTCGACCTTGTAGGTCACGGTCACCGGGCCCCGAGCCCCCTTGAGCTGGTCGCGGTTGGCGGGCTGCCCGTTCAGGCTATAGGCGATCGAGGTCTTGAGGGCGCTGGAGCCGGAGATCCCGGAGGTGTCGGCCCCGTTGCGGTTGAGCACGCGGGTCGAGACGGCCGAGCCATCCGCCCCGAGCGTCGTCTCGACGGTCGGAGGCGTGGGCTTGGAGTCGGCCAGGACCGCGCCGTTCATCGAGAGACTGACGGCGAACATGACGATCGCGCCCGCTCCGGCCAACCAAAGTGACTTGCGTGTTCGTCTCACGAAGACCTCCCCACCCTTGATAACAGGCTGTCAGTTCTAGCCGCGCTCAGCTGACAATTCCTCAATTGCCGTGCCCTCAGCGAGTCACAATGAGGACACAGCAGAGTTTACGCTGCTAGCCGATCTGGGGTTCGAATCTCCCCGTCGGCTAGTTCAAACCCGGTGATGCCGACCGGCCGTCTCGGCGTCGAGCCGCTGCGGCGAGCGCCCGGCGCTCACAAAGACCAGCGTTGCCAGCGCGGCTCCGACGAAGCCCAGCGCAGACCCCACATAAAAGGGAACTCCCGGGCCGAAGCTGAACAGCAGTCCGCCGCTGAGCGCGCCGATAGCCTGGCCGCCCGACTCGACCGAGAGCAGGGTGCCCTGAATCCGCCCTCGCCGTGCTGCCGCTACGCCCTCCATCAACTGGGCGTTCGCGGCGGGCTCGGCGAAGGCAAGCGCGACGGCCTCGACCGCGCCGACGCTCATTACCAAAACGATGCTGTGGAGCGATGGATAGATCAGCGCCATCAACCCGGCAAAGCAGAAGGCGCCGAGCGCCAGCCAGCGGCGGTCGAAATGGTCTGCCGCCCAGCCGGCCACGGGGGTCATCAGCACAAAGGGCAGGCCGAAAAGCGAGAAGCTTAGCCCGACCTGGAAGTCGGTAGCGCTGAGGTGCTTCATGAAAAGCGGCCAGACGGTCTCGTAGGTTCCGAAGAGCACCGCAAAGCCGCCCGCCACCAGGCAGATCGCAAGCAGGTTGAGACGCTGCTGACGCTTCAGGCCGGCGCCCGGGTTTGCGCCGGCCGCCTCGTGGCCCGCCGCCTGGATACGCGGCAGCGCCAGCATCATGGCCGCCCCGGCGAAGCCCATGATGGCGCTGAAAGTGAAGACGTAATGGCGGCCGAAGACCGCGACCAAGCCACCGATAGCCGGTCCCACCGTCAGCCCACCCAGCCGCGCCCCAGCCATCCAGCCGTAGGCGCGACCGCGGCGCTCCGGGGTGGCAAGGTCCGCAACCATGGCGTTTGCGTTGGGGAGGAAGGCCGCGATGGCCAGCCCCTGCGCGACGCGAAGAACGAAGAGCGTTGGGATGGGCAGGTTGAAGAGGAAGCCCAGGCTGGTGATCCCGTAGAGCAACGAGCCAAAGACCAACATCGGGCGCCGACCGACCCGATCCCCAAGGCGTCCCGCGGGGTACTGACCGAGGAAGGCTGTGAGCAGGGTGATACCGACCAGCAGGCCGACTTCGACGAAGGGCACGCCGCGCTCGCGTAGGACCAGCGGAAGGATCGGGACGATCCCGAAGGCACCCGTTTGCACGATGAAGACGCCCGCGACCAGCACTGGAAGGGGCGCCAGAACCCGCCGCGCGATGGGCTCAGTGGTTGGGTTCACTCAGGAGAGTGTCGCCCGTGTAGCCTTTATTGGCTGGCAGTGAGGAGGTTCTGATGATTGCTTCCCTGGTAGACCGCCTGGTTCGCAGCCAGGGATGGCTGGACCCGGTCGGAGAGTTCCTGGCCGGCGTCGTCGGTGACATCTATCGGATCCTCGGCCGCCCCGGCAAAGCCCTGAAGTCGCTCCTGCACGGCACCATCCTTGGCCACGCGCTGCACCCGGTGCTGACCGACATTCCCCTGGGCGCCTGGACGGTGGCGATCGTCGCCGACCTGGTCTACCTCAGTGGCCACGCCAGCAGAGAGATCGGCGATTTCTGCGTCTTCGTCGGCCTGCTGGGAGCGCTCGCCGCGGTGGTGACCGGCTACACCGATTTCCACGAGACCTTCGGCCACGAGCGCCGAGTCGCGACCGCCCATGGCCTGATCAACACCACGGTAACCATCCTCTATCTCGCCAGCTGGCTGATGCGCTGGCTCGGCGCCCCCGGCATCCACACCACCGCGATCGTGGTCTCGATCGTAGGCTATGTGCTGGTCCTCGGCGGGGCGTACCTCGGCGGTGACCTGGTTTTCGCGATCGGCACAATGGTCAATCGCAATGCCTTCGCCGAGGGTCCAGAAAAGGAGTACGTCGATGTGGGTCAGCCCTCGGACTTCGAGGAAGGCAGGATGCGCAAGGTCGAGGCGGGCGGAATGCCCGTTCTGGTTGTGCGCTACGGCGGCCGGCTTTGCGCCATTGCCAACACCTGCTCGCATGCCGGCGGCCCGCTCAATGAGGGCAAGTTGCGGGGCGACCTCGTGGTCTGCCCATTGCACGCGTCTGAATTTCGGATCACCGACGGCCGTGTCAAGGGCGGTCCGTCGACCTTCGATCAACTCCTACTGGATGTGCGCGAGGGCGACGGCAGGGTAGAGGTGAGGCTGGCCAGGTCGCTTCACGGCTAGGACCGAAGCGCGCCTTATCCTCGGCTCCACCAGTGTCGGCGCGGTTTGGGCCGCGGCGGGGCGGCGGCTTCCAATGTGGGGGCTTCCTCGACGGGGGCCTCAAAGCCTTCCGGGAGCGCCATCGTGAAGATCTCGGCTTCGTTGCCACCGAGGAGGTGCTGGGTGTGGCGCTGGGCGTTGCCCAGAAGCCGTTGCGAGTTGTCGAGCAGCTGCATCAGCTGCAGCCGGGCATCTTCCTCGCGTTCGATTCGGCGCCGCTGGTAAAGGACCTCAGCCCGGAGCTCCCCGTTCTGCTTGCGCTCGGTCGCCAGCTCGGCTTCGAGCCTGGAGACGTCGCCCAGGTGGTCCGAGATTCGGCGGCGCTCGGGCTCCGAATCCGTCTCCGCACTCGGCTTGGGGTCCCTGGTCCGCCGTTCATTGGGGGTCGGTGGCATCCGACACCATTATTAGCGACTCTGGACTCGTGGGGTCGGCCGGCTCCACGACCAGGCTGAAGCGGGAGCGGAAGCGGGCCATCGCCGCCAGCACCGGGGGGCCGAGCAGCAGGACCATGACGGCGTTGCCGACGGCTCGGAAGGTGTCCCAGGCCAGCGAGGTGGCGACATAGAAGCGGGCGAAATGCGAAAGCGCCTCTGCCCCACTCATCCCCGCCGACCAGCCCAGTCCCGGCACGCCGCGGTAGAACACCGACCAGTCATAGACGTCGGTGGCGGCCCCGTAGGCGTAGCCCATGACGAAGCCGGCCGCTGCCAGGACAGTGATGGCGGTGCGGCCGGGTGGGCCTTGCCGGTGGCCGTCGATGAGCCCGGCGGCGGCGCCCACCCAGCCGGCAGCGAACATTTCGTAGGGGAGCCATGGGCCCACGCCGCCGGTCACCAACGCCGACGTCAGCAGTGCCATGGCGCCGGCCAGGAACCCGAACGACGGACCGTATACATAGCCCGCACAGAGCAGGAGGAAGAAGATCGGGGTGAAGCCGGCGATCCCGGTGACCAACGCCAGGCGAAGACCCGAGTCCAGCGCCGCGATCACGGCCAGCAAAGCCAGGCGCCGGTTGTCGAGCTGATGGGATCCGATCCCGACCAGCGCCAGGGCCAGCAGACCGGCGAGGGTCAGTGCCATGGTCGAGCTCTCGGTCGGCAGGGAGAGCCCGGTGAAGGGCCAGACGAAAAGCGCCACGCCCAGAAGTGAGACCACGGCCAGGGCCGGCGACAGGGTGCTGCGGCCGAGAGTTCTCACAGACAAGACAGCACCCCCTCAATCGTGACTGGGCCGCCGGGATAGAGGCGGCCGACCTGGGTCGCCGCGACGGCTCTGCCGGAGAGAGCCACGTTGGGCGCCCCGAGCTCGATCGCCCTGCCCTCGACGATCCGGATGATGCGATCGCCGACGTGGGCGGCGAGGTCGGAATCGTGGGTGGCCACGACCACGGAGCTGCCATCGGCGCGCAGCTTCAGGATCACCTGGGTGAGCGCCTCCCGGGCGACACCGTCCATCCCGCGGGTGGGCTCGTCGAGGAGAACGATCTCAGGGTCGCCGGCGATGATGGCGGCGATCGCGGTGCGCTGGCGTTCGCCGCCGGACAGGTCGCGGGGGTATCGTCCTGCGACTGGAAGCAGGCCGAAGTCGGCAAGGATGTTGTCGGCCGGCTGGCTGCTGCCGCTGCGCGATATCGTGAGCTCGACCTCATCGCGAACAGTGGCGCGGTGGAGGAGCGCGGACGGGTCCTGGGGGAGGTAGGCGACGCGGCCCGGGGGTCGCGTCACGGATCCCGCGAGCGGAGCAAGGAGCCCCGCGATGGCGCGTAGCAGCGTGGTCTTGCCGCTGCCGTTGTCACCCATGAGGACAACAACCTCTGCGGCATGACCGGCGAGGTCGACGCTCTCCAGCACGGGTTCGGCGCCAGGCCCGAGGGCGGCCGCCCGAAATGTCCAGCGGGGCTCGCCACGACCTCGACGGGGGGTGGGCAACGCGGGCGTCGGTCGTAGGCGGGGCGCCAGCGATCGCGCTTCGCCCAGCGTGAGTGGCAGCGGCTCCCAGCCAAGGCGCTTGCCCAGGGCGACCAGTGCGGGGGGATGGGGCAGCTGACCCACGAGCCCGCGAGGGGGCGCCGCTGCGGTAACTCGACCGCACCCCATCAACACCACCTGGCCGGCTACCGGCAGCAGCCGCTCGAGCCGGTGCTCGGCGATCACCAGGCTGGTGCCGCCCCGAGCCAGCTCCAGGCAGGCCGTCAAGAAGGCGTCGGCACCGCTTGGGTCAAGCTGCGAGGTCGGCTCGTCGAGTGCCAGCATCGCGGGAGCCATCGCCAGCGCCGACGCCAACGCCACCCGCTGGCGCTCGCCGCCGGAGAGCTCCGCCAGGCGTCGCTCACGAAGGTGGGCGATGCCCACAGACGCCAGGGCCTCGTCGACGCAGTCCCCGATGCCGGACATGCCCAGGTTCTCGACGCCGAAGGCGACCTCTTTCTCGACGGTGCCGAAGACGAACCCGGTCTCCGGGTCCTGGAAGACGAAGCCGACCTCGCGCGCCAGGTGTCGCGTCGGCGTGTCGACCACCGAATCGCCAAGGACGACCGCATCCCCACGGATTCGCCCGCCGTGGAAATGCGGCACCAGGCCGTTGAGGACGCGGAGCAGCGACGACTTGCCGCTGGCGGAGTCGCCGGCGATCAGCGTCAGCCCGGGCTCCAGGAGGAGGTCGATGTCCGCCAGGGCCGGTTGATCGGAACCCGGGTAGTGGTAGGTGAGGTGTTGGAAGGCGGCCAGGCGAGGTCGCCGCAGGGTCTCAGTCACCGCGTCGAGCCAGCGCCGGCAAGGCCAGCAGGAGGCAGGCGGCGACCATCACCGGGTCGACCGTCGGGAGGGCGGGGCTGGGGTACGGATACCAGTCGACGACGGAGCCCAACCACCGGCCGGCGATGAACGCCGCCGCCGTGGCACCGGCGACAACCAGCGTCAGGAGGTCGGCTGCGCGGAACCGGGCCGGCGCCATCCGGGTCCGCGGACCGGATCCGTAGCCGCGGGCCTCCATCGCCTCTGCCAGCTGGATCGAGTTCTCGAGGGCGGTAAGCGTCACCGGCACCAGGATCTCGGCATAGGACCGCGGTCCCCGCGGGCGCCAGCCCCGCATCGTCTGGGCTTCGCGAACCGAGGTGACGCTGCGGCCGATGCCAGGGATGAGGTTGAGGGACGCGGCCAGCGTCGTCCCGGCTCGGTGCAGGGGCGCGGGCAGCGCGTCGACGAGTTGGTGGGACTCGACCACCAGCGATAGCGGCGCGACCACCATGGCACCCGCGGCGATGCCGAGCCCGGCGCCCGCGCCGTAGATGGCGGACTCGATCGTCAGGGGGCCGCCAAACACCGGGATCGCCTGGGGAAGGACGAGCAGGACGTGAGCTCCCGTGTGGCTCAGCATCAGGCTGACCACGATTGATATCAGCGTCGCCACCGCCAGCAACATCAGCAGCGGGCGGAGCCTGGTCGCGGGCCGCCGGTGGGCGACCACGAAGTTGAGCGCCGCCAGCAACACCAGCCCGCGGTAGGCGGGGTTGTTGGTGAGGACAACGACCAGCAGCCCCGAGGCCGACCACGCGGCCACGGCGCGGGCGTTCACCGGCGCAGCCTCGGCATCAGGACCTGGAGGACGAGCATCGCCAGCAAGGCCGCGCCCGCGGCAGCGGCGGCCAGCACCCCAGCGACCTCCGGGCCTGACGCTGCCGTCTTCTGCGGGGCCGGGTTCGGATTGGCCGTCGCCGGGGCTGCCGACGCGGGCGCCGTCGGGCTGCCCGCCGGAGTATCGACGGCGGCTCCGGGCACAGGCGATGCCGCTGCGCCGCCGGCTGCGGGAGTGCCGGTCGGGCCACGACCGGACGGCGTCCGGCCGCCAGGTGATGGCCGTGCGGCGGGCGACGTTGCGGGAGAGGTCGTGGACGACGGCGTTGGCTTGGGTTGCGGCGGCGGGCAGATGCCGGCCGGTGATTTCGTGGGAGCCTCCGGCTGCGACGACGAGCGCACATACCGGAGTCCCAGGGCGTCGCCGTCGGCAAACCACAGGCCGTCGATGCCTTTGTTGGCGACTATCAATGGGCTACCGTAGCTGGCGCGTGAAAGTGCCCAATAGCTCGGCAGGGTCAAGCAATTCGGCGGGTAGCTGGTCGGCTCGCCGTCGACGGAACAAACGGCGTCGCCGTAGTTCGGGTCTGGCGAAACCCCGTACGGGATGGGGCTTGCATCCAACAGCTGCTTCCCCGTAACCTGGGCCGCGTCGAACCCGACGCAGGTCGTTCGCAAGGTTCCGTCGGCGTGCTCGACCACTATGGCTGCGTGGTGCTGCGCCGCGGCGTTGACGCAGAGGGGCGCCGCCAGACCGGCGCCCCCGCTCGAGGCGCCGAGCAGCGCTGGTGCGCTCGCCGCAATCGCCGCGGCGAGCGCCAGCCGTGCGAGGCGCCGCGCGATCGTCACTCCCGTAGCCGCACCACCACCGTCGCGCCGATCAGCGCCGCGATCAGCCCGGCAAGCCCCGCCCAGGCCCCAGGTGACATCGGCGCGATGGGCTGCGGGGGCCTCCCGGCCGTGGGCAGGCGGGGCGTGGGGGAGGGGATCGGGTTCGCGATTGAGGCGGCGGCAACCGGACACCCGGCCGCGGGCACGGTGGCCCCTGCGGTCTTCACCGGGGCCACCGGCAGGGCCTGGCCGGCCAGCGCCGCGGGCACCCCCAAGCTGGTCGTGAAGGTGTCCGGCGTGGGCAACCCGAAGCCGCCGGTGACAGGGTCCTGGAAGGTCAGCAAGTTGGTCGTCGGACTCTGGCCCGCCGTGGTCCAGCCGGACACGGTCTGCCCCGTGGCGACGAGGGCCTGGAGCACGAAGGCATCGGAGTTGGCGTCGCTGAGGGTGAAGCCTCCGGGCGTCTCGAAGGGAAAGCCTCCGTCGCTGTTCTGTTGCGTGTGCAGCCATGCCAGGGCGGCAGCGTTGCGGCTGCTGTCGCCGCCGGAGTTCAGCGCTTGCAGGGCGATCGCGGTCGAGTTGGTGTCCCCCTGGGCAGCGTTGCTGGCTGCCGCGGTGTTCCAACCCTTGGCTGAAAAGCCGGTGACCTGGGCGTCCTTGGTTGTGCCCTGGTTCTCGAGCCCCTCCAGCCAGGTGACCGCCGCCGCCGGCGGAGTTCCGCCGGTTGCCTCGACCGCGAGGACCGCCAGCGCCTGGGTGAAAGTGGCCCCGGCGCCGTAGGCGCCAAGCGTGATGCCGCTGTCGTGGTAGAAGCCGCCGGGCGCCGGCGAGGTCAGCTGGCCCAGCAGGTCCTGCCCGCCGAAGTTGTGGTAGTCGAACTTGCCTGACGGTCGGTTGCCGCCTACCAGCGCCAGCAGCAGCTTGGCGGTCGCGCCGGCGTCGGCAGCCACGGTCGGCGCCTGGCCGGCGAGGTAGTCATAGATGCCTGCGCCGGCCGGTTGATGGGGGGTGCCAGGGTCGACGCCAATCGCCGCTGCGCCGATGGCAAAGTCCATCGTCGCGCCGGGGTTGCCGAAGCCACCGGCGCTGCTCATGTCCAGCGAACCGTCAGGTTTCTGGTTCGCCGCCAGGTACTGGACCGCGTGGGTGGCGAGATCGCAGGCGGCGGATGCCGGCGTCGCGCCGGCCCCAAGGAGGAGGGCCAGTGTCGCGCTGGCCACCAATGTCAGGTGTCGCATATTCATCTCCAGCGGCGATATGAACCGCCCGCGCTGAAGACTTCCTGCCGCCGAAGGCCGTCGTTCCCGTTGCGCGCGGGGGTACGTTGCGCCTCCTCAGCGGGTCTCCTGGCTCGCGGATCCTCGCGGCTGGCCGCCTTCCCAGGACCTCTCGGTCCCAGTGGCTTACTGGCCAGCCACTCCTCGCTCACAGTTGCGCGACAGCGCCGGATTCACACCGGCTTCCCTCGTCCGAAGTGGCTAGGAAATACTATAGGTCGAGCGGCCGACGGCCGCAGGAGGTGCGTGATGACCGAAGCTGCAACCAGCGAGTCGACCGCGGTGGTGAATCGCGACCGACTGTATGTCGACGGCCAATGGGTCGAGCCCGACGGGCAGGGCCGGCTGGAGGTCATCAACTCCGCCACCGGCGAGGTGTGCGCCACCGTCCCGGAAGGCAGCGCGGCTGACGCAGATCGCGCCGTCAACGCCGCGCGAGCCGCGTTTGATGGCTGGGCGGCGACCAGCCCGGCGCAGCGGGCGGAGTACCTTGACAAGATCAAGGCCGGGCTCCAAGCGCGCGCCGCCGATCTCCTGCAGATCATTGCGGTCGAGGTCGGGATGCCGACCTCGCTGTCGCCCGCCTACCAGCTGGGTTCGCCGCCGTTTGTCTTCGGCTACTACGCCGGGCTACTCCGTGACTTCACCTTCGAAAAGGAGGTCGGCAGCTCCCTGGTCGTCTACGAGCCGGTCGGCGTTGTTGGCGCCATCACGCCCTGGAACTACCCGCTGCACCAGATCTCGCTCAAGGTGGCGCCGGCGCTGGCCGCCGGCTGCACTGTGGTCCTCAAGCCGAGCGAGGTGGCGCCACTCAACGCCTTCGTGCTGGCTGAGGTGATCGAAGAGGCCGGGCTGCCCGCGGGCGTCTTCAACCTTGTCAGCGGCACCGGGCCGGTGGTGGGGGAGGCGCTGGCCTCGCACCCCCAGGTCGACATGATCTCCTTCACCGGCAGCACGCGCGCAGGCAAGCGGGTCAGCGAGCTGGGAGCTCAGACCGTGAAGCGCGTCACCCTGGAGCTGGGTGGCAAGTCAGCCAACGTCATCCTCGACGACGCCGACCTCGACACCGCCGTCCGCCGCGGGGTCCAGCAGGTGCTGGTCAATACCGGCCAGTCGTGCAACGCCTGGACGCGGATGCTGGTGCCGCGCGAGAAGCAGGCCGACGCAGAGCGGATCGCGACGGAGGTCATCGCCCAGACCCAGGTTGGGGATCCCATGGACGCCGGCAGTTTTGTCGGCCCGCTGGTTTCCAAGGCGCAACAGGAGCGGGTCCAGGGCTACATCCGCAAGGGCGTCGAGGAGGGCGCGCGGCTGGTTGCCGGAGGCGATGCGCCTCCCGCCGGCCAGGAGCGTGGTTACTTCGTGCAGCCGACCCTGTTTGCGGATGTCAAGCCGAGCATGACGATCGCCCAGGAGGAGATCTTCGGGCCGGTGATTTCGATAATCCCATACGACACCGAGGATGAGGCGGTGGCGATCGCCAACGACAGCATCTATGGACTGGCGGGGGCCGTATGGTCCGCGGACCCGGAGCGCGCCAAGCGTGTCGCCCTGCGGATCCGCGCTGGCCAGGTCGACATCAACGGCGGCAGTTTCAACATGGTGGCGCCCTTCGGTGGGTACAAGCAGTCGGGCAACGGACGCGAGCTTGGGGAGTTCGGCTTCGAGGAGTTCCTCGAGGTGAAGTCGCTCCAGCTCTAGCCCCCGCGGTCCGCCGCCGCTTCAGCTTGTGAAAGCGACGCGGCTAGAATTTGTGCATGCCCCGACCCCGCTGGCGCACCCCCCTGACCGACCAACTCTTTACGGCCGTGCTCGAACTGAAGAGCGTTGAGGAATCCGAACGGTTCTTCGAGGATCTCTGCACGCTCAAGGAGATCTCCGACCTGTCGCACCGGCTTGAGATCGCGAGGCTCCTCCATGAGGGCGCCAAGTACGAGGAGGTCGTGGTGGCGATGCGAAAGGCGCTGGGGAACCAGCCGGTTCCCAGTTCCGCGACCATCAGCCGCATCAATCGTTTCCTGCGCTATGGCGCCGACGGCTATCGCCTCATCCTCGATCGCATGGCGCCCCGCAGCCGTGGCTGAGCCGGCCCCGGTCGAGATCCTTGCGGACGATCGCCTGGAGGAGATCCGGCCCCTGCTTCTTGACCTGCTGGTCGAGGACCAGGGTCACTACGGCTCCCGGCTCGACAGACCCGAGATTGATGGTGGGCTGCTGGGCCCGCTGCGCCCGGGCTTTGCCGGCGAGAACGTGATCCTTGCCGTCCGCGAAGCGGGCGACGTGGTCGCGCTCTGCTGGTGCGTCATCTTCGATCCCGGCACCGGCCGGGAGGGGGAGGTGGCAGAGGTGTACGTCGTTCCCCACCATCGTGGTCGCGGCCTGGCGACCCAGCTGCTGCGTCGCGCTATTGAGCTCTTCCAGGAGCGCGAGGTCACCTTCGCGGCGGTGTGGACGCACTCTCGAAACCCTGGCGCGGTCCGACTGTATCAGGGCGCCGGCTTCGCCCTCACGGAGCAGATGGTGCTGACCTGGCTCCCGGGCGGGGAATGAGGTAGTGCGCATCCTGCGGGTCCTTGGGATCTTGCTGCTGGCGGCGGCCGTCGCCGCCGCGGTCAGCTACGCGGTGGTGAACCTTCAGCGGCGGGATACCACGCCGACGGTGGCGCGCGGCCCGCTACCCCAGGTGGGGCAGGCGGACGGCCCGCAGACCGCCGCCCAGCGCGCTGCGGACTCGGTGGTCCGGATCACGACCGGCACCGCGAGCGCTGGGGGGAGCGGGACGATCGTGGACTCTCGCGGCTACGTGCTCACAGCCGAGATTGTGGTCGCCGGGGCGGCCGGCCTCTCGGTGGTGCTCCCTAGCGGCAAGATCATGCCGGCATTGGTCGCGGGGACCGACCCGGCCGAAGGCCTGGCACTGCTCAAGGTCGAAGCCACCAATCTCAAACCACTCCAGCTTTTCGGGGGCACGCCGCTGGAGACCGGCAGCGGGGTGGCCGTGATGGCGGCACCTCCCGGCTTCCAGATGGCGGTGGGGGCGGTGGCCACGGCTCACACCACCACCAGCGTCGTCGACCCGGCCCAACCTGGCCACCAGGTGGTGCTCAACGACGTTGCGGCGCTGGACGTGGCTCAGCGCGAGGGCCAATTGGGAGCGCCCATTCTCGACGGCGCCGGCAGGCTGATCGGGCTGGTTGTGTCCGCCGGGCCGCAGGTGTACGGCGTCGACATGGCTGACGCCCAGCCGTCGGTGCAACAGCTGATTGATACCGGCCACGTCAGCTTCCCCTGGCTGGGTTTTGACTACCGCCAGTTGACGGCGTCGGAAGCCTCCGGCCACGGTGTCGCCGCCGGTGTCGAGGTGCTGGCGGTGGCAGCCGGCGGGGCAGCGGCGCCGGCGGGGATCTCGATCGGGGACATCGTTGTGAGCGCCAACGGCACCAACCTCGACCCGGCCCACCCCCTGATCCGGATCCTGCGGGGGATGGCGGTTCGGCAGTCGGTCGCGCTGTCGGTGAAGACGCCGTCGACGACCAAGCGGGTCTCGGTGCCGCTGGCGCTGCTCAGCCCGTGACCGACGTGCTCTCGCCTCGCCAGGCGGTAATCGCCTGGGCCCAGCCGATCGTCGACGGCTACGTCGAGGAGCAGGGCCTGGCGGCGATCCCGGTAAAGCCCGAGCGGCCGGCCCGCCCCGAGCACGGCGACCTGGCCCTCAACCTCGGCCTGCAGCTGGCCGGGCGCCTGAAACGACTGCCGCTGGAGATTGCCGCGGAATTGGCCGAGCGCCTGCCCCTGGACGGCCCGGTGGGTGCCGTGGCAGTGGCGCCACCAGGGTTCATCAACCTGCGGCTTGACCCCGGGTGGGTCTTTGGGAGCCTTCACGGTGTGGTCGAGAGCGCTGCTGGTTGGGGCCGTTCTGGCTACGGGGCCGGCAAGCGGGTGCAGGTGGAGTTTGTGAGCGCCAACCCGGTTGGTCCGCTGCTGATCAGCCATGGCCGCGGCGCGGTGGTGGGGGACACGGTAGCCCGCCTGCTGGACTTCACCGGTCACGATGTCGAGCGCGAGTACTACATCAACGACACCGGCCGCCAGGTCCGCGCCTTCGCGCAGTCGCTGCTGGCTGCGCGAAGAGGTATGCCTCCCCCCGAGGACGGCTACGCCGGCGCATACATCCAGGACCTCGCCGCCAGGATTCCCGCCCCCGCCCTGGAGGGCGACGCCGAGGAGGTGGAGGCGGCGGTGCTCGGTTGGGGCGTCGATCACTACCTGGAGGAGTTCAAAGAGCACCTCGAAGCGATTGGCATCCGCTTCGACCACTGGTTCAGCGAGCGCAACCTGTTCGGTGAGTGGGAGGCGGACACGATTGCCGAGCTGGAGCGTGTCGGGGTCCTCAGTCGCCACGACGGGGCGACCTGGATGAAGCTGGGGGACAAAGAGGACGTCCTCTACAAGAGCTCCGGCGAGCCGACCTACCTGATGGGCGATCTGCTCTACCACCGCGACAAGTTCATCCGCCGTGGCTTTGACACCGCCATCGACGTCTGGGGCTCAGACCATCAGAACCAGGTCCGCCGCCTGAAGCAGGCAGTCCAGGTCTTTGGCGTCGATCCCGGTCGTTTCATCGCGATCCTGATCCAGCTGGTCCGGATGAAGAGCGCAGGCGAGTTCGTCAAGATCAGCAAGCGCGCCGGCAACATCATCCTGCTGAAGGAGCTGGTCGACGAGGTTGGAGCCGATGCGGTCCGATACCACTATCTATTGCGAAGCTCTGACGCCCCCATGGATTTCGACGTCGACCTGGCCCGCAGCCAGTCCAACGAAAACCCCGTCTTCTACGCCCAGTACGCCCATGCGCGCCTCTGCGGGGTTCGGGGGGTGGCGGCCGAGGCCGGCCTCGCCGCCGACCCGGCCGCGATCAGCAGGCTGGGCTCTCCCGCGGAGCTGGCGCTTGCTCGCGAGCTGCTCGACTTCCCCGACATCGTCGAGGAGGCGGCCCAGGAGTTGGCGCCCCACGACCTGCCCCACTACGGCCAGCGCCTGGCGGAGAGGATCCACGGCTTCTACCACGCCGGCAACCAGGACGCCGCGATGCGGGTGGTGGTCGATGACCGCGAGCTTGCCGGCGCGCGGCTCTTCCTCTGCGAGGCGGCGCGCCAGACGATGGCCAACCTGCTGGGCCTGATGGGCGTCGCCGCGCCCGAGCGGATGTAGCTGGAGCCGACCTGCTAAAACCTGCAACGGAATATCACCGCCGTCCCCGGGACGGCAGGAGGACTTGATGGAGATCAGTTTTGTCGGCCATGCGTGCTTCCGGTTGCGGGGACGCGAGGCCATTGCCGTCATTGATCCATACGGCAAGAGCCTTGGTCTGGCAACCCTGGCTCCGAGCAAGTTCGGCGCCGACGTGCTCGCCATCAGCCACGACCACCCCGGCCACAACAACCGCGCCATGGTCGGCGGCGATCCCTTCGTGATCACGACGCCTGGCGAGTACGAGGTCAAGGGCATCGGGGTACGCGGGGTGGCGGCTTACCACGACAGCGAAGGAGGGGCCAAACTCGGCAGCGTCACCCTGTTCGCCATCACCGTGGACGAGATCGTGATCGCTCACCTTGGCGACCTGGGCCACGGCCTCTCGGAGGCCCAGCAGGAACAGCTCGGCAGCGTCGATGTCCTGCTTGTGCCCGCGGGTGGAGGCACGGCTTTGTCCGCCACCGAAGCCGCCGCGGTGGCCAACCAGCTGGAGCCCAAGATCGTCATTCCGATGCACTACAAGCTCCCCGGGCTGAAGATCGCGCTCGATGAGCCCAAGCACTTCGCGGCCGAGATGGGAATCGAGCAGATCGAGTACCAGCCAAAGTTGGTTCTCAACAGCAGACCGTCGGGCGACGACACCAAGGTCGTGTTCCTGGAGGCCCGCGCCTCGGCTAACTGAAGGTATCAACCATTGCGTGCCGCAGCAGCCGTTGATAGACTTCTAAAAACCCCCTAGGAGAGCCGTTGCCGAAGTTCGTCTTTGTAACCGGGGGAGTGGTTTCGAGCCTTGGGAAGGGCATAACCGCAGCTTCCATCGGGACCATCCTCAAAGCCCGCGGGCTAAAAGTCTCTCTCCAGAAGCTGGACCCCTACATCAACGTCGACCCCGGGACGATGCGCCCGCAGGAGCACGGCGAGGTGTTCGTCACCGACGATGGCGCCGAGACCGACCTCGACCTCGGCCACTACGAGCGCTTCACCGACGCCACCCTGTCGAAGGCCAGCAACGTCACCACCGGCAAGATCTACAGTGAGGTGATCGCCAAGGAGCGCCGTGGTGACTACCTGGGGGCCACCGTCCAGGTCATCCCGCACATCACCAACGAGATCAAAGAGCGGGTCACCCGGGTGGCGTGGGAGAGCAACGCCGACGTCGTCATCGTGGAGGTCGGCGGGACCGTCGGTGACATCGAGTCGTTGCCGTTCCTGGAGGCCATCCGCCAGCTCAAGAACGATCTCGGTCGCAAGAACGTCTTCTATGTCCACGTGACCCTGGTGCCGTACATCGCGGTCAGCGAGGAGTACAAGACCAAGCCCACCCAGCACAGCGTGGCCCAGCTGCGAAGCATCGGCATCCAACCCGACGCCATCTGCCTGCGCAGCGAAAAGCCGATCGCCGCCGCGCTTCGGGAGAAGATCGCGGGCTTCACCGACGTCGAAAAGCGGGCTGTGATTTCGCTCCCCGACGCCGACTCCATCTACAAGGTGCCGCTGGTGCTTGAGGACGCTCGCCTGGCGGAGGTCATCTGCGAGGAGCTCGACATCCCCATTGAGGCGCCCGACCTGGATGGATGGCGGGAGATGTGCACGCGTATCGACAACCCTCGCGGGTCGGTGCGGATTGGCCTGGTCGGCAAGTACATCGCCATGCCCGACGCCTACATGAGCGTGACCGAGTCGCTGCGCCACGCGGGCTTTTTCCACCACGTGAAAGTCGAGATCAAATGGATCAACTCGGAGACGCTGGAGCAGGGAGACCTCTCCCAGCTCGATGATGTCCACGGCGTCCTGGTGCCCGGCGGCTTCGGTCACCGGGGCATCGAGGGCAAGGTCAACGCCTCGCGCTTCGCCCGCGAGCAGAAGGTGCCATACCTGGGCCTCTGCCTGGGGTTGCAATGCGCCGTGATCGGATTCACCCGCGATGTCCTGGGCCTGCCCGACGCGAACTCCACCGAGTTCAACTTCGCCACCGCGGCGCCGGTGATCGACCTGCTGCCGGAGCAGCGCGACGTCGCCGACAAGGGCGGGACGATGCGGCTCGGGCTCTACCCCTGCAGCCTGGCTCCCCGAAGCCTGGCCCAGGCGGCCTACGACGAGAAGATCGTCTACGAACGCCACCGTCACCGCTACGAGTTCAATAACGCCTACCGCGAGGCCCTCGAGGAGGCCGGCATGGTCTTCTCCGGCGAGTACCAGGCCAAGAAGCTGGTCGAGATCATCGAGCTTCCCGACCACCCCTTCTTCATGGCCTCCCAGTTCCATCCCGAGTTCCGATCGCGGCCCAACAAGCCCCATCCGATGTTCCGCGAATTCGTTCGAGCGGCCTGCGTGCATGCCGGCGTCGAGCCCGCGGCTCGGCCGGCGGCCGCCGGTTCGGCGCCGGCCCGGCGGAGTAAGGCCAGCATCAAAACGCACTAAAGGCGGGGATTCGCCTTAGGCTATCGGACGTGATCCAGCAGACCGCCGTCAGCCAGAAGAACCTCGGCATGGAGCTGGTCCGGGTCACCGAGGCCGCGGCCCTGGCGTGTGGCCGCCTGATGGGCCGGGGCGACCAGGAGGAGATCCGGCGGTCGGCAGCCGTGGCGATGGCGCAATCGATGGTCTCGGTCCACATGGACGCTGACCTGGTGGTCCTGGTCGGCACCCCGCAACCTGGCGAAGAGCTTGTCAGTGGCTTCCGCTGCGGCCAGGGCCAGGGACCGCGCGTGGACCTCGCCGCCGGGCCCCTCGACGGGGTGAGCCTGGTCACCCGCGGTCTCACCGGGGCGATCACGGTGGTGGCCGCCACCGAGCAGGGTCAGATGCGCGTGCCCGGCAGCCTGCTGCTGGAGAAGATCGCGGTCGGGCCCGCGGCCCGCGGCGCCGCCGACATCAACGAGAGCGTGGAGAACAACCTCAACCGGATCGCCTTCGCCAAGGACGTGCGCGTCGGCGACCTCACGGTTGTCATCCTCGACCGGCCTCGCCACCAGAAGATGCTCGAGGAGGTCCGGGAGGCGGGTGCACGCGTCAGCCTCATCAGTGACGGCGAGGTCTCGGCGGCGATCCGGGTCGCGATGGAGGATACGGGCGTCGACGTCGCCATGGGGATCGGCGGCGCCGAGGATGCCACCATGGCCGCCTGCGCGCTCAAGTGCCTCGGGGGCGAGCTGGTGGCCAAGCCGTGGGTTCACAATCCCGAGGAGGCCGAGACCCTGGCTGCCGCCGGCGTCGACCAGCAGCGCGTGATCACCACGGAGGACCTCGCTGGTGGAGACGAGGTGGTCTTCGCGGCGACCGGGGTCACCGACGGTTTGCTGCTGCGCGGCGTCCACTACTACGACGGCTGGGCGGAAAGCCAGTCGCTGGTGATGCGCAGTGCCAGCGGGACGCTCCGCAAGATCGAGACCAAGCACCACTTCGCCCTCGCCAGAGACGCGGAGAACCGCCCGGTACGCTGAATCCCGCGGCGTAGGCTTGGGCTCATGCTCAACCTGGCTTACGCCGACCCCGACGGTCGCCTGATCGAAGAGGCGGAGCTGCGCCCGCTGTCGCGATCCGGCTGGGAGGTTGGTGGTGAGGGCGATGGAGCACCCTTCGATGGCACCTGGTCCCCGCTGCCGGAGGGCGCCACCATCGCCGGCCTGGTTGACCGCCTGGCGCTGGCCCGCGACCGGAGTGGTGAGACGATCCGCCTCAGCCCCGACGCCGGATGGGCGGTCGGCGCGGTGCTGCCACCAGGCTACACACGCACGCTGATGCCGGCCTACGAGGAGGAGGACGGTGCCAGGGTGCTGCCGATCTTCGGCTACGCCGCGGTGGCCTTCAGGGAAGGGGAGCCGGTGGTCGCGGCGGTTCGCACCGATCCCCTGGAGTGGTGGCAGCCGCGCAACTTCGCCGCCCGCGACATCGGCGGCGCCATCGCCGGCGCACGCCGGGACCTGGGCGGCAACCGGTTGGTCGAGCACCTGGCCCGCTGCGCCACGGACTACAACTGCTACACCGCGCAGAACACCTTCTACCGACGCTGGGAGGGGTCGCTGCCGACCTCGGGCCCGTGCAACGCGATGTGCGTGGGCTGCATCTCAGAGCAGTGGGGGGAGGTCGAATCGCCCCAGGACCGGATCGGCTTCCGGCCCACCGTCGACGAGATCGTGGAGCTGGCCACCTGGCACCTGGGTGGCGACGAGGCGGAAATCGTGAGCTTCGGCCAGGGATGTGAGGGCGAACCGCTGATGCGAGCCGACCTGCCGGAGGTGGTGTCGCGGATCAAGGCGGCACGGCCCGACGCCTTCGTCAACGTCAACACCAACGGCAGCCGCCCGGAGGTGATCGAGGCCATGATCGACGCCGGCCTGGATGGCGCCAGGGTCAGCGTCTTCAGCCTCAACGACGACTTCTTCAGGGCCTACTACCGCCCCAAGGACTACGGCCTGGAGCAGGTGCACGCGACGATGGCGGCGCTGCGTCGAGGGCGCCGCAGGATCGCCATCAACCTGCTCAGCTTTCCCGGCGTGACCGACGACGAGAGCGAGATCGCCGCCCTTGAGGCCGCCATCAAGCTTCACGCCGTCGACCAGGTGCAGATGCGAAGCCTCAACCTCGACCCGCTTTGGCTGCTGCGGCGGCTGTCCCGCAAGACCCGCGGCCTCGGCCTCGAGGCGATGATGCGACGGTTGGAGGCGGCCGCGCCAAGCCTGAAGCTGGGCAACTTCACGATGCCCGCGACGGCCGGCCGATGACCCCGTTTGGGGCCACTACGGGCGGGGTAGGAATCTAACTCACCCCTAACCGGTTGAATCTATAGTCGACACGAATGACAGCTGAGAGCGGCATCCCGCAACCTGACGCCCGGCAGCCCGCCCCGGAGTACATCCCGCAGGGCAGCTACACGCCGCCCGCCTACACGCCGCTACCGCCGCCGGTCGAGTGGCACCACGGGCATTTCACCTCGGACGCCGAGGCCGCCATTGGTGGCGAGATCAAGCGCAACCGCGGCAAAGCCACCGCCGGAGGCGCTGTCGGCCTCGGTTACCTGCTTCTCAAGTTCGGCGCGGCGCTGAAGTTCCTCGTCGTCGGCTTCAAGTTCAAGACCTTTCTCTACCTGTTCATCAACATTGCCGTCTATGCCTTCTTCTTCGGGCAGAACTTCGGCCTGGTTTGGGCTCTGGCCCTAGGTGCCGGGATCCTGGCATTGCTCTTCATCCACGAGATGGGACACGTGGTCGCCGCCGAGATCGAGGGGGTGCCGGTGACGGCTCCCAACTTCATCCCCGGCTTTGGCGCTTACATCATGCTCAAGGCCCAGCCCAAGGACGCCAAGACGGAGTCGATCATCGCAATCGGCGGTCCGCTGTTCGGCGCCCTCGCGTCGCTGGCCACCTTCGGGTTGGCCACGCTTGCCGGCACCGACACCAAGATGGGCCTGTTGCTCGCCGTGGTCGCCGGCTACAGCTTTTTCTTCAATGCCATCAACATGATTCCCTACAGCCCCCTGGACGGCGGCCGCATCCTCGGTTCGGTCTCGAAGTGGGTCAACGTCGTGGGGCTGGCGATGCTGGTGGGCGGCATCATCTTCGGCTACTTGAGCCCCATCTTCCTGATCCTGATCCTCTTCCTGGGGGGCGCCTCCTTCAGCCGCTTCCGGCACCCTGAAAACCCCGCCTACTACCGGGTGTCGCCTCGCGACCGGGCGCTGGTCGGCGCCGCCTATATCGCCATCCTCGCGATCCTGGTCGTAGGCGTGATCGCGGCCGGGCCCTTCATCGAGTCCGCCCAGATCGGCGGCCTCAAATAGACCCGAGTTTGAGTTCAGCAGGCCTTGGCTATAATCGCCAAGCGATGAGGGCCGAGATCCATCCCACCTGGCACGCCGACGCGGTTGTCCATTGCCTCTGTGGCAATACCTTCCGGACCGGTTCCACCCTGGCCGAGCTGAAGACCGAGGTCTGCTCCGTCTGCCACCCGTTCTTCACGGGCCAGCAGCGGATCGTGGACACCGGCGGACAGGTTGAGCGCTTCCAGAAGCGCCTGACCAAGAGCAGGACCACCCTCAAATAGCGATGGCTGCGGTCACCCCTGAGTGGGCCGCAGCCTCGGCCGCTCCGGAGGTATCCCGTTGAGCACCGCCAACCCGGCTTCGCCGCTGCCCTTCTTCTACGGCGGACAGGCCGTCATCGAGGGAGTGCTGATGCGCGGGCCGCACACCTGGGCGGTCGCGGCCCGTCGCCCGGACGGCGGCATCTCGCTGCGCCAGGCCGATCTCACCAGCCGGGTCTACACGTCGGCATTCTTCCGGCTGCCCTTCATCCGCGGGGTGATCGGCCTGGTCGAGATGTTGCACCTGGGGACCTCGGCGATGATGTGGTCGGCCAACGTCAAGGCCAAGGCCGAGGACATCGAGATCAGCCGCGGCGCCATCACCATCACCATCGTGCTGTCGATGATCCTCTCCTTCGGGCTCTTCTTCGGGCTGCCCCTGATCGCCGGCGGGGCGCTGCAGCACCGCGGCGGTTCGCTCGGCTTCACCGCGGTGGAGGGCGCCACTCGGGCCCTGCTCCTGGTCGGATACCTCCTTTTGATCTCGCGGATCCCGGACGTGCGACGCCTCTTCCAGTACCACGGTGCCGAGCACAAGACCATCAACGCCTTCGAGTCCGGGGCACCGCTGACTGTCCAGGGAGTCGCGCCGCAGAGTCGCCTGCACCCTCGCTGCGGCACCGGCTTCCTGGTGGTGGTGGTGGTGGTGAGCATCGTCGTCTTCACCTTTGTCGGACGGCCTTCGCTGCCACTTCTGATCCTCTCGCGACTGTTGCTGGTGCCGGTGATCGCCGCCATCGCGTACGAGCTGATCAGGCTGGCCGCCCGCGACGCCGAAAATCCTGTGGTTGCGCGCCTGCTGGTGCCGGTGCTGGCGGCGCAGTATCTGACCACCCGCGAGCCCGACGATTCGATGATGGAGGTTGCCATCGCCGCCTTTACCGCGGTGCGCTCCCGCGATCTCGTGGTGGACGATCCCGAGATCCTGGCGTGACCAGTTCGTCCCGGCTGGACGGTGTTCTTGGCCGCTACCGGGAGATCGTCGAGCAGCTGTCCGATCCAGAGGTGCAAAAAGACATGGCGGCACTGACGAGCCTGGGTCGCGAGCAGAGCCGCCTGCGCCCGATCGTGGAAGCCAGCCAGAAACTGGAGGCCGCCAGGCAGGCCGAGGCCGAGGCTCGCGAGATGCTCAATTCCGAGTCGGACCCGGAGATGGTGACCTACCTCCGGGATGAGATGAACCGGCAGCACCAGGAGCTGGAGCGCCTTGAGAGTGAGCTGCCGATGCTGCTGGTCCCCACCGATCCCAACGACGAGCGCTCGGTGATCGTTGAGATCCGCGCCGGCACCGGCGGCGACGAGGCCACCCTGTTCGCGGCCGACCTCTTCCGGATGTACCAGCGCTACGCCGAGTCGCGGCCCTGGCAGGTCGACGTCATCGACCAGAACGAGACCGAGGCAGGCGGCTTCAACAAGGTGATCTTCGAGGTCAAGGGGCCGATGGCGTACTCCCGCCTCAAGTTCGAATCCGGTGTCCACCGGGTGCAGCGGGTGCCGGCGACGGAGTCGCAGGGGAGGGTGCACACGTCTGCGGCCTCGGTCGCCGTCTTCCCCGAGCCCGACGAGGTGGAGGTGGAGATCCGCGACGAGGACATCGAGATCGACGTCTACCGCTCCACCGGGCACGGCGGCCAGTCGGTCAACACCACCGACTCGGCGGTTCGGATCACCCACAAGCCAACCGGCATCGTGGTTACCTGCCAGGACGAGAAGTCGCAGCTGAAGAACAAGAACAAGGCAATGAAGGAGCTTCGAGCGCGTCTCTTCGACCGCATCCAGGGCGAGCAGCAGGAGCAGATCTCAGCCGACCGCAAAGCAATGGTCGGCAGCGGCGACCGCAGCGAGAAGATCCGGACCTACAACTTCAAGGAGAACCGGATCAGCGACGAGCGCCTGGGCGAGCCGATCTATCGGCTCGACCGGGTGACGGCGGGGGAGCTGGACCTGATCATCGATCCGCTGCTGGTGGTGGAGCAGGCCAAGCTGCTCTCCGGCGAGAACGTCGCCTGACCCGCACCGCACCGGGGCGCGCCTGATGGCCGGGCAGGTGATGGAGCTCGTCGCCAAGGCCTCGCCCTACCTTGCCCACCACGGCTCCACCAGCCCGCGCCTGGACGCCGAGCTCCTCCTCGCGGACGCGCTCGGCCTGAGCCGTATGGACCTCTACCTGCAGTTCGAGAGGCCCCTGACCGGCGACGAGGTGGACCGCTACCGCGAGCTCTGCCGGCGGCGGGCCGGGGGTGAGCCGGTCGCCTACATTCGCGGCCGTCGCGAGTTCATGTCGCTGGACCTGTTGGTCACACCGGCGGTGATGATCCCGCGACCGGAGACGGAGCTTCTGGTGGTGGCGGCACTCAAGCGCCTCGACGCCATCCCGGCCGGGGAGAGGGAGCGTGCGCCGCTGGTGCTGGATGTCGGTACCGGCTCCGGGGCCGTCGCATTGGCGATCGCCGCGGGGCGAACCGACTGTCGCCTGGTGGCGACCGATGTCTCCGCCGAAGCCCTGGAGGTAGCGCGGCAAAATGTGCAGCGCCTGGAGATGCAGGATCGAGTCGAGCTGCGCCAGACCGACCTGGTCGAGGGCATCGACGAGGAGTTCGACCAGGTCCTCGCCAACCTCCCCTACATCGACCCCGATTGGCCCGAGGCAGTGACCGCCGAAGTCGCAGGGTCTGAGCCCTCACTTTCGCTGTACGCCGGCAAGGACGGGCTCGACCTCTTCCGGCGGCTGCTCCCGGAGTTGCCGCGGCTGGCTCCAGGGGGCGCTGCGCTGCTCGAATTCGATCCCCGGCAGCGCGACGCGCTGCATCAGCTCGCCTCTGGTTTCGGCACCCTGGAGGTGCTCCAGGACCTCGCTGGCCGCGACCGCGTACTGGTGATCAGCCTGTGATGCTGGTGGAGCCGGCAGTCTCCGCCACCATTGCTCGCGCCGCCGCCCTCCTTGGCGCTGGCGGCCTGGTCTGCTTCCCCACCGACACGGTCTACGCGGTTGCCTGCGCTGCCGATATCGCTGCGGCCCGTGAGCGCCTCTACGCCGCCAAGCAGCGAGACGCCGGCCGCCCCGCCCAGGTGCTGGCGCCGAACGCGGGGGCGCTGAGTCCCTGGGTGGAGATGGATGATCGCGCCCTGGCCCTCGCGGCGGAGTTCTGGCCGGGCCCGCTGACCCTGGTCCTGAAGGCGACCGCCCGAGCCGTCGCCGAACTGGGCCCGGTCGTTCGCGACGGCACCCTGGGGGTTCGCGTACCCGACCATCTCGCGGCACTGGCCATCCTCGGGGCCGTGGGACGACCGGTCGCCGCCAGCAGCGCCAACCTCAGCGGGGACCCGGCGCCGACCACCGGTGCCGGGGCCGCCGCCAACCTTGGCGCCACCGTGGACCTCGTGGTCGACGGCGTCTGTGAGATTGGATTGGGCTCTTCTATACTCGACCTCACTCTGCCCCAGCCGCGCCTCTTGCGCGAGGGCAGCATCCCGGCTCAGAGGTTGCTCCGCTGAATTCCTCGCCTGAACCCTCCCCCAACCCCGTTGCCGTCCCCGAGCGGATTCCTCTGGAAGAGGTCTATATGCGCTTGGCCGAGGAGTTGGCCCGCCGCAGCACCTGCCGCCGCCGTTCGGTCGGCGCGGTCATCACCAGCGCCGACCTGACCATGGTGCTGGGTGTCGGCTACAACGGCGGCGCCAAGGGCCTCAACAACAACTGCCTGACCCCGGGCGGGCCCGACGACCCGTGCCTGACCTGTATCCATGCCGAGACCAATGCGGTCGCCAAGGCGGGGTCTGCGGAAGAGGGCAAGTGGGCTTTCGTCACCCACAGCCCCTGCGTCCTCTGCGCCACCTTGCTGATCAACTCCAACGTCGCCCACGTGCTCTACCGTCGCCAGTACCGCGACCCAACCGGGGTCGAGCTGCTGCATCGCGCCGGCGTCGACGCGCGGCCCTTCCGCGAGCTGGCCGAGCTCTTCCGCGAGCCGCTGCCAGGAGACCCCGAGCCCTGATCGCCGCTGTCAACCCTGCCGACAACCCGCTGTCGCCCGAGTTCTACCGGATCATGGCCCACAACCTGGGCCCTGCGATCCTGCCGCTGTTGGTGGCATTGGCCGGCGCGGTGGCGATGGTGCCGATGGCCCGGTGGCTCTCCTTCCGGGTGGGCGCCGTGGCCCAGCCGGGCGGCCGCAACATCCACCAGCATCCCACCGGCCGCCTCGGCGGCCTGGCCCTGGCTGCCGGTTTCGTGGTATCAGCGGCGATCTTCGGCCTGCTCGACCCCTCGGTCCGCCACGACGGCTTTCCCCAGTCGCAGGTCATCGCCATGCTTGCGATCGGCGCAGTCACGATCGTGGTCCTGATGTTCGACGATCTCCGCCAGCTTCGGGCTCGATACAAGTTCGGCAGCCAGGTTGTGCTTGCCTTGCTCGTCCCGGTGGTCGGGATCTCGATCCACTTCATCAACTTTGGTGGGGGCCATGTCGTCCAGCTGGGGGTGTTCGCCTTCCCCGTGACCGTGATCTGGCTATTGGGAATGCAGAACACCATGAACCTGCTCGACGGCGTCGACGGCCTGGCCGCCGGGGTGGCGGCAATCGTGGCCGGCGCCCTGCTGCTGGCCGCGGTCAACCGCGAGACCACCAACCCCGAGCAGATGACGGTGGTCGTCCTCTGCGCCGCCCTGATCGGCACCTGCCTTGGCTTCCTGATCTTCAATTTCTATCCCGCGCGGATCTTCATGGGCGACAACGGCAGCCATTTCCTGGGCATGACGCTGGGGATCATCAGCATCTTTGGCATCGCCAAGGGGGAGGTGGTCTTCGCCCTGCTGGTGCCGCTGGCCGCGCTCGCCGTGCCCATCGTCGACGCCGGGCTGGCCATCATCCGACGCCGCCGCCAGGGGGTCTCGATCGGGCACGCCGACACCGAGCACGTTCACCACCAGCTCCTCGACTTCGGCCTGACCCAGCGTGAGACCTGCCTCGTCTTCTACGCCGCCACCGGCGTCACCTCGGGGCTGGGCCTGATGCTCTACGGCCACAAGAAGATCATTGCCGTCGCCGTGGTCCTGCTCATCGTCGCCGTCTCCACCCTGCTTGGGGAGCGCCTCAGCGAGATGGAAACCGGCACCGCTGGCGATTCCGGGGCTTTGCTAGAATCCTGACGCTGTTGTGAGTTCGAAATGAACCCGTGGCAGTACGTTGCGCGCATTTCCGGAGTTGCTTTCCAGGTGTTCGCCGCCGTCGGGCTGGGGATCCTGGCGGGATACGGAGTCGAACGCTTGGCTCCCGCGATTCATCCCGCTGGCATCCTTCTCGGTGCCGCCGTAGGCTTCGCTGCGGCGATCTACCTGATGGTGACCGGGCTGCGGGCGTACATAAACAGCGAGACGCCCATCGAGGGCAACACGCGCAACAAGGAGTAGAGCTTGTTTCTGGGAAAGGCTGGGGTGCTGATGGGAGGGATCGTGCCCTTCTTTCCGGAGATCAAGGCCCCTCCGATCAAGGCCGAGCCGGTGTTCCAGGCCGGGCCGCTGGTCTTCACCAACTCGATGCTCGGGGCCCTGGTCGCGTTGGTTGTGATCGTGATCCTGATCCTGGTCATGACGCGCCGCCTGGAGGAGCGCCCGGGGAAGCTCCAGACCACGGTCGAGATGCTGGTTGGAGGCCTCTACAATTTCGCCAAGGGCTCAGGCGGAAGCACGGGCGCGGCGCTCTTCCCGCTCTTCGCGGGGCTGCTGCTGTGGCTTTTGGTGAACAACTGGCTGGCGCTGGTACCGGGCTTCGGCCAGGTGCTGGTCAGCGGCCCCGACGGCTCCTTCCCGCTGCTGCGGGCGGCCAACGCCGACTTCAACAACACCCTCGCGCTGGCCCTGATGGTCTTCTTCCTGATCCACATCTATGGCGTCAGGAACCACGGCATCGGGTACTTCGCCGAGTTCGTCAACATCCCCGCGCTCTTGAAAGGCAGGCCGATCGACTTCGTCGTCGGGTTCTTCCACACCATCGGTGAGTTCGCCAAGATCATCTCGCTCAGCTTCCGGCTCTTCGCCAACATCTACGGTGGCGAGATCCTGATCGCGGTCATCCTGGGCCTGGCCGGCCCGGTCGCGGTCGTGTTCTACGGCCTCGAGGTGGTGATCGTGGCCACCATCCAGGCTTTCATCTTCGGCCTGCTGGCCCTGATATACATCAGCCTGGTCTCCGAACACGCGGAACATCCCAAAGAGGCGATCAGCCAGGCAACCGCCACCGAAGCCTCAGTCAACAGTTAGGACCCTTAAGGAGGATTCCCCTTGGACGCACACGCAGCTCAACTTCTAGGTGCTGGACTCGCCATCGGCCTCGGCGCCGTCGGCGCCGGCATCGGTATAGGCAACGTATCCGGCAAGGCGGTCGAGGGGATCTCGCGCCAGCCGGAGCTCAAGAACGACCTGCAGCAGGTCATGATCCTGGGCATCGTCTTCTGCGAGACAGTCGCGATCTACGCGCTGGTCGTCTCGCTGATCCTGCTCTTCGTCGCCAAGTAACAAGGCTCGATGTCGACCTTCTTCAACAGCTTCGGGGTAAACGTCCTCAGCCTGGTCTATTACCTCTTGCTGTTCGGGATCGTGCTCTACCTATTGCGCCGCTATGCCTTCGGCGTGATCTTGCGCACGATCGACGCCCGCCAGGCGAAGATCAACCAGAGCCTGGATGAGGCGCAGGCAGCGGTGGCCTCGGTCAAGGCCAACCAGGCCAAGGCCGAGAAGACGATCGACGAGGCGGCCGCCGAGGCTCGCGAGATCATCAACCGCGCCGAGCGCCTTGCCACCGAGGTCCACGAGGATGCCCGCAAGGAGGCCAAGGTCGAGGCCGAGGTGATCGTGATCAAGGCGCGCGAGGAGATCGCTCGAGAGCGGCAGGCCGCCGTCAACGAACTGCGCCGGCAGGCCGTCGACCTCGCCCTTTCAGCGGCCAGCCGCGTCATCGGCGAGAACCTCAGCGATGACAAATCGCGGCAGCTGGCCGAGGAAGCCGTCAAGCAGGCGGAGCTGCGCGCGTGACCCAGGCCGGTGGCGCCGCCCACCACTACGCCAGGGCAGCCTTCGACGTGGCTCGCGCCCACCATGACGTGGCGGCCTGGCAGACCGACTTCAACCAGCTCGAGCGCATCCTCACCGACGAGGATGTGAGCCTGGCGCTCGAGAATCCCCGCCTCGACACCGGCCGCAAGATTGGGCTGGCTCTGAGCCTGATGCCGGAAGGCATGGACTCGACCCGGCTGAACTTCCTCAAGCTCCTCGTTCTCCGCCGCCGCACCCGGTTGATCAGCCAGATTCGCCAGGATTTCGAAGCCCTGGTGGACCAGGCCGAAGGCCGGACCGAGGTCGAGCTCACAGTCGCCACCAAGTTGTCGGCTGAGGAGCGCCAGAAGCTGGAGGCCGTCCTCAGCGAGAAGAGTGGCAGCGAGGTCCGGGTTGACGTTCGAGTCGACCCTGGCATCCTCGGCGGCGCCATCGTTCGCCAGGGCGACCATGTCACCGACGGCAGCGTCCGCCGTCGCCTTCAGGAGTTGCGCCAGGAACTGGTAGCAAGCTAAGCCGACAGGAGACAAGATGGGAATCAAGGGCCAGGAAATCACCGAGCTGCTGAAGCAGAAGATCGAGAAATTTGACGTCCCGGTCTTCAGCGAAGATGTCGGCGTCATCACCGACATCGGCGACGGCATCGCCCACGTTTACGGGCTCGCCGGCGTGCAGGCGGGTGAGATCGTGGAGTTCCCCGGTGGCGTCCCGGGCCTGGCCCTGAACCTGGAGCAGGACTCCGTCGGCGTCATCATCATGGGCCCCTACGACGAGATCGAAGAGGGCGACGAGGTCCGCACCACGGGCCGCATCGCCCAGGTCCCGGTGGGCGAGGCCCTCATCGGTCGGGTCGTCAACGCTCTTGGTGAGCCAATCGACGGCAAGGGCCCCATCGACACCAAGGAGAGCAAGCCGGTGGAGTTGGTGGCGCCCGGCGTGATCACCCGCAAGCCTGTCGATACGCCGGTGCAGACCGGCCTCAAGGCGGTCGACGCGATGGTACCGATCGGCCGTGGCCAGCGCGAGCTGATCATCGGGGACCGCCAGCGAGGTAAGTCGGCGATCGCCGTCGACACCGTCATCAACCAGAAGGGCGAGGACCTGATCTGCATCTACGTCTGCATCGGGCAGAACGCGCAGACCGTCGCCCGCCTCGCCGCCACCCTCGAGGAGTACGAGGCGATGGACCACACCGTCATCGTGGCCGCCACCAGTTCCGAGCCGGCGGCGCTCTGGTTCCTGGCCCCCTTCGCCGGTTGCGCCATGGGCGAGTACTTCCGGGATAGCGGCCGCGAGGCCCTGATGGTCTACGACGACCTCTCCAAGCACGCTTGGGCCTACCGGCAGATCTCCCTGCTGCTTCGCCGCCCGCCGGGCCGCGAGGCTTACCCGGGTGACGTCTTCTATCTCCACAGCCGCCTGCTCGAGCGCGCCGCCAAGATGAACGACGAGAACGGCGGCGGCTCGCTGACCGCCCTGCCGATCATCGAAACCCTCGAGGGCGACGTCTCGGGGTACATCCCCACCAACGTCATCTCGATCACCGACGGTCAGATCTTCGTCGATTCCGATCTTTTCAACTCCGGCATCCGCCCCGCCGTCAACGCCGGTACCTCGGTGTCCCGGGTCGGTGGCGCAGCCCAGGTCAAGGCCATGCGCCAGGTCGCCGGCCGCCTCCGCCTTGACCTCGCCCAGTACCGTGAGCTGGCCGCGTTCGCGTCCTTCAGCTCCGACCTCGACAAGCAGACGCTGGCGCAGCTCCAGCAGGGTCAGCGGATGACCGAGCTGTTGAAGCAGGACCAGTACGCGCCTATGAAGATCGAGCAGCAGGTCTCGATCCTGTTCGCCGGCGCCCGCGGTCTCCTCGACGACATCCCGGTGGAGAAGATCCGCGAATTCGAGAAAGGCTTCCACCAGTACATGGGATCCACCGGTAAGGCAGTCCTCGCCGAGCTGGCGCAGAAGAAGGAGCTCGACGACGCGCTCGAGGAATCGCTGAAGAAAGCCGTCCTCGACTACAAGCGGGGCAGCGGCCTGGCCGAGAAGAAGGAGGGCGCCGAGGTGGCCGACGCCGAAGAGGCGAAGGCAGCCGAGGCCAGTGCCGAAGAAAAGCCGGTGGAAGAGGCGAAGCCCGAGAAAGCCACCGCCGAGGCGCCGGCGAAAGGCAAGACCGAGGACGCGAAGCCAAAGAAAGCCAAGGCCGCGGCACCGGCGAAAGCCAAGACCGAGGGCGCGAAGCCCGAGAAAGCCAAGGCCGCGGCGCCGGCAGAGGACAAGGAGGGATAGCGTAGTTGGCAACCCTTCGCGAGCTTCGCCAGCGGATCGCCAGCGTGCAGAACACGCAGAAGATCACCAAGGCCAAGGAATTGGTCGCGGCCGCCAAGATGAGGCGGGCGCAGGCGGCGATGGAGGCTTCACGCCCCTACTCGGAGGGCATCGCGCGGATGCTCAGCCGGCTGGCGGCCCGCAAGCTCGACGCCAGCCATCCCTTCCTCGAGGCCCGCGATGTCAACAACCGCCTGCTCATCGTGGTCACCGCCGACCGTGGCCTCACCGGCGGCCTTAATATCAACGCCATCCGCGCCGCCAACCGCTTCATCCAGAGCGAGCCCACCCCCGTGAAACTGGTGACCATCGGTCGCAAGGGCCGCGACTATTTCAAGCGGGTCCAGGTCGACATCATTGCCGACCGTTCCCAGATCGGCGACCGTCCGCCGATCGCCGAGATCCTGCCCGCGGTGACGGTGGCGATGGATGAGTACATCGAGGGCAACGTCGAGGAGGTCTGGCTCCTGTTCACCCGCTACATCAACCCGGTCAGCCAGGTGCCGACGGTGGTCAAGATCATCCCGCCGGTGATCCCGGAGCACCAGGAGAAGGCAGGTGGGGGCGCGGAGTCGCTCTACGAGTTCGAGCCCAGCCCGGAGGCTGTGCTCGGCGCGCTGCTGCCGCGGTACGTGGAGTCGCAGGTCTACCACGCGGTCCTGGAAAACCAGGCCTCGGAGCAGGCGGCCACGATGACCGCGATGCGCGCCGCGAGCGACAACGCCAACGAGCTGATCGGTGACCTGACTCTGGTGCGCAACAAACTGCGCCAGGCGGCCATCACCAAGGAACTGATGGAGATCGTCGGCGGCGCCGAGGCGCTGGCGCAGGCCAATTAATTAGGGAGCAGAAGGTGGCAACAAGAGTGAGCACCGACACCGCCGGCAGAGCCAAGGGCGGTGCCGGCGCGCCCGGCCGCATCGCACAGGTCATCGGGCCAGTGGTCGACGTCGAGTTCGATCCCAACGACCTCCCTGAGATCATGACCGCGCTGGAGGTGCCGAGCGCCAAGGACCGGCTGGTGCTCGAGGTTCAGCAGCACCTTGGCAACAACCTCGTTCGCACGATCGCGATGCAATCCACCGATGGGCTGGTCCGGGGCGGCGAGGTCACCAACACCGGCGCGCCGATCACGGTGCCGGTGGGCAAGGTCACCCTGGGCCGGATGTTCAATGTCGTCGGCGATCCCATCGACGGTAAGGAGGCGCCCAAGGAGGCGGCCCGGCTGCCGATCCACCGACCCGCGCCGTCAGTCGAGGAGCAGTCCACGGACGTCGAGGTCCTCGAGACCGGGATCAAGGTCATTGACCTTCTGGTCACCTTCAACAAGGGTTCCAAGATCGGGCTGTTCGGCGGCGCCGGGGTAGGCAAGACCGTGCTCGTGACCGAGTTCATCAACAACATCGCCACCGAGCACGCCGGCTTCTCGGTCTTCGCCGGGGTGGGCGAGCGCACCCGCGAGGGCAACCAGCTCTACCTCGAGATGGAGGAGTCGGGCGTCCTCGACAAGGTGGCCATGGTCTTCGGGCAGATGAACGAGCCGCCGGGGGCGCGCGCCCGGGTCGCCCTTACCGGGGTCACCATGGCCGAGGCCCTGCGCGACGAAGAGGGGGCCGACATGCTCCTCTTCATCGACAACATTTTCCGCTACACCTTGGCCGGGTCCGAGGTCTCCGCGCTGCTTGGTCGAATGCCTTCGGCGGTCGGCTACCAGCCCACTCTGGCCACCGAGATGGGTGACCTGCAGGAGCGCATCACCTCGACCAAGACGGGGTCAATCACGTCGGTGCAGGCGATCTACGTGCCCGCCGATGACTACACCGACCCCGCTGTTGCCACCGCTTTCGCCCACCTTGGCGGTAACGTCAACCTCGACCGCAAGATCTCGGACAAGGGCATCTACCCCGCCGTCGACCCGCTGACGTCGTTCAGCCGGATGCTCGATCCCCGCATCGTTGGCGAGGACCATTACAACGTCGCCACCGGGGTCCAGCGCGTCCTCCAGAAGTACCGCGAGCTCCAGGACATCATCGCCATCCTTGGCCTCGACGAGCTCTCTGATGACGACCGCCAGACCGTTTTCCGGGCGCGCAAGATCGAGCGATTCCTCTCCCAGCCCTTCTTCACGGCTGAGCAGTTCACCGGCAACAAGGGCAAGTACGTCGAGCTCAAGGAGACCATCAGGGGCTTCAAGGAGATCCTGGATGGGCAGCACGACGACCTGCCCGAGCAGGCCTTCTACATGGTCGGCGGCATCGATGAGGCGCTGGAAGCCGCCAAGAAGATGAAGCACGAGGGCTAGCCAGGCGCAATGGCTGATAAGTTCCCCGTCAGCGTCCTGACCGCCGAGGGTCGACTCTACAGCTCCGAGGCTGAGTTCGTGGTCGTGCCCGCGGCGGATGGCGAGCTGGGCATCCTCGACCGGCACGAGCCGGTGCTGGCGCTGCTCACGGCCGGACCACTGCGGGTGACCAAGGACGGGGTCGGCGGCAGCCAGGAGGAGGTCCTCTTCGTCAGCGGCGGTTTCGTCGACGTGGGTCGTGACGAGAACGACAAGACCGTGGTGACAGTGCTGGCCGACAGTGGCGAGCGAGCCCACGACATCGACGAGGCTCGCGCCGAAGAGGCACGGCGGCGAGCCCAGGACCTGCTCGCGCAGCGGCTGTCGGCGGTGGACATGGCCGAGGCTGCGGCCCTGCTGGAACGATCGACCGCCCGGATCAGAGTGGCCGACCTCGGCCGCCGTCGCAGTTCGAAACGAGAACGCCCGGTCAGCTCCTGAGCCGGCATCGCCAGGCGGGTTGAGTTGACACGCGCACTGCTGGTCCATGGTGGCGAGCGTCTCAGCGGCGCCGTCCGAATCGGCGGCTCCAAGAACGCCGCCCTGCCGATCCTGGCGGCCAGCCTGCTCACCGATCAGCTGTGCCGGCTTGAGAACGTCCCCGGGCTGGCCGATGTCGACACCAGCCTGAGCATCCTGGCGGCGCTGGGCGTGCAGGTCGAGCGGACGGCCGATGGTAGCCTGAGCCTCACGGCGTCCGGCGAGATCGGGTCGGAGGTGCCGGTCGCAGCGGCGCAGCAGATGCGGGCCTCGCTCCTCTTCCTGGGCCCCCTGCTGGCAAGAACGGGCAGAGCGGTGGTGCCCAAGCCCGGCGGCGACGACATCGGGATGCGGCGCGTCGACCAGCACATCTATGGACTGCAGCGGCTGGGCGCGATCATCGACGAGCAGGACGGCAGCTTTGTCTGCACCACCGATGGTCTTCGCGGCGCCGATATCCAGCTGGACATGCCCACTGTCACCGGGACCGAGAACGTCATGATGGCGGCGGTCATCGCCGACGGCCACACCACGATCTCGAACGCGGCCCGGGAGCCGCACGTCGCCGACCTGGCGCTGGCGCTGATGAGCATGGGGGCCCAGATCTCGGGCGCCGGCACCGACCGGATCGACATCGACGGCGTCGCCGCCCTCCACGGCTACAACCACCGCGTCGTCCCCGACTACCTCGAGGCGGGCACTTACTTGATCGCGGCGTCGGCCACCGGCGGCAGGGTGGAGTTGACCAACTGCTGCCCGCTGGACCAGCTCTACGCCCTGGTGCTCAAGCTGCGCCAGGCGGGTGCCGAGATCGAGGAGGACGGCGGAGCGGTGCGCGTGAGCCGCGAGGGCGAGCTCCACCCGGTCGACCTGATCACCTGGACGCACCCCGGGTTTGCCACCGACCTCCAGCCCCAGTACACCGCCCTCATGACCCAGGCCAACGGCAAGACCGTGGTCCAGGAGTTTCTCTTCGACAACCGCTTCCAGTACGTCAGCGAGCTCAAAGCCCTGGGGGCTCAGATCGAGGTCTTTACGCACCGGCGTGGGATCGAGGTGACCGGCCCCTCCGCCCTCCGCGGCAACATCGTCACCATCCCCGACATCCGCGCCGGGGCGGCGATCGTGATCGCCGGCCTCTGCGCCCGGGGTACCACTCAGCTGATGGGTATCGAGCACCTAAACCGGGGGTATGAGGACATGGCAGGTAAGCTTTCTGGCCTGGGGGCGCGGGTCAGTGAGCCCGTGGTTCAGTCGTGATTCAGGCGCTGGGCCGGACCGCCGGCGCCCTCTCGGAGTAAAGATTGCTTTCCAAGAAGATCGGAATCGACCTCGGCACGTCCACCGTGCTGGTCTACGTCAAGGGCGAGGGGATTGTCCTCAATGAGCCCAGCGTGGTGGCGGTCAATGAGAAGGGCGACCGGATCCTCGCCGTAGGCACCGAGGCCTCGGAGATGCTGGGTCGCACGCCAGGCACCATCCACGCCATCCGGCCGATGCGCGAGGGAGTGATTGCCGACTTCGTCGTCACCGAGGGCATGCTCCACCACTTCATCACCAAGGTCTGCGGCCGCCAGCGCATCTTCAAGCCGGAAATCATGATCTGCGTTCCCTCCGGCGTCACCGGTGTCGAACGGCGGGCGGTGGTGGAGGCGGCGGTGCAGGCCGGCGCCAAGACCGCCTACCTGATCGACGAGCCGCTGGCGGCGGCGATCGGCGCCAACCTGCCGATCTCGACTCCCTCCGGGAACGCCATCTGCGACATCGGCGGTGGCACCAGCGAGATCGCTGTCATTTCACTGGGCGGGCTGGTGGTCTCCAACTCCATTCGCACCGGCGGCAACAAGTTCGACGACGCCATCGCCAACCATGTCAAGAAGAAGCACAACCTGATGATTGGGGACCGCAGCGCCGAGGAGATCAAGATCACCATCGGCTCGGCGACGATGCTCCCCGAGGAGCTGACGATGTCGGTGCGCGGCCGCGACATGGTCGCCGGGCTGCCCAAGAACCAGGTCATTACCAGCACCGAGATCACCGATGCCATCCAGGACCAGCTGGAGGCGATCATCCAGGGCATCCGTGTTGTCCTGGAGCAGACGCCGCCCGAGCTCAGCGCCGATATCTATGACAAGGGCATCGTCCTGTCGGGCGGCGGCGCCATGCTCCGCAACATCGATCGCTACGTCTCCCAGCAGACCGGCGTTCCCGCGATCATCGCGGAGAACCCCCAGACGTGCGTGGCCACCGGCACGGGGCTGGCGCTGGAGAACCTCGACGTCCTGAAGCGCAACCTCCTCTACATCAAGTAGGGCGCGGAGAGTCACTGGAGTGACCCCGCCTGGGGGCATCGATGCGTCGACGAGCCCTTCACCAAGCGGTGGTGCGGTCGCTCGTAACCTGACCATCGCGGCTGCCTGCATTGCGGGCGCCATCCTCACTGCCTTCAACGTCCTTTGGGCTCGAACCGTGCTCTTCGACCAGACCTTTAAGAACGATTTTCGGCTGTACTTTGGCGCCGCCCTGGTCGGCGTGCAACACGGTTGGAGTTTCATCTACGACCCGGGACTGCAGCGCCAGGCGATCGAATCCCTGCCGGCAGGGAACTTCCAGCCGTTCGTCAACCCGCCGCCGATGGCCTGGCTTGTGGCGCCCTTCACGGCTGCGCCCTTCCCGGTGGCGCTGGCGGCTTGGACGGTGCTGATGCTGGGCGCCCTGGTGGCCACCTGGTGGCTGCTGGTCGGGGGCGATCGCGGCGAGCGGCTGGCGCACCTGCTCCTGGCGTTGGGCTTTCTGCCTGCCGGTTTCGCCCTCCAGATCGGCCAGGCAGTGCCCCTGATCGCGTTGGCGGTGGCGATCTCCTGGGCCCTGGCCCGCCGGGACCGGCCCTGGCTGGCCGGGCTTGCCCTGCTTGCGATCTGGCTGAAGCCGCAGGACGCCATCCTGGTGCCCGTGGCTCTGCTGGTTTGCGGCCAGTGGCGCGTTTTCGCGGCCTGGGCTACGGCCAGCCTGGTGCTGGGGGCGGCCGTGCTGGCGACGCTTGGCTTCCACGGCGTCGATGCCTACGGGCAGGCCCTTTCGACGGCTTCGCAGTGGGACCTGATGCGGCGCTACTCGTTGCCCGGGCAGGTCGCGCCGGTGGCCGCTTCGATCTTGGTCGCAACTGCCGTGCTGGGCGTCACGGTGGTGCTCGCGCGCCGCCTGCGCGGTAGCCTTGACCTCGTCGTAGCCGCCGGCGTCGCCGGCTCGCTGCTCTTCAGCGCCTACCTTGGGATCCAGGACATGGTCATGATGCTGCCCGCGACGTGGCTGGTCTGGCGCCATGCCCCCGGCTGGCATCGAGCGCTCACGGTCGCGGTGTACTTTGGCATCGACCTCGGATTTGTCATCGGGCCGGCGCCGGTGCTGATCGCGGAGGTGGCGTGGCTGGCGTCGCTGGGCTTCATCTCATACGGGAGCGCCGCGCCTCTCTCGCACTGGAGGCGCACTGCTGACCAGCCAGCGACAGGGTAGGCCGGCGCGGTTGCCGAGATAAGCGACCAGGGCTGCCAGCGTCTTCAGCCCGTAGACGGTCGAGGTCCTGAACCCGATCGAGCTCATGTCCTCGAAGTAGCGACCCTCGGCTGGGATCTCAGCGATCTTGAAGCCAAATTTGGCGGCCTGCACCAGGATCTGGGTGTCGAAGACAAAATCGTCCGCGTTCTGGGCATAGGGCACGGTCTCGAGGAAGCGCCGGGAATAGGCGCGGTAGCCGGTGTGGTACTCCGAAAGCCCCAGCCCCAGGACCTGGTTCTCGGCCCCCGTCAGGATGCGGTTGCCAATCCGCTTCCACCGCGGCATCCCCGACTTCGCCGGGTCGAGGTCGAGCCATCGCGATCCCAGGGCGACGTCGCCGCGACCCTCCTCGATTGCGCGGCACAGCGCGGGAACCAGGCGGGGGTCGTATTGCCCGTCGGGGTGGAGCATCACCACGACCTCGGCACCCATGAGCAGGGCATTGGCGTAGCAGGTCTTCTGGTTGCCTCCATAGCCGAGGTTGCGAGGATGTCTGATCACGTCGATACCGAGCTCCAGCGCCACCTCGGCGGTGCGATCCGAACCAGCGTCGTCGACGAGGAGGATGCGGTCGACCTCGTCGCGCGGGATCCGGGACACCACACCTCTCACGGTTTTCTCGGCGTGATAAGCCGGCAGGACGACAACCCGGCGGGGCTGTGGGCCGCTCCAGATGATCTCGCCGAGCTCCAGCGGTTGGGGCCCGATGGACAGCCGCTCGCTGGCGAGGTAGAGCGCCAGGATGATCGCCCCGATGGCACCCAGGGAAGGGCCCAAGCGCGTGCTGAACTCGATCGCCAGGTAGCTGAAGGCGAGCACCGCCCAGCCCAGCCGCGGCCGGACCAGGTCTCGGCTGTGGGCCAGGCCGGCGAGGGCGAAGCCCGGCACCACCAGCAGGGCGAGGTCGTGGATGTTGATGTAGGGGCTGAGCACCACCGACGCCGCCACCGCGAAGCCGAGGTCAAGCGCAGAGCCGGGCGCCTTCCAGCCGATCGTGGCAAAGACCAGCACCAGGACGACGGCGAGCAGCAGTAGCGCACCAGGCCGGCCGCCGGGCGCCCCCTCGAGGAGTCCACGCAGGGAGTAGGCGCTCTGGCCCGTGATGGGGAAGTTGTGGGTGCCGCCGACCGCCCAGGGCCCGACCACGCGCAGGTAGTCCCCCCAAACGCTGACGTTGAAGAATGCCAGCGACACCACCACCAGGCCCCCCGCCGCGATCCCAAAACCGAGGATCGCCGGCCAGGACCGACGGGCCAGGAACAGCAGCGGGATGACCAGCACCATCTGCGGTTTCACGATCGCCAGGCCCGCGAAGAAGCCGGCCCATCCGGCCTGGTTTCGGGTCCAGAAGTAGTAGGCCAGCGAAAGCGCGAACAGGATCAGGAAGTCCGACTGTCCCTGGAAGACGACCACCCAGACCGGGAAAAAGGCCATCGTGACGATGGCCGCGAGCATGGTCGAGGCGCGATTCCACCGGTTCGCTTGCGAGAGCGCCACGATGCTGGCTCCGACCAGGAGCAGGTTGCAGACGGCCAGCACCAGGTATGCGGTGTGGAAATCGAGCGTGCCCAGCGGGGCGATCAGGATGGTGTAGAAGGGGGGATGAATGTAAGGCAGCAGGGTGAAGTGCCCCGGCCACATCCTGGTGACCTGGTTCTGGTAGTGGAACTGCAGGTCGGCGTCGTAGAGGTGCGAGGCACCGCTCTGCAGGTAGAGCTTGACGGCAGCGTAGAAGGAGACGAAATCGGCTCCGTGGAGGCTGCCCCTGGCGAATTGGACCCAACTCCAGGCGATGTTGGCGGCGAAGATTGTTGAGGCGACGCCGACGGCGAACCAGCCTCGACTCCAGCGCGCCGGCGGCGCCGGGGCCACCGCGCTCAGGTCAGCCACATGACCCACCTGGCGGGCCGGGCAACGTGGGCGCTGCGTTCAACGTCGGCTATTCTAGTCGAC
>DAITAT010000033.1:0-6031 GCA_036824145.1 Candidatus Dormiibacterota bacterium
TGTCCCCCCTCTAAGGAGCCGCCTCGGCCACTCGCCGGGGCGGTTCTGAGTTGGTTCGATTTGATTCGGTCTGGCGGCCCGATTCGGTCTGTGGTTCGCCGCCATGGTGGGGGCGGGGAGGCTGGCGGGGGCGGTGGTGTACCTCATCACGGTTGACGCACCGCGTCATGGTGCCGCCACCAGGCCCCCGGGGTAGTCCCCCAAGTACAGCGTGATGCATGATGCTGAACAGATGCTGAATATCCGTTTCACCTGCCGCCAACCATGACACGGAGGGATGACGAATGGGTCCTTGGTTTTGCAATTCCAACCGCCAAGCCGAGACCGAGGTTGCGCTGATGCCGGGCAAGTCTCTCCGCTCGGTCGCCGCCGAGTTTGGGATTGGGCGGATGGCCCTCCAACGTCATAAGGCGGACCATCTAACCCCGGCGCTGATTCAGGTCCGCCACTCGCGCCAGCCGGCGGAGCCCTAGGAGCCCTAGGAGCCCTAGGAGCCCTAGCGAGCGTAAGCGGTCAGGCGATCTTGGCCCTGTAGTTTGCTATTAGGGAGCGGAATCCCTCCCGCTCCGTTCGTCTCTGCAAAACCACAGACTGGTCGCACATTGCGGTGCTACTGTGGGCCGCATGCAACTTGCCTCGACTCCCGGACTGACCTCACCGTCCGAAGTGGTGTGGGAGCTCGTTCTGCGGGCTTCCAAGGCCTGGTCCAGCCAGGACCCTGAAGGGGTTGCGTCCTGCTACGAGGACACGGCGTCCCTGACGATCAATCGCGGCACGCCGTCGACGGGGCGGAAGGAGTTGGCAGCGACTGCCGCCAGCTACATGCAAGCCTTTCCCGACCTAGGCGTCAGCGTAGACCGTGTACTCGTGGCCGGCGACTCTGTCTTCTGGGCGTGGACGCTCACCGGTACCAATACCGGCCCGGACGGCACCAGGAATCGCGTGCGGGTCAGCGGCATCGAAGTCTGGACGATGGGAGGCTCGGGCTTGGTGGCCAACTCCATCGGCTACTACGACGCCGATATATACGAGCGCCAGATTGCTCACGGCATAGAGCGGTAGAGCCCGACGCTGATCGTGCTCGCCTTGGAGGAACCTTGATCACTCACTCGCGGCTCGAAAGCGCCCACCTCGCCGGCAACCTCTTGGGGGATCCGAGCGAGCGAGATCTGTTCGTGTACCTGCCCCCAGGCTACGAAGAATCAGATCGCCGGTATCCGACGGCCTACCTGTTACATGCATACGGCGACTCAGCGGAAGGGATGGTGACCCCTGACACCGATGGGCAGCGGTGGAGGCCACCGATCGAGGACGTCCTCGACCCAGTGTTCGGGCGGATGGGCGTTACGCCCATGGTCGTGGTCATCCCCGACGGCAACTCACGCTATGGCTGCGGCCAATGGGTGGATTCACCCGTTACCGGCTCCTTCGAGCAATACGTGGTGAAGGACGTGGTCGCCTTCGTCGACGCCCACCATCGCACTCTTCCGGACGCACGAAGCCGCGGCGTATTCGGTTTCTCGTCCGGAGGATTCGGCGCCTGGAACCTCGCCTCGCGCAATCCGGAGGTCTTCGGCGCGATGGCCGTGCTCTCGGCCGACTCGCTCCTCGACATGACGCACAAGTTCATGCCTTACAAGTACCTCGACAGCATCTGGCCCGAGGCACCCGACGGCCCCATCGAAGGCAACTTCTGGTCCGAGATCGTCTACGACTACGCCGCCTGCTACTCACCCAACCCGGACCGGCCACCCTTCTACGTCGACCTCCCCGTCGCCTTCCCGAGCGGCGAGCTGATCGAGGAGGTCTGGGACCGCTGGCTCGCGTTCGACCCCGTCGTCAACGTGCACGACCGCCTCGACAATCTTCGAAAGCTGTCCGGCATCCTGCTCGACGCCGGTTCCAACGACGACTACAACCTGCACTGGGGCCACCGGCTGCTGAGTCACCACCTCCACGAAGCCGGCATCGCCCACGAGCACAGAGAGAATCCCGGAAACCACGGGGGCCGAGCGGACGAGCGGTACCAGGTCGCGCTCGAATGGCTGTCGCAAGTCCTGGACGCGGACTGAGCCGCCACGTGCCCTACGCGACCGTCAACGGGCTCAACGTGTACTACGAAGCCCACGGGGAAGGTCCGCCTCTGGTGCTGCTGCATGGCTGTAGTGGGTCGATCCCGGAGAAGTGGATCCCGTTGTTCTCGCCGCGGTTCCAGGTGATCGCAGGCCAGCGCGGCCAGTCGAGCTAGCCGAGGCACTTCCAGTCCTCGTCGAACCCGGCTGCCAACTCGGCGTACTGTGGATAGTGCGACCCAGGCCTAACGACTACCCGGAAGACCTTGCACCGGTCCAGATGGAGACCCCTCCCACTATCCACTAGCCATCAGCCGGGAGATCTACTGAGGCTCAGCCAAATACAGCCCCACGTTTAGTAGCTGTCGGGTAAGACCCCTCCCGCTCCGTTGTGCCATCACGAAATGGCGATCTAATGATTACCTGGCTTGTCCCAGGCTCAGGCCCCGCCTACTGACGGGTTCGTTCGTGGGCGACGGCTTTGCCGAACCGAGCGCGCATCTTTCCGAAGGTTGTCTCCAGGTGCCTTTGCGCGCGGCGGACCAATAAGCTCCCGGCAGCGAAGACGATGCCGACGGCCAGGGCGATCGCGCCCCAGGAGGCGCTGAGGAACTCCTCGACGGGTACGCCAAAGATGTGCGCCGCCATCAGCCGCCCAGGTACGACATCTCGACCCTTTCCCGGGGCTCGGTAAGCCGAGCTCGCTCCTCCGAGTAGCGGTCCGCCCGCGCACCCCAGACTCGCGTCAGAAGCTCGCTCAGCCCAGCGTCGTCGTTGCTCGACCGCAGCACGGCGCGCACGTCGTGGCCGGCGGCCGCGAACAGGCAGGTGACGAGCCTCCCCTCAGACGTGAGCCGGGCCCTGGTGCAGCCCTGGCAGAACGGCTGGCTGATCGACGCGATCAGGCCGATTTCCCCGCTTCCGTCACGATACCGGTAGCGACGCGCCACCTCGCCGGGATACTGGGGATCAATCGCTTCCAGTGGGAACCGCGCGTCGATCACGTCCAGGATCTCGGCCGCGGGCACCACGTCGTCAAGGCGCCAGCCGTTGGTCGTGCCCACGTCCATGAACTCGATGAAGCGGACGACGTGGCCGTGCTCCCGCCCGTATCGCGCGAGGTCCAAGAGGCCGCCCTCGTTGAGGCCGCGTTTCACGACGACGTTGAGCTTGATGGGGTCGAACCCTGCGTCGCGGGCAGCGCTGATCCCGCCCAGCACCCGCGCCAGCGGCATCCCCACCCCGTTCATTGCCCTGAAGACGGCGTCGTCGAGGCTGTCGAGGCTCACCGTGACGCGGGTCAGGCCGGCCTCGCGCAAGGCCCGCGCCTTCGCCGCCAGGGCTGCGCCGTTAGTGGTGAGCGCGATCTCCACCCCGTCGATGGTGGCGATCATGGCCACCAGCCGTTCGATCTCCCGACGCACCAGGGGCTCGCCTCCAGTCAGCCGTATCTTGGTGACCCCGAAGCCGGCGGCGACACGCGCGAACCTGGTGATCTCCTCGAAGGTCAGGATCTCCGCTCGCCGCATGAAGACGAAGTCCTTGCCGAAGACCCCGGCGGGCATGCAGTACGGGCAGCGGAAATTGCACCGATCCGTCACCGAGATCCGCAGGTCACGCAGCGGCCGGTTGTGCCGGTCGACCACGCCGCCGGGGGCCGCGGTCCCGCGCGGTCTTGCTGTCAGCACGGGCAACCGCCTGGTCCAACCGGCCGTCTCATCCTCACGGGAGGGCCTTGCGGGCAATCCCGCTCCACCGCGTGATGTGGATGGGCGGGTTGAGCCGGCCGGGCGCAACAGGCAACAGGGGGCCAAGTCGGGTTGTCATTTCCAGACACGGCGACTACCCTATCGGAGCGCAACCCCTGGATGTTTCAAGCTGTGAGGTGGGCAAATGCTGGAGACCTCGATGGTCGTCGCCACAATCCCGGTGACCGACCTCGACCGCGCAAAGCGCTTCTATGAGGAGACGCTCGGGCTGGAGCTGCTGTGGGAGAACCCGGCGTCAATACGTTTCGCCTGTGGCGGCGGGACACAGCTCTCAATCTTCCGGCGCGCCCCGAGCACCGCCGATCACACCCTCGCGCACTTCGAGGTGTCCGACATCGAGGCGGTGGTTCGCGAACTCGAGCAGCGCGACGTCGCGTTCATCGACTACGGCGATGGACCGCTGCAGACCACCGGCCACATCGCGCAGATCGGCCCGGCGCGCGGGGCGTGGTTAAGCGACCCGGACGGCAACATCATCGGGCTTCGCCAGGCATAGCAGTCATCCCGGGTCGCACATTCGTGGAGGGATTTCTATCCGCCTAGATGAGAATCGCCAAAGCCACGCCGGCGATCATTAGCAACTCCATTTTGGGAGTCATGTTGACGATGCCCACCAGCGCGAGTGCGGTATAGACCAGCACCGCGAGCGCCAGTATCCAGCCGATTCCGGGGGCACGGTACGGTCGTTTCATACCAACTCCTTGTAAGACCTATGGACGTACGCATGCACGTCCTTCCTGAGTAATAGGGCCTTTGCCATCATTACTTGCAGGTCCAGGCGCCGGACTGGGCCTGGGCGAACATCTTGGCGGCCACGTTCGACTGATCCGTCGGGTCCCAGATGTCGTGCCCGCCGTGGCCGTAGAAGGTTCCGGGCATGAACTGGAAGAGCCCGGAGGCGCCGGAGTAGGCGTCATAGGCCCGCGGGTTGAGGCCGGACTCGCACTGGGCAACGCGCACCATCTGGTCGCCGTTGGCGCCGTATGTTGAGGCCGCGGTGCGGATGATGGAGATGATCTGCTGCTGCGAAAAGCGGCTACCACCGCTGGGAGGCGCGCTGGCGGCAGCGATGGCGGCATCGACCTGCTTGATCTGCGCCAGCAGGGCATGGGCGTTGACGTCAAGTCCGCTCAACTGCGACTGATAATCCGCGGCCACGGCCTGGACCTGTCCTCTCTGCTCGGTCAACGACGCCTGCAGGCGCCCGGCCTCGGCCTGCTTTGTAGTCAGCGCCGACGACGCGACGGCGAGCGCGGCTTCCTGGCCCTTGAGCTCATCGATGGTGGTGTGAGCTCGCTTGGTGATGGCCTCGGTTGCCACCATCCGGTCGACAATCTGGCTGAGGTTGGAGGAGTCGAACAGGATCTGCGAGACGTTGCTGTCGCCCCGGGTCTTGTACTGGCTCCGAACCAGGCCCGAGAGCAGGTCCTTTTTGGCCTGGATGCGCGCCCGGGTGGTGACGATTCCGGCGCCGAGATCGGCCTGTTGGCGATCGAGGTCAGCGAGGGCGACGGCGTTACGCTCGAGCTGTCCGCGCAGGGCGCCCAGCCGGTCCTGCGTGAGAAGGATTTGGGCCAGCGTGGAATCGCGGCTGCCGAAGACGACGTTGGCCCGGGCCTGGAGCGCCTGCCGCTGCGCCGCCAGGGCGGCGATGTCGCCAGTGGCATCCACTCCGGCGGGGGAGAAGAGCATCGATACCGCAGCCACGGCAGCTAGAAAGCCAAGGCGAAAGCCCAGAATGTGTCCTCCTGAAGTGGAAGGAGTGGCACCCAAGCCTTGTCGAGGCCGGGGCGCCGAAGGCGACCCACAGGTGCCCTGGCGATCGTATCGCAACCCGGCCCTGTTCTGCCGAGCCCTCAGAAGGGTATAAGGTTGAGGGTGTCGCCAACGTGGGCGGCCCCTGCGGTGCTCTTCGCCTTTCTCGGACAATTTGTCACCAGCCCGCAGACCAGTTCGAGAAAGAGGAGCGATAAATGACCACAGGAACTATCAAGAAGCTCGTCGCCGACCGAGGATTTGGCTTCATCACAGCTGAAGACGGGAAGGAATACTTCTTCCATCGCAGCAGCATTGAGAACTTCGACTCCCTGCGTGGGAACGAGCGTGTCGACTTCGACGTCGAGGACAGCCCCAAAGGTCCTCGCGCCGCCCAGGTCCGCATCAGCCAGGGGGCCGCTGAGGCAGCCCCGG
>DAITAT010000033.1:6131-18736 GCA_036824145.1 Candidatus Dormiibacterota bacterium
AGAGCCAAGCGACGTTCAGTGAATAGCCGGGGAGTGGATGAAGTCCTGATGCCAGGACAGGTTTCGGCGTTGCGGCGGCGGATCGAGTTGCTCACGCCAACTTATGACCGCCTGGCCCAGCAACTCAAGCGCACCATCAAGGAGGCGCCCACGGCGCTGGCAGGAGAAGAGGGCAAGGCGGCTGCCGACAAGGCAGCTCGTCAGGCCAATCGACTCAAGGGTGAGCTGGATACGGTGGGACGCGAGATCGAAACTCTGCGCGCCCTGGTCGCCGCCCGGCTTTCCCGAAGCGACGGCTAAAGCCCAGTTCTAAGGCCCCGCCACCAATTCTGCGTGGCGCGAGCCAGGCGACCCTAAGGCCCGACCGCCCAGACCGCGGGGCGCCCGTCGGGGGCCCGGGCCGTGACCCGGGCTCTCCCAGCGACCGCCGGGCCTAAAGCAGCGCTGAGGTCCTCACGGCTGAGAGCCAGGACTTCGGTGTAGCGCGCAGGATCGCCAATCCGCGATCCGGAGGTGAAAATTCCCGGCCGCCGCGGTGCATCGCCGAACGCGGCGTCGGTGAGGAATTCGACGTCGATGCGGTTGTAGTCGTCGATCACCACCGCGTCCACGGGCGTGGCGGCTTGCGCCAGCGCCACCACATCGTAGGAGTAGGCGTGGTAGCGGTCGCTGACCGGCCGGGAAAAGTACGCTGCCATGCTGCCGGCGCCCAATCCTGCGAAGAGGAAGGTGAGCGCGCCGGCGGCGACGGGCACAATCCAGGGAACGTGGAGGCGGCTGCGAGCGAAGTCGAAGAGCTCAACCGCGCCCAGGCCGATCAGGCCCGCCAGGACTGGCGCGAGCGCGATGCTGCGCAAGAAGTGTGGTGCCCCACCGTCGACCGCCAGCAGAGGCGACAGCAGGAAAACCGGGAAGGCGATCAACAGCAGCGCGTGGGCGGTGTCATCGCGATGGCGCCAGGCGCGCCAGGCGCCGGCGACGGCGAGCAGGAAGAGCGGCCAGCCCAGCAGCGGCAGCGAGCCGACATCGTGGCGGGCGTTGGGATCCCCGGTGACCACGAACATCCCCAGCGTCCGCAGCGTGTGGGTGAAGACATTGATGTCGGAGTTGGTGGGGTTGAGGGGCGACACCCCCGCCACCCGGCCGAAGTAGTTGACCGGGTCGAAGATGGCTGTCAGCAGCATCGGCGCAGCGACAACTACAAAGGCCATCACAAACCAACCCAGCCCGGCCTTCAGCTCCTCGTAGCGCTCCCGCTGTTGGTGCCTGATCGAAAGCAACCACAGCGCAACCAGGAAGGGGGTCAACTTCATCGGCTGGTAGGTCCACAGACCGGCGCCCGCGACAGCCCCAGCGATCAGTGCCGCGCCGTGCCCCGGCCGGTCGGCCCAGTGGATCAGCGCCCACAGGAGCACGGTGGCGAGTAGCGCTACCAGGATGTTGCGCATCCCGTCGCGCGAGATGCAGATCAGCCAGAGCGCGCCCGCCGCCCACGCCATCCCCGCCAGCGCGGCCCCCCGCCCGAAGCGGCGCAGGGAAGGGTAGAGGGCGGCCACGGCGAGGATGCCGATCGTCGCCGAGACCGTCCGGAGCACCAGCACCGTCTCCCCGAAGACCTTGAAGGCGCCCGCGACGAGGTAGGCGTAGAGCGCCTCGCGACCGCCGTCGTCGTGGAAGAACACCGGGTGGAAGCCAGGGACGTGCAGGAGCTTGTAGGCATCGAGAGCCTCGGCGCCCTCGTCGGGGTAGAGGCCTCCGGGCTGCGACGCCAGCGCGACTATGCGCGCCGCGACGGCGAGCGCCAGCACCACCACCACGGCCAGCCACAGCCAAAGCCGGCGGTCTCTCGCTCGTGCGATCAGCGGCTGAACCTGTCCACGCAAATACCGTCATGACAGGACCGGGATCGGTGCTGGAACCCGCCCGGGACTGGAGGGAGTCCCATCCCCTGGTCGCTGACGACGTAGACCCGGCCCGCGACTGCGGGGATCGCGTGCACCTGGGTGCCGGGCGGGTAGCCGGCGGTGCCGAAATACCAGGGGATGTTGTCGCCCACCACCACCAGCGTCTTCTGGGCGGCGGCGTCGCCGGCGTAGGCGATCGAGAAGTAGTGGTCGGGGCCGTTGAGGGCCACCACGTCGCCTGGCTGAACTTGCCCGTTGAGCGGCGCCACCACGGCCTCGAAGTCAGGGCGTTGGACTTGCAGCAGGCCGACGCCTGAGGCGACCGCCAGCAACAGGCAGACGGCCGGGCCAACCAGGGGCCGGCGCAGCGCCGCCAGGCTGGACCCGACGACCGCCTCTCCGGGACCCCAGAAGATGAGCACAAACCGGGTGTCGTAGACGGGCTTGTAGAGGCTGAAGAGCAGCACCGCCGCGGTCGGCGCCAGCGAGCAGAGCAGCAGGAAGACCACGCCCTTGCGGCGCGCGGGATCGACGCGCCGGTAGAGCACCACCAACAACGGGATCATCGCCGCCTCGCCCACCCAGGTGGTCACCGTGGTCAGCTCTTCGCCGGAGGTCTTGCCCAGGCGGGTGGCGAGGTCGCTAAACAGCGTGTCGAAGTGGATCGGAGCCACCCAGAAGGAGGCCCCGGCGTGCTGGAACTGGGCCGTCGCCACCAACAGCCATGGCACCAATGTCAGGCCGCCAATGACAAACGCCGCCAGCAGCCGCACCGCAGCGGCGCGCGGCGGTCTGAAGACCCACAAGGCGACCGTCACCTGCGCAGTCACTGCCACGATCGCGAAATAGTGGGTGTAGATGGCGCCCGCGACGCAGGCGCCGTAGATGACCAGGCGGCGCCGCGTGGGTTTCTCGACGGCGCGCCAGAGGGCCAGCGAGCCGGCCAGCACGAGGGCCATCGTCAGCGAATAGCCGCGAGCGTCCCGTGATGAGAGCACGAAGCCCGGGAAGGCCGCCAGTAGCGCAGCCGCCAGCAACCCGGCCCGATCGCCTCCCACCCGCCGGCCCAGGGCTGCCGCCAGGGGCACCGCGGCTGTCCCGGCCAGCGCCGACACCAGTCGCAGCGCAGCCGGCGACGTCGAGAACACCCCGATGATCGATTGCAACAGGTAGATCAGCGGTGGGTGACTGTCCTTGCGGACCACGTCGAGCATGGCGAAGAAGGGTTTGCGCACCTGGACGGCGGTGAAGGCTTCGTCGCCCCAGAACCGTGGCCAGGAGCCGAGGAGCACGACCCGGCTGGCCAGGGCCACCGCGGTTATGGCCGCCAGTCCCCGCTGGTAGCCGCTGGTAGCCGCAACCCAGGCCCGGGCTGCCGCCACCGGCCCAGCCAGGCGCGCGCGCGACCCGGTGGAGGCCGGCCTCTCGATCTCGATCGTGCTTCGACCCATATGCTGCATCAGAAGTATGGACAAGCCAGCGCACCACCCGGCCCGGGCGGACTTGCTGCTGGTGGTGTCGGCGGTGTCTTTTGGTGCCCTGCCCGTGTTCGGCCGCTTCGCCTACGCCCAGGGCATGAACGTGCAGAGCCTGCTGGCGACGCGGTTCCTGCTGGCGGGAGCGATCCTGGTGGTGATCGCCCTGGTTCGGGGCTCGGAGGTGCCGAAGTGGGGGACGTTGGTGATGCTGGTTCTACTGGGCGCCGTCGGGTATGCGGCCCAGGCCGCCGCCTACTTCAACAGCATTCGGTACGTGCCCGCGGCGGTGACCAGCATCCTTCTATACACCTACCCCGTGATCGTGACGGTACTGAGCCGTCCCATCTACGGAGTGCGGCTGACCCGGCAGCGGCTGTTAGCGCTGGCGGTGGCTCTTGTCGGCGCCTTCCTGGTTGCCAGCCCCCGTGGCGGCCTGCGGCTGGAGGGGGTGCTGCTTGGCCTGCTCTCCGCTGTGTTCTACAGCGCCTACATCCTGACCGGCAAGCGGGTCCTTGAGGATGTTGATCCCTGGTTCGCGACCGCCGTGATCTCAATCTCGGCGGGTGTCGCCTACCTGGTCTTTGGCGTCGCCAGCGGCAGCTACGCGCCGCCGGTCAACATCACCGCGTGGCTGGCCGTGGTCGGGCTGGCGCTTATTTCAACCGTCGTCGGCGCCGGCGCCTTCCTGGCCGGGCTCCGCCTGACCGACCCGGGCCGGGCCTCGTTGATCAGCACCCTGGAGCCGGTTACGACGGCAATCCTGGCCTCGCTGTTCTTCGGCGAGCTGCTGGTGTCGAGCCAGCTGGCCGGCGGCGCGCTGGTCCTGGTGAGCGTGTTGGTGGTCGCCCGGGCTCCCCTGGAGAAGGCCCGATTGGCCTGACGACCTGGTCACCGGTGTTAGGGCGGCCTTGGGGCCATATGCTTGGGGATGCCCTCACGCATTCGCCACGATCTCCGCAACCTGGCCATCATCGCCCACGTCGACCACGGCAAGACCACCCTCGTTGACGCGCTGCTGAAGCAGAGCCACACCTTCAGGGAGAACCAGGAAGTGGGCCGGCTGATCATGGATAGGGGCGACCTGGAGCGCGAGAAGGGCATCACGATCCTAGCCAAGAACACCGCCATCCGGTATGGCGACGTGTGGATCAACATCATCGACACCCCCGGGCATGCCGACTTCGGCGGCGAGGTGGAGCGCGTCCTCAACATGGCCGACGGCTGCCTGCTCCTGATCGACGCCGCCGAAGGCCCGATGCCGCAGACCCGGTTCGTGCTCCGCAAGGCCTTTGAGGTCGGGCTTCGACCGATCCTGGTGATCAACAAGCTGGACCGCCCGCTGGCCGACCCCAAGAAAGCGCTCGAGGCCGCCCATGACCTCTTCCTGGAGCTGGCCGAGAATGCCGACCAGCTGGACATCCCCGTCATCTACGCCGTCGCCAGCGAGGGGAAGTCGGGGCTGGAGCCCGAGAGCATGACCGACAGCCTGGAGCCGTTGCTGGAGGCGATCATCCACCACGTCCCCGCGCCGGTGCTCGAGGAGGGCGGCTTCCAGGCGCTGGTCGCCAACCTGGGCTGGGACGACTACACCGGCAGGCTGGCGGTGGGCCGGATCACGCGCGGCGAGATTCGTCCCGGGGACACCGTCGCGGTACTGCGGGAGGACGACGCCATCCGCGGCAAGGTGGCCAAGGTGATGCTGCACCGCGGCCTGGGCACGGATGTGGTCGACCTCGCGCGGGCCGGGGACATCGTGGTCCTCACCGGGATCGACGACGTCGCCATCGGCGACACCCTCGCCGATCCCGACTACCCCGACCCGCTGCCCCGAATCAGCATCGAGGAGCCCACCGTCCGGATGACTTTCAGCGTCAACAACTCGCCGTTCTCCGGCCGGGAGGGCCAGTACGGCACCTCGCGCCAGCTGCGTGCCCGGCTTCTGCGAGAGCTCGACCTCAACCTCGGGCTGCGCGTTGAGGAGACCGACTCCGCCGACGAGTTCATGGTCAGCGGCCGCGGCGAACTGCACCTCGCGGTCCTCATCGAGACCATGCGCCGGGAGGGTTATGAGTTCGCGGTGTCGCGCCCGGAGGTGATCGTCAAGGAGGTCGGCGGAAAGAAGATGGAGCCCGTCGAGCACCTCACGGTGGATGTCCCCAGGGAGTACGTCGGTGCGGTCAGCGAGGCGCTGGGGAAGCGCCGTGGCGACATCATCGAGATCGGTTACGAAGGCAACGCCCGCGTGCGCCTGGAGTACGCCATCCCCACGCGTGGCCTGATCGGGTTCCGCAACGCCTTCCTGACCTTGACCGCCGGTAACGGTGTAATGGGGTCGCTGCTGCTCGGCTATCGCCCCTGGGCCGGCGACCTCAGCTCTCAGCGCAACGGCGTACTCACCGCCTCCCAGCCGGGCGTCGCCGTCGCCTACGGCCTCGCCAACGCCCAGGAGCGAGGCATCACCTTCATCGAGGCCGGCGAGCCGGTCTACGAAGGCATGATCGTGGGGCTGAACAAGCGGGGCGAGGACATCGCCGTCAACGTCTGCAAGGAAAAGCAAAAGACCAACGTGCGGTCGTCGACATCCGATATCTCGGTGCGGCTGACGCCGGCGCTGAAGATGTCGTTGGAGCAATGCCTGGACTTTCTCGGCGACGACGAGCTCCTGGAGGTTACGCCGAAAGGCATAAGACTGCGCAAACGCTTCCTCAGCCAGGCGGACCGGGCCCGGCGGCGATCCCGCGCCGCCCAGGCGACTTCGGCCTAGGGCTCCCGCCTCCCGAATGCCAGTTCTAGCACCGCGCCGGATCTCACGAGAGCCGTTCCACGAGGGCGGCGAGCTTCCGGAGGAGGCCCTCGACCTCATCGATGGCGAGCAGCACCTCGTGGCCGCCGCGACCGCTGCCGAGTAGCTCTCCAAGGGCGCGGTTGAGCCGCGAATCGCTGGTGCGACGCTGGCGCATCAGGGCTTCCAGTTCGACCTCCTCGGCTTCGTTCATCCCCAAGTTTGGCACTCAGATCTCCGTCAGCCATGGTTCCCGCCTTGCTGTGGTCGAAGCATAGTAAAGCCCATCCGGTACTCTAATGGGGTCGCGCCCCGTCAGGGGCGTTTGACAGCCCACCAGGGCTCTGGTTTGATGGGGGCCGGCTTGTACCAGCGCAGATCCGCGGCACGCGTCACATTCACGCCAGCAAGTCAGCTCTACGTCCAGCGCCGCCGTCGTGGTGCGCGACGACGCGACCTCCTGGTCCTCTTGACTGCGCTGGCTCTGCTGGCGGCCGCGGTTTGGACGGCCACCCACCTGCACCCGGCCAGCCCCACCCACGCCGCCAGCGTCGCCGCCGTGAGCGCTCGCGCGCCCCAGGTCGAGATACCGGTCTTCGCCGTCTCCGATCCCAACGAGGCGGCCCTGAGCCTGCTGGCGCCCCCCTATTCGTGGGACTACCGATGGGCCGAAAGCCACCCGGCTGTGGGAGTACCAGCGGTGCGGGCAAAATCCGTGGTGCTGGTCGATGTCGACAGCCGCCACGTCCTCTTCAGTCGCCTGCCCCACGCCAGGATGCCGCTGGCCAGCACCACAAAGCTGACCACGGCGATGGTGGCCCTGGACCATGCCAGCCCAGACGCCACCGTGATCGTCCCCGATACCGCCACCAAGGTCGAGCCCAATGTCATGGGCCTGAGTGCGGGAGAGGAACTGTCGGTGCGAGAGCTGCTGTACGGCCTGCTGCTGGACTCGGGCAATGACGCCGCCGAGACCCTGGCTGTCACCACCATGGCCGGCGGCCGTGAGGCCTTCATCCGCGCCATGAACGTGAGGGCCGCGGCGCTTGGCCTGACCGATACCCATTTCGTCAATCCTTCCGGGCTTGACGACCCCAACCAGTACAGCAGCGCACACGACCTGGCGCTCACCGCGGCATACCTCTACCAGCACTACCCGGTCCTGGAGCAGGTGGTGACCACCAAGCAGGAGACGCTGCCGTACAGCAGCAAGCACAAGGCGTTTTTCCCGACCAACTTCGACAAACTCTTGTGGACCTACCCCGGGGCGATTGGCTTCAAGACTGGCCTCACCGACGCGGCCGGCCAGGTATTCGTGGGCGGCGCCCATCGCGGCTCCCACACCCTGGTCACGGTGGAGATGGATGACCCGCTGATCTTCACCGACGCCGCCAGCCTGCTCGACTACGGTTTCCGCCGCCAAGGCTAGTTGATCGGCCCGTATACCGCGCTCCAGCTCTTCGAGACGGCGGCCTTCGCCCTGGTGGCCATCTACGGCGTCCTCGCCCGCCACCCATCGGTGGCGGCCGTGGGGATCGGCTTCCTGACTGGAAAAGCGATCATGAACATCCTGCCGAGGCGGTACAGCGTGCTGGCCAGGAGCGTGGTCGGCTACGGCATCGGCCTGGGACTGATCGGCACCGTTACGATCGTGCTGGTCCGCTACGTCGTCCGCTAGGGAAATCAGCCTGGCCTGGCGAGGGCCCCGGATAAACTTGCCCTCGAAATGAGTCAGCCGGCGCCTGGTCCCACTCCATCCGGCCGCGCCGTGGACGACGGCGTCGCCAGGACCATCCTCGACCGCGTTGGCAATACGCCGCTGATCCAGATCCACCTCTTCGTCCAAACGCATCCGGGCGTGGAGTTCTGGGCCAAGGCGGAATGGTTCAACCCCGGTGGGTCGGTCAAAGACCGCCCCGCAAAACGCATGATCGAGGAAGCCGAGCGCACCGGCGAGCTGACCAAAGACAAAGTGATCCTCGACTCGACATCGGGCAACACCGGCATCGGCTACGCGATGGTGGCCTCAGCCAAGGGCTACAAGCTGGTCCTCGTCATGCCCGGCAACGTCAGCAAAGAACGGATCGAAACGGTGCGGGCATACGGCGGCGAGATCGTATTCTCCGACCCGGCCGAGGGATCTGACGGCGCCATCATCAAGGCCAGGGGGATGCTGGCCGCCAACCCCGATCGGTACTACATGCCCGACCAATACAACAACCCCAACAACCCGCTGGCGCACTACGCCACCACGGCGCCGGAGATCTTCGACCAAACCGGCGGGCGGATCACCCACCTCGTCGCCGGGCTTGGCACCAGCGGCACCATCGTTGGTACCGGCCGCCGCCTCCACGAGTACAACCCCGAGATCAAGGTGGTGGCGGTACAGCCGTCCAGCGGCTGGCACGGACTCGAGGGGCTCAAGCACATCCCCACCGCCATCCGGCCAGGGATTTACGACGAGAGCGTCCATGACGTGCTGATTGACGTCGAGACCGAGGACGCCTACGACCTCGCCCGCCGCCTCGCCCGCACCGAGGGGATCCTGGTCGGGCACAGCTGCGGCGCGGCGCTCTGGGGCGCGGCCAAAGTCACCGAGGGCCTCGACTCCGGGGTGGTGGTCATGATCTTCCCCGACGGCGGCGACCGCTACCTATCCGGCGGCCTCTACGTCAGCCGCACCTAGCCCGACGCGATGAAGATCTCAGCCGAGCTGGGAGAGCAGATGCGCGCGTTGGGAGAGAGGGCCTACCCCAACGAGGGCTGCGGCATCCTGCTGGGGGGCTTTGGCGATGAGATCGAGGTTGTCGAGGTGCGCGGGGGCACCAACCTGCGCCAGGACCGCGCTCGGGACCGCTACATCCTGGACCCGAAGGACACCTTGCGCGCCGAGAAGGACGCCCGCGAGCGGGGCATCGAAGTGGTCGGCTTCTGGCATACCCACCCCGACCACCCGGCGCGTCCGTCGCAATACGACGCCGACCACGCCTGGCCGGAATACGTCTACGTGATCATGGCCATCCACGGCGGCCGCCAGGTCGACGTCAACGCCTTTGTTCTGCGCCAGGAGGACCCGCCGGAGTTCCGACCCGAGCCGATCAGGTAGGCGCCGCAGGCGCGCGCGGCGTCGGGGCCGGCGGCGGGGGTGGAGGCGGCATCGTGGCGGGCCCGGCCACCGGGCCTTCGAACTCGGCCTCGTAATAGCGGACCACCCCGGCCATCACCGCGTACCCGTAGGGAAGGCTGAAGAGAATGCCAACGCAGCAGGCATAGAAGCCCAATCCGCCGAGAAAGCCGGCCACGTAGATCAGGAGCCCGGCGATGATGGTGTTCTTCCAGCTCTTCGACGCCAGGCGGAAGACCTGGACGATGTTGAGCCCGCCCCCGAATCCACCGCGCTCGGTGGCCACGATCACCGCCGGGTAGAACAGGTAGATCGCCAGCGAGAATACCTGGATCAGACCGATGTAGGTGAAGAGTCCGCCGCTGAAGGCTGTCGAGCCGCTGAAATTCGAGTGGAAGTCACCTGAGTTCGACCCCGAGCTGGCGATGGCGCTGCCCAAGATCAGGATGAAAGGACCCACGAGGATCGCCGCGATGACGATCCCGTAGACCAGGAAGACCAGGAAAAGGGTGCCGCCACGTCCGATGTACTGGAAACCTGCCGGCGGAAGGTCGGTTCGGCCGGCGCGGTAGTTGTCGACCAGCGCCAGCATCCAGCCCAGCAGGTTGATCCAACCGACGATCGGGATCAGGAAGATCAGGCCCATGAGGACGAAGGTGCTGGCCCAGTTCCGGCTTTTGAAGGGAAGGCTGAAGCTGTTGCCCACGTTCTGCATCGCCGGTCACGCTACAACATCCGAAGCCGGGCCCGGTTGGGCCCCGCCGGAGCCGAGGTGCGCCACGGCACGGCGGTGACTTAGCCTTCGAGGGTGAGCCCTGAGCGTGCGCAGCTGCCCCTGGTCGCCATCGTCGGCCGCCCCAACGTGGGCAAATCGACGCTGTTCAACCGGCTGGTTGGGCGCAAGCACGCCATCGTCGACGCCGAGGCGGGCCTGACCCGTGACCGGCTGTACGGCGCCACCGACTGGGGCGGGCGCGACTTCAGCGTCGTAGACACCGCCGGGCTCGATCGGCAGGCGCGGGGCGAGCTTGTCGAGAACACGCAGCGCGGCACCGCCGCTGCCATCGACGAGGCCGACGCCATCATCTTTTTGGTCGACGTCCGCGAAGGCCTGACGGGTGCCGATGAGGAGGTCGCGGAAATGCTCCGCCGAGGCCGCCGGCCAGTCATCCTCGCCGCCAACAAAGCCGAGAGCCCCAAGGACCCCGGCTACCTCCACGAGCTGTACTCGCTCGGCTTCGATGAGCCGCTGCCCATCTCCGCGATCCAGGGCAGCGGCACCGGCGACCTCCTGGATCGCGTGGTGGCCGCGCTGCCCCCCGTGGTGGAGCTGCCCAACGACGCCGGGGCGGAGATCTCCGTGTGCATTATCGGACGCCCCAACGTCGGCAAATCGTCGCTGCTCAACGCCATCCTGGGCGACCAGCGGAGCCTGGTGGCCTCGCTCCCGGGCACCACCCGCGACCCTGTCGACACCGAGGTCGTCATCGACGACAGCGTGGTTCGCCTGGTCGACACCGCTGGGATCCGGCGCAAAGGGGTGACCAAGGGGGGAGTGGAGCACTACAGCCTGCTGCGAGGCTTCCGCGCCCTGGAGCGATCGGACATCGCGGTTGTGGTTCTCGACGCCACCGAGGGCGTCCTGACCCAGGACCAACACATCACCGGATACGCCGTGGATGGTGGCAAGGGGGTGGTGGTGGTGATCAACAAGTGGGACCTGCTCGAGATCGAGCAGCGCGACGACAAGGAGTGGCGTCGAAGGATCGACCGCAACTTCCAATTCATCCCCGGGGTACCGGTGGTCTACGCCTCGGCCAAGACGGGGCGGCGGGTGAGCGACATCCTGCCGGCGGCGGTGAAGGTCGATGAAGCGCGCCGCAAGCGGATCCCCACCGCGGCGCTGAACAAGGTCATCAGGCGCGCCGTCGAGGACCACCCGCCGCCGATCCGCAAAGGCAAACAGTTCAAAGTCCTCTATGCCGCACAGGGCAAGGAGCGCACCCCGACGATCGTGCTCTTCGTCAACGACCCAGAGCTGAGTCACTTCTCGTACCGGCGCTACCTCGAGAATCAAATCCGAGACGCCTTCGGCTTCGAGGGCGTACCGCTGCGGATCCTGCTTCGCAAGCGGGCCGAAGACGAATGACAAGGGGAGTGCGGTGAGCAGCAACCGGGTCGCCATCATCGGCGCCGGCAGTTGGGGCACCGCCCTCGCCTGCGCGCTGAGCTCCGCCGGGGAGACCTACGTCTGGTCGCGCGATCCCGGGCAGGTCGCCTCGATGGAGGCTAAGCGCCACAACCCGCGCTACCTGAGCGAGATCGAGATCCCCAAGGGGGTCCTCTTCACCGCCGACCTGGCCGACGCCGTCTACAGGGCGCCCATCGTGATCATGGCCGTGCCCGCCAAGGCGATGCTGACGACGACCCGGGCGCTCTCTGGGATCCTGCGCGGGCAGACCGGGAAGGGAGTCGAGCCGCCGCTGGTGTTGAGCGCCGCCAAAGGCCTGGACCCGGAGAGCGGGCGCCTGATGTCGCAGGTGCTGGCCGAGACGCTTGGCGACGGTGCCGTGGTGGGAGCGATCTCGGGGCCAAACATCGCCCGCGAAGTCGCCCAGGGCATGCCCGCCGCCACCGTCATCGCCTGCGCGGACGGCACTCGGGCGGCTGCCGCGCGGGGGCGGATCTCGGGGCCGCGGCTCCGCGCCTACACCAACGAAGACGTCATCGGGGTCGAGGTCGGCGGCGCCATCAAGAACGTGATCGCCATCGGCACCGGCATTTGCGACGGGCTGGAGGCGGGCGACAACGCCAAGGCCGCGATCATCACCCGGGGGCTGGCGGAGATGACCCGTCTCGGGGTAGCCATGGGGGCGCGGGCCCAGACGTTCTCCGGCCTGACCGGGCTCGGCGACCTCGTCGTCACCTGCTCCTCGCCGCACAGCCGCAACCGGCAGCTTGGCATTGGCATCGGTACCGGCAAGACGCTTGAGGAACTGGAGTCGAACATGACGATGGTGGCCGAAGGGGTCAACACCACCCGCGAGGCTCTCCGCCTGGGCAAGCAGTTGGGCGTGGAGCTTCCGATCACAGAGGCCGTCGCCGAGATCCTCTTCGAGAAGGCCGACCCCATGCACGTCGCCATCCGTCTGATGCAGCGGACCGGGCGCAGCGAGAGCGAGGGGCTGGGCCTCAGCTGAGGGCGGCGCGGGAACGGCCCTCGGGTAGAATCCACCCGGGCGGCGAGTGGCGCAGCTCGGTAGCGCACCAGTCTGGGGGACTGGGGGTCGCAGGTTCAAATCCTGTCTCGCCGACCA
>DAITAT010000080.1:0-4176 GCA_036824145.1 Candidatus Dormiibacterota bacterium
GAGGGTCGCTGGAGGTCGTCGTCAGCGATCCCGCCGCCAAGGAGGATCTGCCCTCCCTGGCAAGGCTGCTCGGGCAGCGGGTCACGTCAACCGAGGCGCACGACGACGGGCGCCTCACCATCACTGTGGAGAGACAGAAATGAACGAGAAGCTCATCTTCAACTGCACCTGGGGCCGGGAGGATCCAGAGCGGGCAACGCTGCCCTTCGTTGCCGCCAACATCGCGGCGACGGCGGGACAGGAAGCCATCGTCCTCTGCACGATCGAGGCAGTTCGCCTGGGCTGCAATGGCGGCAGCGAGGGCGTCGAGGCGGCTGGGCTGCCGAAGCTGCGGGATCTGATGACTGAGTTCATCGCCAACCAGGGTAAGGTGTGGCTCTGCGGCGCCTGTGCCAAACCGCGGGGCATCACCGAAGATCAGCTCGCATCAGGCGTGAGCATTGTCGGGGCCGCCAAGGTGGTCGAGGAAGTCGTCGCCGGCGCCAAGACGATCGCCTTCGCCTAAGGTTCAGTAGGAGGAGGAAACAATGGCTGAGATCCTGGAGCTGGTCGACCTCGACGAACTACGCAAAGAGGTGCGGGATAAGTACCGAGAGGTCGCGCGAGATCCAACCGCCGAGTACCACTTCCACACCGGTCGTGCGCATGCGATTCGACTCGGCTACCCGGCCAGCCCCCTCGACCAGCTCCCAGAAGAAGCCTGCGAAGCCTTTGCAGGAGTGGGTAATCCCTTCTTCTGGGGCGGCCCCAAACCGGGGGATAAGGTCGTGGACCTGGGGTCGGGGGCCGGCATGGACTCATTCCTGGCGGCGCTCTGGACAGGACCGACCGGTCGTGTGATCGGCGTCGACATGACGCCGGAGATGATCGATCGCAGCCGCGCCATGGCCTCCAAGCTCGGCCTCGAGAACATCGAATATCGCCAGGGCGTCATCGAGGATCTGCCGGTCGAGGACGGGTGGGCCGACGTCGTCATCTCGAATGGCGTGATCAACCTCTGCCCGGACAAGCTCGGCGTATACCGCCAGATCTCGCGCGTGCTTCGGCCAGGGGGCCGGATGACCGTCGCGGACATCTGTCTCGAGCGGCCCGTACCCGAGGAAGCGCTTCGCGACATCGACCTCTGGACTGGTTGAATCGCTGGTGCCCTGCCGTGCGCAGGGTGGGAGACGGTGATCGGAGGAGCGGGTCTGGTCGACATCGAGCTGGCGAATCCTGTCGACACCTTCGCCGGCGCCGGCGGAGAGGCGAGCGCGCGGGAGTTCGGCACGCTCGGCTATTCGATTCGAGCCCGAAAGAGAGACTGATGGCCAATCGGTTCAGGCTGCTTCGCTCCTGAGCGACTGCTGCACGCCCAAGGGCTACCGGACGATCTTCAGCGAGAAGAGCGCCCAATCGGAGGCGAGGCGCTATCGGCGCAAGGGCCTCGACAGGCTCTCTCGGCGGATCGCCGAGCTGCTTAAGGAGCGGGGCGTCGATGGCGGGACAATGCTGGAGGTCGGAGGCGGCATCGGCGCCATCGAGATCGAGCTGCTGAGGGCAGGCGTCACACGCGCAATGAATGTCGAACTCACGCCGACCTATGAGGAGGCCGCCGGTGAACTCTTGCGGGAGAGCGGTTTAGCCGATCGTGTCGAACGCCGCGTGCTGGACTTCGTCGAGACCGGCGCCGACGTCGAGGCGGCGGATTTCGTGGTTTTGAACCGTGTCATCTGCTGCTACCCGGACATGCCGAGGTTGACCGCCGCCGCTGCCAAGCGCGTGCGACGCACGCTGGTGTTGACGTTTCCGAACTCTCGCTGGTGGACGCGCCTCGGGCTGACCATCGTCAACTTTGGGTTTCGGGTCGTGAGAGTCCAATTTCGAGTCTTCCTGCATCGTCCGGAGTTGATCCAGGCTGCTGCAGAGCAGTACGGTTTGAAGACCACTCTCAACGACCAGGGCCTACTCTGGCAGGTGATGGCGCTGGACAAGGCCGCCTAGCCTCGCGCGAGGTGGCTCCGCCGCAACGGACCGAAGTGGGGGCCGGCGCGAGAATCGCAGCGAACCTCGAGCTCGTCTAGCTCGCGCGGGGGGCCTCTGCCGAGGCGAGGTACCGGCCCGGGTCCTTTTCGAAGGACTCTTTGCATCCCGCCGAACAGAAATAGATGGTCGTGTCCTGATTGACGGAGTGGTGCTCGGCGGTCGTCCGGTCAACGGTCATGCCGCAGACTGGATCGAGCGCTGTCCCCCCGCCTTCTATCAGGCCATCGGTGACTGCGTGGGCCTCGTGTGATGACTCTGGCCGGTGGGTGTCGGTCCCGGCGGCCTGGATCCGGTCGAGAAACCCATCCCGGCAGCTGGTTGAGCAGAAGTAGTAGCGAGTCCCACCCGAGTCGACCGTCGCCGCCGGGTCCTCGGTGTCGACCTCCATCCCACACACCGGGTCGGTTGCCTTGACCGGGCCTGGGTTGCCGATCTCGACAACAGGCTCACCGGCCGGCTCCGTTGCACTGCCGATCGCCGGGCGGACCCGGAAGCCGCGCAGGCGGTTGGCGTTGGACACCACCGAAAACGAGCTGAGCGCCATGGCTCCAGCGGCGATCATCGGGCTGAGGCGGAGGCCAAGGATCGGGTAGAGCACTCCGGCGGCGAGCGGGATGCCGATTACGTTGTAGCCGAAGGCCCAGACCAGGTTCTGGCGGATGTTGCGCATGGTGGCGCGGCTGAGCTGAATCGCGGTGACGATGCCCATTAACGCCCCTGAGATGAGCGTGATGTCCGACGACTCGATGGCAACGTCGGTACCGGTCCCGATCGCCATGCCGACGTCCGCCTGCGCCAGGGCGGGAGCGTCGTTGATGCCGTCGCCGACCATGGCCACCCGGCGGCCCTGGGACTGCAGGCGCTTGACCTCAGTCGCCTTGCGGTCGGGCAGCACCTCAGCCAGGACGCGACCGATGCCGACCTGGCGCGCGATGGCCGCAGCCGTGCGCCGGTTGTCACCGGTGATCATCACGACCTCGAGACCGAGCTTTCGCAGGGCTGCCACCGCGGCCGGCGACTCCTCCTTCAGCGTGTCGGCCACGGCAAGAACGCCTGCCGCCTTGCCGTCGATCGCGACCAGGAGCGGCGTCTTGCCCTCCGCCGCCAGACGATCCGCATCGCCTTCGAGGCCTGCCGTATCGATCCCCGCGTCCCGCAGCAATGACGGATTGCCGATCAGCACCGACCTCCCGTCGACAGCGGCACGGATGCCCTTGCCGGTCACCGAATCGAAGGCGGACGGGTCGGCCAGGGCGATCTGGCGCGAACGCGCGCCGTCCACCACCGCGCCGGCCAGCGGATGCTCGGAGGACCGTTCGGCCGATGCCGCCAGCCGGAGCAGCTCGTCTTCCTTGATGGCGCCCGACGGCAGTATGTCGGTCAGGGCCGGGGCGCCGCGCGTGATGGTTCCGGTCTTGTCGAGCACGATCGTGTCGAGCTTGTGAGCGGTCTCGAGCGCCTCTGCCGAGCGGATGAGGATTCCCTGCTGGGCGCCTTTTCCGGTGCCGACCATGACCGAGAGGGGTGTCGCCAGGCCCAGGGCGCACGGGCAGGCGATGATCAGCACCGCGACCGCGGCCACCATCGCCGATGTGAACGCGGGCTGTGGTCCGAAGACGAACCAGGCGACGAAGGTCCAGATCGCGATCCCGATGACGGCCGGGACGAAGTAGCTCGACACCGTGTCGGCGAGCCGCTGGATGGGCGCTTTCGAGCCCTGCGCCTGTTGGACCAGCTTGATGATCTGTGCCAGCATCGTGTCTCGCCCCACCTTGGTGGCGCGGAAACGGAACGCACCGGTGCGGTTGATGGTGGCGCCGATGACCGTGTCGCCGGCCCGCTTGGTCACCGGGATCGGCTCGCCCGTGACCATCGACTCGTCGACCGCCGACTCTCCCTCCACTAGTTCACCGTCGACCGGGATCTTCTCGCCGGGGCGGACGATGACGATGTCGCCGGCGGCGACGGTCTCGACCGGGATGTCGATCTCCTGGCCATCGCGGACGACGCGCGCGGTGCGCGCCTGGAGCCCGATCAGCGCACGGATCGCCTCGCCCGTGCCCGCCTTAGCCCGGGCCTCGAAGAGCCGGCCGAGAAGGATCAGGGTGATGATCACGCCGACCGCCTCGAAGTAGACATCGCGAAGCCCGG
>DAITAT010000034.1:0-18393 GCA_036824145.1 Candidatus Dormiibacterota bacterium
CCCTCCTGGCTCATCGGCGAGCCGGCGCTGCACTAGACCCACACTCCGGATCTCCGCCCCTCGACCGAGGCGGTTGCAAGCGTCTCCAACTAGAATTCGAAGCAGACTGAGGGACGGGCACCGCCGGGGTCAATGATCCCGCAGCCAATAAGGAGGATTGATGGCATACACGTTGCCTGCACTGCCATACGGATATGACGCCCTGGAGCCTCATATCGATGCCCGGACGATGGAGATCCATCACACCAAGCACCACCAGACCTATGTCGACAAGCTGAACGCTGCCCTGGAGGGCTCCGGGCAGCCGGATGGGGAGTCGGTCGACGACCTGATGCGCAACTTCGACAAGGTCCCCGACAACATCAAGACGGCTGTTCGCAACCACGGTGGCGGGCACGCCAACCACTCCCTCTTCTGGACCATCATGGCGGCGGGCGCGGGTGGTCCCGCCAGCGGCGAGGTGGCCGCCGGCATCAACGATGCCTTTGGCGATTTCAACGCTTTCCAGGAGAAGTTCAACGCTGCCGCCACCAACCAGTTCGGCAGTGGCTGGGCGTGGCTGGTGGTCGATGGCGGCAAGCTGGACGTGATCAACCGGCCCAACCAGGATTCGCCCCTCGCGGAGGGCAAGGTGCCGATCCTCGGCCTCGACGTCTGGGAGCACGCGTACTACCTGAACTACCAGAACCGGCGGCCCGACTACATCACCGCCTGGTGGAACCTCGTCAACTGGGATGAGGTCAACCGGCGCCTCGCCGCAGCCAAGGGGTAAATTCAGGACCTAACAGGCGAGCGCTGAGGCTCCCGGCCCGCAGCCGGGGGCCTCTCCTTCCTGCTAAGCCTTACCCAGCTTCAGCCCGGCGTTCCCGGGCAGGAAGACGTGGACCTCCCGCCCCGACTCCAGGGCACGCTCCACCGTCTTTCGGGTTCCGGCGCTCTCGCCGTCCCAGAAGGCGACCACGACTTCGGCGGCGTCGACCAGCTCCTGGTTGCGCCGGGCCGAGGCGGTCGGATCGTTGGACTCCTCGAACCGCGGCGGCAGCTTGATCAAGCCCAGCTGGCGGGAGCGCGCGGCCTCCCCCGCGGCGGCATCGACGCCGCTGGCTCCGCCGGTCACCACCGTCGCTCCGAGGGGCAGAGAGCTCACGAAGTCGCGCACTCTCTCCAGCTCGGGAAAGTGGCGGCTACCAACGATGGCGACCTTCACGCGGCGGATTATATGGGCCGCTTGGGGGCGGAGCGGGCCGCCTGCAATACTCAAAGCATGCGCCGCCTCGGTCTTCTTGCGCTCACCGTCCTGGCCCTGGCCGGCTGCCAGCAGTCCTCAGCCGGGGGCGCCTTCAGCGATCAGCCCAGCCCGGTGTCGACCGCCGCCCCCAGGGCTCAGCTGGACCTGGATGCGCTCCGCGACCTCCGTTCCCGGGTGGCCGCGAGCCTGACCGGTCACGTCGCCGGCGGCGATCTGGCGCCGACCTGGGGCCCGGGCACCCTGGTTCCACTCGCCGGTCCCTACCGCGAGGACGCCATCGCCGCTGACACTCTGGGCCTGATGGCGGCTCGATCTCTGGCAGCGCATCCGACCGGCGGTGCGGGCGACGCCCTGGCCCCGCAGGCGCAGGCTCTGGCGTCGGCATCCGCGGCGGCTGTGCGCCAGCTCGACGGGCCGCAAGGCGCCGCCTACCTGCTGCTGGCGCAAGCTTCTCCCACGCCGGCGTCGGGTCCCAGCGCCACCGACACCCCGGATCCCTGCGTTTCTCCAGTCCCCGGGCAGGAGCGGCCGCAGTGCCTGCGCAAGCAGGTCGCCGACGGGCTGCTGGCGGCGTGGTATGCGTCCGGCACCAAGATGTTCCTGCACCTGGGCGATACCACCACGGTCTATCGACCGGTGGAGGCGATCTCGGTGGGCGCGGCGCTGGTGGTGGCCGGCTACGCGGAGCACGACGAGAGCAAGATCCAGGCCGGCGCCAACATCATCGCTGTGGAGATGCGAAACGACTTCGATCCGCACTTCGGGCTGGCGTACGGCCTGGTCAGCGCCAGCATCAAGGGCGGCCACGACGTGGCCGACAGCACCACCCACCTGGCTGACCAGGCGGGGATCGCCGAGGCGCTCCTGCAAGCCTTTGACGCCTCCCGCGAGCAGCCGTATTTCGCTGCTGCCCGAACCGTCCTTCAACCCCTGCTCGACGAGGCGGTCGGGATCCGCGGAGAGTCCGGCTACGTCACGGCTTTCGACCTGCGCACCGCCGGGCCCGCCGATGGCGCTCCCATCGACGTGGAGGCCGCCGTGCTGACGCTGCGCGCGGCCCGGCGCTACGACCGCGACGACGGCGGTCGCTTCGCCCATCTTGAGGAGAACGCGACTCGGGCCTTGCTTGCCGGAGCCGCCAGGTCCAATCCGAGCAGCGGCCTGCCCGGGATCCTGCCGGCACAGGGCTCCGCGCTTCGCTCCGGGGTGGTCAGTGCGCTGGCGGTGGTTACGCTCGACGAGGTCGTGGCCGACCTGGCCCCATCCCCATCGCCCTCGCCCAGATGAGGCGGGCGGCTAGCCCGGGGAGCTGAGCCCCGGTGCCGCCTCGGCGACCTTCTTGAGGATACGGCGGATGCCGAACCGGCTGCCTGTGGTGCCGTTCTTCTGGTCGACGAAGATGCGCAGGTAGTCGCGCAGGTAGCGCGTGATAAGGAAGTTCTCGCGCACATGCTCGTGGCCGGCCTTGCCCATCCGCTCCGCCAGTTCGGGCTGCTGGAGCAGCTGCGTCACTCTCTCGGCGCATTCCTCGACGCTGTCGACGAGGAAACCGCTGACGCCGTCCTTGACCTGGAGCGGGATGCCGCCGACGTTGCCGGCGACCACCGGGCGCTCCTTCCAGAGCGCCTCGGCGACGGTCAGCCCAAAGCCCTCGCGCAGCGACTTCTGAATGACCACTTCGCTGGCACGCTGGAAGGCGTTGACCTCCACGTGGCCGACTCCGTGGACATTGGACAGGATGTGGATATCGAAGTCCTCGCCGGCGCGGCGGACGGTGCGCTCGAAGTAGGCCCAGCCCTCGGGGTCGTCGGTGGCCATCGAGGCGATCATCAAAACCTGGAGGCGCGGCTCGTAATGACGGCAGAGCCGGTAGACGTCGATGACCCCTAGCGGGTCCTTCCAGGGATCGAAGCGCGAGACCTGGCAGATGATGGGGCGCTCGGGGTCGACCCCGTACCGCCGCAGGATCTCGTCGACTGTCTCCTTGTGAAGGCGGTTGTTCTTGGGCGCCAGCGGGTCGATGGCGGGCGCGCAGATCCGGATGTCGCGACCCTTCAGCTCGGACTTGACGTAGTCCTGGCTGGTGAAGATCAGGCTCTGAAAGTCGTCCAGGTAGGGGGCCAGGAAAGCCCAGGTCTTGGGGAGGGCGTCGGTCAGGTCGACGTGACAGCGCCAGGTCAGGCCGCCCTTGAGGGGCCGTCCGGCCTCCTCCAGGTAGTGCGGAATGCCCGCCGGCTGAGGGTCGTGGATTACGGTGAAGTCGTAGTCCTCGTCCCAGTCGGCAGCGTTCTGCTTCTGGTACTTCTTCCAAACCTCGCCGCGCTCCTTGCTCCACTGGTCGGCGCCCTGCAGCGAGTTGTGCATCGCCTTGGTGACCCTGAAGAAGCGGTCGGTGCCGTGCATCACCTGCCAGTCGGCGGCGAGCCCGAGGTCGCGCATCAGGGGCACCAGCGTTCCCAGCAATTCCGCCACGCCGCCGCCAAATGCGGTGGCGTTGAGGTGAAGGATGCGCGCTCCCTGCAGTTCGGCGGCGAGCTCGCGGATCTCGGTGGTGGCCTCTTCGCCGATGATCCTTTCGTACTGTCTGAACTTTTTGGGGAGGACCGGCACGGCGGAGAACACGGCGATAGTGTACGGAAGCTGGGGTGCCGATCGCATCCCGAAGAATGGCGACCGCCAGCGTCGGGCTAGAGACCGCCGGAGCGGAAGAGGCCGAAGAGCAGCCAGAGGCCCAGGAAGAACGAGGTTATGAACATCAGCAGGGCGAAGACGGGGATGTCGAAGAGCTTGGGCCCGATGTGGACCTGCGATGAACCGACGATCAGCGCTGACAGGAAGATGGCGGCGGCAACGCGATTAAAGAACTTGCCGGCGCGGCTCGAGAAGGTGTCGACGAGCTGCTCGATCTTGCGCACCTCGCCAAGGGTCTCGTGGAGCTCGTCGAGGAGATCCGAGACCTGGTAGGGGTAGCGGCTGACCAGGTCAATCAGCTCGCTCGCCTTCTCGACTTTCTCGCCCGCGAGACTCCGAGGGCTGTAGCGGCGTCGCGCCATCCGCCGAACGTATGGCTCGGCCACCTCGAAGACGTTGAAGTCGGGGTACAGCTCCCGCCCGGTGCCCTCCACCGTGATCAGCCCGCGGAGGATCAGGAAGTACTTGGTCGGCAGCTTGATGCGGTAGCGATAGACCATCTCCAGCAGCTCGGTCACAAGTCGCAGGGTGTCGACCTGGGCCAGGGTCACGCCGGAGTAGCGCCTCAGGATGCCGTCGGTGGCGGTGGCGATGTCGTCGTCGTGTTGCCGGGGGAAGGTCATGCCCATGGCGCGCATGTCGCGGACGATGCGCTCGGGCTGTTGCCGGACCAGGTGGATCATGTAGTCGGTCAGAACCCGCAGCTCGCGGTCGCTGATCTGCCCGATCAGGCCGAAATCGATGAGGCCGTACTGGTCGGGGCTGACGATGATGATGTTGCTGGGGTGGGCATCGCCGTGGAAGGCACCATGCTCGAAGACCTGGGTCATCGAGATCTGCGCTCCCAGGGTGGCGAGCTTGCGGCGGTCTTCCCAGGTGTACTTGGTGGGATCGAGCTTGCTGAGGAGGGTGCCGTCGATGAAGTCGGTGGTCAGGACCCGGCTGGTGGTGCGGTCCCAGTGGACCCCGGGGATGACGACGCGCGAATCGCCCCGGAAGTCCTCGCCGATGCGCTGTGTGTTGCGGGCCTCTTCGAGGTAGTCCAGCTCCGCGTAGAGGAAGGCCTTGATCTCGTCGACCAGCTTCACGGGATCGACAGGCAGGTCGGTCGAGCGCTCCTTGACCACGTTGGCGATGTCGGCGATCACCGGCAGGTCGGCCTCGACCTGGGCCCGGGCGCGGGGCCGCTGGACCTTGACCGCGACTTTGATGCCGCTGTGATAGGCGATGTAGACCTGGCCGATCGAGGCGGAGCCGATGACGGTGTCGTCGAAGGTGTCGAAGAGCTCGCCGATGGGTGCGCCGAGGTCCTCCTCGATCACCGGCCGGATCTCCTCGAAGGGCACCGGCTTGACCTCGTCGCGGAGCCCGCGCAGGGTCAGGAGCGCCTCCGGGGGCAGCACGTCGGGGCGGACCGAGAGCATCTGGCCCACCTTGATGTAGGTGGGGCCGAGCTCCTCGAGGATCTCCCGCAGCTCGTCGCCCCAGTGGACGGGGAGACGGTCCTCGTGGGCGACGCCGCGGGTGCGCAGCAGGAACCGTCCCAGCGCGTACTTGCGCAGGACATAGCCCATGCCGTGCTTGGCGAAGACCTCGGCGATCTCGCGCTCGCGCGGCAGGTTGCGGATTCGACTTACGGTGCGCAGCATCCCGCGCTCAGTTTACGGGGGCGACCACGCCCTCGGCCGGGCGGCCGGTCCCGTGACTACCGGGTGACGCTGGTGAAGTTGAACTTCTCCAGGCGCACCGCCGGGACCCGGAGGCCGGCGGTGAAGTCGTAGTCGTCGCCGGCCTGGAGTTTGGTCGCCCTGGTCAGGGCCGACGCCGAGGCGAAGGCATCCATGATCGACTGGGTGAAGCGCATGTTCTTGATCGGCCGGGTGACCTTGCCGTTCTCGATCAGGAATGTCCCGTCCCGGGTCATCCCGGTGAGCTGCGACTGCTTGGGGTGGACGATGTTGACGTACCAGAAGCGGGTCACCCAGACGCCGCGCTCGATGCCCTCGCAGAGCTCGGCCTTGGAGCGTGCCTCGCCGCCGGCCATGAAGAGGTTCATGGCCAGGGCGCCGGTGGGGTTGGGAGCCGGCAGTCCGTGACCGGTCGACTCCACGCCGGCCCGCGCCGCTGAGGCCATGTCGTGGACCAGGCCGCTGCTGACGCCGTTGGTGATGAGGTCGACTCGCTTGCGCGGCACGCCCTCCCAGTCCAGGGGCATCGGCAGCCCGGCGGGGTCGCGGCCGTCGTCCCAAATGCTGATGCGATCGCCGGTGATCTTCTCGCCTGGGAGCATGAAGCTGCGACCCTCCTCGACCGACAAAGCGCTGAAGCCGATGAAGGAGAGGTATTCGATCAGCTCGGCAACGCCGTACTCCTCGAGGATGACCGGGTAGACTCCGGGCTCGATGGCTTCGGCATCGCGGGTCCGCAGGCACTTGTCGATGGCCTCTTCGCCCGCCGTGGCGGCGTCGATTTCGTCGAGACGAGGGCTGGTGCGGTCGGCGTAGCCACTGCCGCCTTCCCCCATCGCGACCGTGCGGAGGTGGGCGACGACCCGAGGATTGGAGATGAAGAGCCCGTTGGTATTGGCGACGGCGTAGTCGACGCTGCCGGTGCTGAGGGCGCCGAAGGCGCTCACCCCCCTCCTCTCCGCCAGGGCACAGATCGCGCCGACTCTTTCGGCGCGCTCCTCGGGGGTGGCGTGCGCGGTGGCCTCATCGATGGGAACCGGATCGAGCTCGGCGGGCGGCGCCAGAGGCGGCAGGTCAGGGCGCGGCGGTTGCGTGCGGGCGCTCTCGATGGCGCGGTCGAGGGCCTCCCGCAAGGCGGCCTCTCCAAGCTGGTTGGTGCTGGCCACGCCCACGCGCTGATCATGGATGACGCGGATGCGAACGCCGATGTCGCGCTCGGCTACATTCTGGTGGATCTCGCTGTTGGCGAAGCGCGTAAGGGCCACGTCGGTGTTGGTGACGATGACCTCGGTGTGGTCGGCCTTGGAGGCGTCGAGGACTTCGCTGGTGATCTTCCGCAGGTCGTGCTGCTGCTTTATCAAGCGATGCCCACGGTGACGTCGCGGAAGCGAGCCGGAGCCGCGCCGTGCCCGACCCTCATGACCTGCCCGGGCTGGCCCTTGCCGCAGTTGATGAGGCCGAACATGCGCCACTCGGACGGCCCCGCGATGGCGTCCAGGGAGTTCCAGAAGTCGGGCGTGATGCCGGCGTAGCTGGCGTTGCGGTACAGCTTGCCGCGCTTGCCATGCTTGATCTCCCAGGCGATCTCGGTGCCGAATTGGAAGTTGAGGCGGCGGTCGTCGATCGACCAGCTCTTGTTGGTCTGCATCAGGATGCCGTCCTCGGTGTCCCCGATCATCTCCTCGAGGCTGCTGTCCCCCGGCAGGATGTTGATGTTCGTCATGCGGATGAGCGGGATGCGCTGCCAGCCATCGGCCCGCATCGCGCCCATGCTGCGACCGTTGCCCAGTGCGGCGGCGGTCTCCCGGCTGGTCAGATAGCCGACGAACAATCCCTCGTCGATCAGCTTCACGTTCTGCGCCTCGATGCCCTCGTCGTCGTAGCCGAAGCTGCCGAGACCGCCGGGAACGGTGGCGTCGGCGACGATGGTGACCTTGTCGCTGCCGTAGTGCAGCTGGCCGAGCAGGTCAGGGGTCATGAAGCTGGTGCCGGCGTAAGCGGCCTCGGATCCGTAGACGCGATCTAGCTCGGTGGGGTGGCCGCACGACTCGTGGACCTGGAGCGCCAACTGCGAGGCGTCCAGGATGATGGTCTTTCGGCCGGAGGGGCAGTGCTCGGCGCGAAGTAGGGCGCTGGCTTCCTCGGCCATCCTGGGGGCGTTGGCGGTGAGCTCCATCGCCTCCACCAGCTCCCACCCGCCCTGGCCCACTTCGCGGCCGAAGGAGTTGGGATAGCTGCGCTTCTGCAGCTCGTCGTCGCTGACGGCGCTGCATTCGATCCCGGCCCCGGTCTCGAAAGCCTCCTGTTCGACAGCGGCTCCCTCGCTGGAAGCGAGGAGCTTGCGCCAGTGGGTGCACTCCGCCGAAGCCTCAGCGACTCGAATCTCCGGCTGCGAGCGGAGCAGGCCTTCGGCCTCGACCAGGAGCGCGACCTTGTCCTCGAGGCTGACAGAGAACGGGTCGGTCTTGACGGGCCCCTTGAATCTGCCCTTGTTGGCGGTCGGCGGCCCCAGGTCGACAGGTCGCCGGTGGACGGTGGCACTGGCCCGGGCGATCCCCAGGGCGACGCCGACGGCTTCGTCGATGTCGCTCGAGCGCATCGTCGAGGTGGACGCGAAGCCCCACGCCCCATCGACGAGCACACGCACGCCCAGACCTTCGGAAAAGTCCTGGATCAGGCCATCGACGCGCCCGTCCTTGACTGACACCTCCTGGTGCCGGGTCTGCTGCACCCTTACGTCCGCGTACCGGGCTCCGCCGATTCGGGCCGTGTCAAGTGCGCCCTGAGCGAGTTCTTTCACGCCACCTTTTACCCCTGAGTGCAGGCTCGAGCGCCTCGAGCGGCCACCATCGGATGCTACACCCGCGGTCCCCTTGGCTTCGCCGCCGGGCTCCGAGATGCGTGGGTGTTATGATACGAACGCTATAAAGTTTGAATAGACAGGAAGGGTATGTTAGAGGAGTACGCCCGACATCTGCTCGAAGGCTGGAACCCCGTAATCGTGGCTCACCGGGCGCCAGTCGAGGTCCAGCGCCGGGGTTCTAGATACATCGCCACCCGGGGCGCCGGCGGCCTGGTTTCCGCGCTCTCGACGCTGGCCTCGAGCACCGACGCGGTATGGGTCGGCTGCGCCCGTACGGACGCTGATCGAGAGGTGGCCGCCAAGCATCCCCGGAGCCCGGCCTCGATCACCGGGGAGGACGGCCGGACCTACCGCATCGGCTTCGTCACCCCGGATGAAGAGACCTACGACATGTACTACAACCAGATCAGCAACCCCCTGCTCTGGTTCCTGCAACACTACCTCTGGAACCTGAGCCACAACCCCACCATCGACCACGCCACCGACCACGCCTGGACTGAGGGCTACGTCAAGGTCAACCGCCTCTTCGCTGACCGGGTGGTGCAGGCCGCCAGGCGAACCGGCCCGGGGGAGGGCAAGAGGGGCCGACCGTTGATCCTGATCCAGGATTACCAGCTCTACCTGGTCGCCAAGATGGTGCGCGAGCGGCTGCCCCAGGTCACCCTGCAGCAGTTCATCCACCTCCCCTGGCCGACGCCCCAGTACTGGAAAGTGCTGCCCAGCAAGATGCGGGACCCGATCGTGGAGGGCCTCTTGGGCAACGACATCATCGGTTTCCAGACGCCCCGGGATTGCCGCAACTTCCTACTCACCTGCGAGGAGAACATGGGGCTCTCAGTCGACTTCATCGAGCAGGCAGTGTTCATTCGAGGCCGCACGGTGTGGATCCGCTCCTACCCGGTGAGCATCGATGTCGACCAGTTCCTGGAACGGGCCGAGAGCCCCGAGGTGCTCCAGGAGCAGCGCAACATCAGCCGCTGGCGCCCCAACAAGCTGATCCTGCGTGTCGATCGCAGCGATCCTTCCAAGAACCTGCTGCGCGGCTTCGCGGCGTACGACCACATGCTCCAGGCTCATCCCGAGCTGATCGGCGAGGTCCAGTTCTGGGCCTACCTGCAGCCCTCCCGCCAGGACGTCCCCTTCTATCGCAAGTATCTGGAGGACGTGCAGTTCGTGGTCCGCGAGCTCAACCAGCGCTTTGGGCATGCCCGCTGGAAACCGGTCCGGCTGGAGCTGCGCGAAGACCTCGACCGCGCCATCGCCGCCTACAAGGAGTTCGACGTCCTCCTGGTCAACTCGATTTATGACGGCATGAACCTGGTGGCCAAGGAGGGGATGATGGTCAACGAGCGCGACGGCGTCCTCATCCTCTCCGAGAACACCGGCTGCTACGCCGAGCTGGGCCAGTGGGCCTTCACCATCAATCCCTTCGACGTCGACCAGACCGCCGAGGCGCTCTACCTGGCCCTGACCATGGACCAACGTCCGCGCCACGCTCGCCTGACCCGGATCCGCAAGGTGGTGCGCCAGAACGACATCGCCCGCTGGATCTCCAGCCAGCTGCAGGACATCAGGGACCTTGCCAGTCCCGGCCGGCCGCGCAACCGCTCGGCCCGCCGCCGCATCGCGTCCTAGGCCGATCAGGGGGCCGAGCTACCCCTCCGCCATCTCCAGGAGGCGGCCCAGCAGACCGGACAGCTCGCCGCGGCCGTCCAGCACCACGTCACAGACCTTGAGCTCCGACGCCGGCATCTCGGCTGAGCGGATGCCCACCGGGACCGCCGGCATGGTCGCGCCCAGCTCCTTGACCGCCCGCCACGCCGGCACGTCGCCGAGGTCGTCGCCGGTGAAGACCACCGCGGAGGGGGAGAGCGCGCCGGCGAGGTGGCGCACGGCCCAGCCCTTGTCGACGGCGCCCTGCGGCTCGACCTCGATCACCAGCCGCCCGGCCCCGGCGCGGCAGCCATGGCTCTCGGCCAGGCTTTTGACCTCCCTGAACGTCGCCGGGTCGGCGAAGCCGGTCTCGGCGCCGCCTCGGAAATGGACGGCGATCCCCCAGGTCTTGTGTTCCAGGCGGGCGCCCGGCCAGCGGGCGACCAGCGCCTCCAGGCCGTGCTCGACCGCCTCCAGCGAAACGCGCGCAGCCACCGGGTCAAAGCCGTCGGGGAAGCCGGAGGCTGAAATCGACTCCGGTAGCTCGAGACCGTAGCTGCCCAGCGTCAGCCAGTCTGCCGGCAAACGGCGCGTAAGCGCTGCGCGGTCGCGCGCCGAGATCACCGCCAGGTAGCCGACCATCTCGGCGATGCGCTCCAGCGAAGGCGCCAGCGCCGGGTCGAGAACGGCGTCTTGGGGGCGTGGCACGATCTCGCTCAGGGTCCCGTCGAAGTCGAAAGCCACCAGCCAGCGGCGCGGATCGGCGGTGCGCAGCCGTTCCAGCCTGGGAATTGGCGTCAGAGGATCTCGCTGTACATCTGGTAGGCCTGCTTCAGGTCCGGGTGGGGTGCGAGATTGGACTTGTGCATGATCTCTAGCAGGCCCAGGATGTGGCGGACGCCGGCGAGGTTGACGCCGCGCTCGCGGGTGAGGTGCTGGATCACCTGCAGGCGCCGGATGTCACGCTGGCTGTAGCGGCGCCGGTTGGTGCTGGTGCGATGCGGCGTAACCAGCCCCAACTCCTCGTACATCATGAGCGTGCGAGGGTGGGTTTCGAGGATCTCCGAGGCGACGCTGATGGTGTAGACGGCCTTGTCCAGATCAAAAGGGGACCGGCTCATTCCTTGATCCATCTGCCCACTCCACGGGACAGGGTGGAGGGGGTGGTCTCGGCCTTGATCAGGTAGTCCAGCGCGCCCAACTTGAGCCCACGCTCTACGAGCTCAGCCTCACCGTAATTCGACAGGATGATCACGGGGATCTGGCTCAGGGCCTTTTCGGCGCGCAGCGCCTCGAGCACCGAGAAACCGTCCATGTGCGGCAGACGGATGTCGAGGAAGACGATGTCCGGCGGCTTCTCGCGGGCCAGCTTCAATCCCTGCTCGCCGTCGGGAGCGATCGTCACGGTGTAACCGTCCAGCTCCAGCTTGAGCCGGTACATCTCCGCCACCGCGGCGTCATCCTCAATAAAGAGGACGCTGACCTCTTCCTCGACATCGGTCGCCACAGCTATCGCTCCTCCTTGGCAGTGCGGTGGAAAACCCTATCTGTGTCTCGATCAGACTTCCCCCGCAGGCGCGCCCTCTTTATATCACCACGCCTTACGCCGCTCGAGCCGGCGTGCGGTGCCCGCTGAAGTTAGACCTAAACCAAGGGCAGGGATCTCTGAAGCCCATGGCGGTCACGTTGGGCCAGGGCGAGATAGGGCTGGACAAGCCGATCTGCACAATCAGCGTTGCGTCCGAAATCCTTGCCACGCATCCTCGGGCCCTGAGACCTCGGCCTGACCCTAACCCGTCGATCCGCCCGGTTGAGGTGGTCCAGACCATCCTTACATCGACGCTGGTAGATTGACTGACGACGACACTTACGTCTTCGATGAGGGCAAAACAAGGTGCTACACTGAATTCGTCCCCCCTCTTCTGAGGCCCCCCACTCCGGTGGCGGGGCCTCATTTTTCGCCACTGCCGGAAAACCTTCGGGCCTTCTAACGCCTTCTAACGGAGCATGGCTAGACTCCAAAGCAATGCCCTTCGTGGACCAGCCCACCGTTTGAGCCGACCATGAGCCAGTGGCGGCCGGTTGGCGGCCAGATTCGGCCTGGCGCCACCCTGCGGCAATCGGGGAGCGGTCCGGACCGCCCTCGCCGTCGCTTCGGGGGACAGCCGACCAAGGGCACAAAGAAGAGCGGCACGCCGGGATGGCGCGGGCCATTTGGCTGGAACAAATGGCAGACCCTGGCCGGGGCTCTCGGCGGCGCTTTTGTGGCCTTTGTCCTCCTGGTCATCGTGGTGGCCGCCCAGCTGCCGGACCCGAGCAATGTCCAGGTTCACGCCGGCGAGGTCAAGCTCTTCGACCGCACCGGCACCAAGCTGGTGGCCGACGTCAGCGGTGGCGCGAATCGCGTCCAGGTCCCGCTCAACCAGATCTCTCCCAATCTGCAGCACGCCACCGTCGCCTCCGAGGACCGCCACTTCTACGAGAACCGCCTCATCGGGATCGACTTCGGCCGCCTGGTCAAGGCCGTGACCATCGACCTGATCCGGCGCCAGGCGGCCCAGGGCGCCAGCACCATCACCCAGCAGCTGGCCAAGAACGAGCTGCTCTCGTCCGATCGCACCATCACCCGCAAGTTCAAAGAGGCCATCCTGGCGACCGAGATCGAGCAGCGCTTCTCCAAGGACGAAATCCTTTCGCTCTATCTCAACTCGATCTTCTACGGCCACCACGCTTACGGCGCCCAGGCCGCGGCCCAGGTGTACTTCGGCAAGGACGCCAAGGACCTCACCATCGGGCAGGCTTCACTCCTCGCCGGCCTGCCGCAGGCGCCCAGCCTGTACGACCCCTACACCAACTACCAGGGGGCCAAGGACAGGCAGCTCTATGTGCTCGGGCAGATGGTCCGCGACGGCTACATCAAGCAGTCAGACGCCGACGCGTCCATTGCGGAGGACCTGCGGCCGCAGCTCAAGGCGGGCAAGGTCGATGCCGCCACCGGCCCGGCCCCGCACTTCGTCGAATACGTCCTCGGCCAGCTGGACGCGCAGTACGGCGCCGACCAGATCCGCGCCGGCGGCGTCCAGGTGACAACCACCATCGACCTCGACGTCCAGCACGCAGCCGACACCGCCATCCGGGACGGGGTTGGCAAACTCGGCCACGGCGTCAACAACGCCGCCATGCTGGTCACGGATCCCAAAACCGGCCAGATCCTGGCGATGGTGGGGTCGGCCGACTTCAACAACGTGGGTATCGCGGGCCAGGTCAACATCACCAACACCGGGCGCCAGCCGGGGTCCAGCTTCAAGCCCTACGTCTACCTGGCGGGCCTCAACAACCACAAGCTCGACACCACCACCGTCCTCAAAGACGCTCCTGGAGCGGTGCCGGGCACGCTGCACGACTTCGACAATCGCTTCCTGGGCACGATGCGGATGCGCACCGCCCTGGTCAAGTCCCGTAACGTCCCCGCCGAGCAGGCGATGATGATCTCGGGGCCGACGGACGTCGTCGACATGGCGCACAAGGTTGGCATTCGCACGGCCCTTGAGCCCAACCTGGCAACCGCCATCGGCGGCCTCCACACCGGGATCACGATGATCGATCACGCCACCGGCTACGGCGTCCTCGCCACCGAGGGCGTCAAGCACGACTCGGTCTCGGTCCTCAAGATCCAGGCCAGCGACGGGCGCGACATCACAATCCCCCCACCGAGCGGCCAGAAAGTGCTCGAGCAAGGCCCCACCTTCATCGTCGACGACATTCTCAAGGGCTACAACAAGGAGTGGAGCCTGGGTTTCGACCGTCCGCTGGCGGCCAAGTCAGGGACCACCAACATCGGTTCCAACACCGGGGACGGTTGGCTGATGAGCTACAACCCGGACGTCGTGATCGCGACCTGGGCCGGCCACACCAGCAACAACCCGACCGAGGGCAATGCCACCCGGGGCTTCTTTGGCGTCAACCTCGCCACCCCGATCGTCGACCCCTTCCTGAAGCTGCTGCCAGGACGCTGGAAGGACGACTTCAGCAAGCCCGGAGACATCAGCACCGCCAACTGCGGCAGCTCCGGTCTGAGCGTCGCCGACCCCGGCCCGGATTACATCCTCCAGGGCTCCACACCCAACTGCACCCCGCCGTCGCCGTCGCCGACGAAAGCCGCCAACCCGGTCCCGACCGAGAGCCCCTCACCGAGCCCAAGGCCGTCGGGCCCCCCGTCGCCGATCATCGTCTTCCCAAGCCCGACCCCATCCGTGAAGGCTAGCCCGTGAACCTCGCCGTGATGCTCGCGAGTGATCGCGACCCGCGGGATGAATCCGCCGTCGACGGGATCTGCCGCGCCGCCTTAAGTCGCGGCCACCGGGTCCGACTCTTCCTCCTGGGCGACGGCGTTCGCCGCCTCGACCTGGGCGTCGAGCTGGCTGCGGCCGGGGTGGAGGTCTCGCTCTGCGAGGCCGACGCGGCGGTGCGAGGAATCCACAAATCGGGTCAACCCGGCGTCTTCTTTGGCAGCCTCTACGACTGGGCGAAGCTGGCTGAAGACGCCGACCGGGTGGTGTCCTTTGCCTGACGGCGCGGCGGTTTTGCGCAGTGCCGATGCCGAGCTGCAGCTGCAGGCGCTGCGCACGGCGCTGAGCCTGGCGCTCGGTGATCGCCCGGCGACGGTCTACGTGGTTGGTGGCGGCGCGGCGGTGCTTTCGGCCGCGGCGGACAGCGAGGCGGGCCGCTGCCTGGCCGCGCTCAAAGAGGCGGGGATTGCGCTGATCGTGGAGGCGAAGGCAGAGCCACCTGATGACGACAACCAACGCGCGCCGCGGACCGACATTCTCGATGCGATCGCCCTCGCCGCCTTCCAGCAGACGTTTTGAGCCAACCGTCCGGGGTTAGGATTGGGTCGCAATGATCTTCTCCGCCAAGTGTGAGTACGGCATCAAGGCCATGCTCGACCTCAGCATCAACGGCAAGCCCGACCGGCCAGTCCAGGTCCGCATCATCGCCGACCGGGCGGATATCCCTGAGGGCTTCCTTGAGCAGATCATGGCCGACCTGCGCAAGGCCGGTCTGGTCGAGAGCATCCGCGGCGCCCACGGCGGCTACGTCCTTTCCAAACCCGCCGAGGCCATCAACCTGGCCGACGTCATCGAGGCGATTGACGGCCCGGTGACCCCGGGCGGTTGCCTTCGTGAAAGCGTCGAGCCCAACTCCACCACCAGCATCGCCGTCATCCAGGACGTGTGGCTGGACGTGCGCGACTGCGTGATGGATGTGCTCAGCACCATGGACCTGGCCCACCTGCGCGAGAAGCTCCTGCGCAAGAACGGCGCCACCCTGGCGTCGGTGACCGCCGAAGCCCTCGTTTCCCGAGCCTAAAGCCCTCGAGGTATCCGGCTTTCCTGGGGGGATTCCCGCCGACGACTTGGTCTAGCAGCCGCCCTGCGTCGGGCTGCTGCAGCCCGGGCTGGTGGTCAGGTGGTGCCCGTGGGTCAGGAGGAAAACCACAAGTCCGAGCAGCGCCAGGGTGGCCACCACGGTGATCGCGAGGGCGGCCGGGTTGACTCGGTGAGCACCTGCCTGCGGGCGCGCCGACCCGGACCGGACTGCGGCCCCGAGCTCGTCCAGCCGGCCCAGGATGTCGGCGACGCCGATGAGGCCCAGCGGCAGGCCGCGCTCCTTCCACTCCGACCATCGCCCCGACTCCTCGGTGGGCGGCGGCGGTGCCACCAACGCCCGCGTGACGCCGGCGTCGAGCATCCGACGGGCGACCTCGCCGACGGGGTCGCCGGGGTCCACGATGAGGGGATCGGGGTCGGCGATCTCTGCCGCGGTGATGCGATCCGGCTCGGGCCAGCCGCGGATGAGGCTGGCTTCATCGATCAGACCGATGACCTCGCTGCTGATATCGATGGCAAGCACCGCCGTGGTGCGGTGATCGCGCATCGTCCTGGCGACATCGCGCACCGACACGTCGGCGTCGCAGACGATGACGCCATGGCGCATCACCTCGCGCACCGGCCGGGTTTGGCTGGTGGGTTGAGGCGCGGCGTCGCGCGTCGCCGTCAAGGTCATCCGCGGGCCAGGTAGGCTGCCAGCTCGGCGTGCGAGAGGAGGCCCACGGGCCGGCTCGGGCTGCCGTCGACGACCACGAAGAAATCGATTCGGTCGGCGGCCATCCGCGCCACCGCCGCGGCCAGGGGCGCCTGTGCCGAGATCGTGGCGGGAGCTTCCATCGTCATCACATCGGATGCCATGGCTTCGGTCTTGCCCTCGATCACCGCGCGCAGCAGGTCGAGCTCGCTGACGCTGCCGGCGATCAGGTCCGAGCCGGCGCTGGCCACGACGACGTGCTCGACGCCATCTTCCTGCATCTTGCGAGCGACCTCCATGACCGGGCTGCGAAGGGTGCAGCTGGGCAGTCGGGGGCGCATCGCCAGCGCGACGGTGATGTTGGGCTCTGGCACGCGGTCGATTATCGGCCGGGGATCACTCGCCCGCCGCCGGCGGGTTGGCCTCCGGCGCCAGGGGATGGTGCTCCCGCAGCCATGCCAGCGGCACCCGCCCCGTGATGATGCCGCTCAGGCCGGGCCGCGTGGGTTTGTAGATCGCCGCCAGGAAGACGTGGCCGAGTACGGCCGGGGTCAGCACGATCCAGGCGAGATCGTGCAGATTGCGCGAATTGGCCAGCAGCCAGAAGGGTGGATGGATGCCCGGGAAGATCATCAAGCCCGTCAGCGAGAGCCAGAAGAGGCAGCCCGCGGTGAGGACGGCATTGAATTTCTGACCGGAGTTGAAGCGGCCCTGCGGAGGGAGCCGGTCGCGCCCGCCGATCTTCCGCCAGAGCCAGGCCCGGAACCACCGCCGGTCGTCGCGACTCCACAGATCGATGTCGTGGACGTCGCGCCGGAGGTTCCGCCGATCGCCCAGCAGCAGCACGACGGCCGGCAGCAGCACGGTGAACAGCCCGGCGAAGCGATGGGCGTCGCGCACCAACTCACGGTTGCCGGCCAGCTTGGCGAGCTCGGGAAAGTACAGACCAAGCCCGGTGAGGAAGGTCAGTAGGAAGGGAATTGCGAAGGCCCAGTGGAAGAGCCTCTCGGTGGCGTCGAAGCGGTCGGCCGTCGGCTCGCCGGGGGCGCTACTTGAGATAAGCGTTGACGTCATAGCCGCGCTGCTCCCAGTACCCGATTTCCTGCGTGGCGGTGAGGCGGATCCGGTTCACCCACTTGGTGCCCTTGTAGCCGAACATGAATGGCACCACCAACCGGAGCGCCGCGCCGCGGTCCTGCTCCAGCCGAACGCCGTTCTTGCTGTGGGCCAGCAGCACCTCCGGCCGGCGGGCCTCGGCCAGGGCAAGACTGTCGGTGTAGACGCCGTCGGCGGAGTCGAAGCTCACCGCGGTGGCGGGGCGCAGCGGCTTGGCCAGGTCGAGCAGCGTGGACACCAGCGGTCCTTGCCAGCGAACCTTGGGCACCGACCAGCCGGTCACGCACATGTAGTCGTGGACCTGGTCGGATTGGGCCAGGCCGAGCAGGCTGTGGAAGGTGATCGTCATGGGGTTCTCAACCAGCCCCTCGATTCGGAGCGGCCAGTTGGTGCCGTCGAAAGAAGGCTCGGTGGAGGAGACGGTGTAGAAGTAGAACCCGTCCTGGGGCACGAAGCTCTTGATGACCGGCAGCTTGCCGAGGGCGCCAAAGGCCTGGGCGCCACCGGCGGCGACCACTCCGCCGCCCGCGAGGATGGCCAGGAAGATCCTCCTGCCAACTCGCCGCTGGCCGGGGGCGGCCATGTCGTAGCCTGGTTCTTTCACCGGATCAATTCTCCCATGGGGGCGACTCGGCCCCGTCGGCCGGTTGATAAGATTTCCCCGCTTTGCCGCTCTTCGGACGACGCCACACCTTCCCCATCCCGGCGATCCTGCCCAGGACCTGCGACAAATGCGGCGCGCGCTTTCGCTGGGTCCCGGTGACCGAGCTCGACCCGGTGATCCGCCTTGAGAAGGTCGACCACTACCGCGCTGACTGCACCTGCGGCGAGGTGCACTACCGCGACGGTCGCGGGCAGGTCGTAGAACCAGCTGTCGAGAACCTGCCGCCGGACAAATCGGAATTCGCCAACAGCCCGCAGGGTCCGCAGCCCTACTCCGGCTACATGGAGTTTGTGAAGCAGGAGCGGGCCAAGGCCGAGGCCCTCAAGGTGGCTCAAGCGAAGAAGGCGGCTGACGCCGCCGCTGCCGCCGCGGGCGGTGCTCCCGC
>DAITAT010000035.1:0-18264 GCA_036824145.1 Candidatus Dormiibacterota bacterium
CCAGCACCGCGGTGATCATCGACGTCCACACCTCGGTGGGCATGGAGCCGATCCTGGTGTACGGCACCGAGGCCCAGAAGCAACGCTGGCTGACGCGATTGGCCAGCGGCGAGCTCCTCGGCGCCTTTGCCCTCACCGAACCAGGGGCGGGCTCCGACGCGGCAAGCCTCCGGACCACCGCCAAGGCGGTCGACGGCGGCTACGTTCTCAACGGCAGCAAGACCTTCATCACCAACCTGGGGCGCGCCGGCACTTACATCGTGATGGCCCGCACCGGCGGGCCCGGCGCCAGCGGCGTGAGCGCCTTTGTCGTCGAGGCCGGCACCCCAGGGCTGCGCTGCGGCCCGGCCTTCGACAAGATGGGGCTCAACGGCAGCCCCACCGGCGAGCTTCACCTCGAGGACTGTTGCGTTGACGTCGACGCCCTCCTCGGCCGCGAAGGCCAGGGTTTCGCGATTGCGATGTCGGCGCTGGACGCGGGCCGGATCGGGATCAGCGCCCAGGCGCTGGGGTTGGCTGAAGGCGCCCTCCAGGACGCCATCGAGTACCTGCGCCAGCGCCAGCAGTTCGGCAAGGTTTTGACCGAGTTCCAGGGGCTGCAGTTCCTGCTTGCCGATATGGCCACCCAGGTCGAGGCCGCCCGGCTGCTGGTCTATCGCGCCGCCGCGCTCTGCGATGCCGGGCAACCGTTCACCCGCGAAGCCTCGATGGCCAAGCTCTTCTGTACCGACACCGCCATGTGCGTCACCATCGACGCGATCCAGCTCCTGGGCGGTTATGGCTACATCGAGGAGTACCCCATGGCCCGCCGGATGCGCGACGCCAAGGCCAGCCAGATCTACGAGGGAACCAACCAGGTCCAGCGCGTGGTCATCGCACGGCAGCTGCTTCGATGAACTTCCCCGGTCTCACCGGCGACCGGGTCCTGCCCCCGGCGCTCCGGGGTCCATTCAACGCCGAGTCTCGCCGCTGGCTGGAGGCTCTCGAGGTGGCTGGCCACGACCCCATCCACAATCTCCGGCCGTGCCGCGTCAAGCCGGTTGCGTGCGGGCGGCTGGCGATCGTCCAGGAAAGCCGGCGTACGGGCGTCGGCATTCCGATCCTTGGCTACCTGCTGCAGACGCCGGACGAGCTGATCGTCGTCGATTGCGGCCTGTCCCCCCGCTGGCGCGGCGGCGGCCAAATCCACCTCGGCCCCGACGACAGCCCCAGCCCGGGCACGCCCTACATGCCCGAGCTGGACGGCCCTTCCCTGGCCGAGCAGGTCGCCCAGATGGGGCTCAAGCCCGACCGGGTGATCTGCACGCATCTCCATGAAGACCACAGCAGCGGCGCGGTCGAGCTGGGGTTGCCGGTCGAAGCCTCGGGGGCGGAATGGGCCCGGCTGGACGAGTCGGACGCGGAGTCGCGGGGCTACCCCGTGGACGAGCTCGCCGAGGTGCCTCGCCGCACCATCGAGCTCGACCCCTCTGCGCCGCTGGGGCCTTTCCTCGCATCCGCCAGGATCAACACCGACGTCATCGCCGTTGACACCGCCGGCCACACGCCCGGCTCGATCAGCCTGGTCGCCAGCCTTGGCTCGGCGTGGGTTTTGATCTGCGGCGACGCGGTCTATCCGCGGATGGACGACCCGGATGGTCCGGCGTGGCGGGGGATGCTCCGGATCTCGCGCGCGCTGGCAGACCTGCCCGCGCTCCGCGTCCTGCCCGCGCACGACACCACCGTGCTGCGGGCGGTCGACGGTGATGCCTGGATGGGTGCGGCGGCCATGCCCGTCGACTCCGACCACGACTGACTAGACTTGCCCGCATGACTTGGCAGCTCAGCGACGAGCAGATGATGATCCGCGAAACCGTGCGCGAGGCGGCGCAGGAGAAGATCGGGCCGCGCTCCAAGGAAGTCGACGAGACGGCCGAGTTCCCCCACGACTGGGTCGACCTGCTGCGCGAGCTGGGACTGTTTGGCATCCCCTTCAAGCCGGAGTACGGCGGCATCAGCGGCTCGGCCCTGACGCTGGCGGTCGCCGTCGAGGAGCTGTCCAAGGTGGACGCCACCGCCGGGCTGATCCTGGCGGTCCAGGCGCTCGGCGGCTATCCCTTCAACCTCGCCGCCACCGAAGAGCAGAAGCAGAAATGGATCCCGCCCCTGGCCAGCGGCGAGAAGCTCTGCGCCTACGCGCTGACTGAGCCGGGCTCCGGCTCTGACGCCGCCGCCATGAAAACCCGCGCCGTCAAGAAGGGTGATCGGTACGTCGTCAACGGCAGCAAGATCTTCATCACCCACGGCAACGTCGCCGACACCATCGTGATCTTCGCCGTGACCAACCCAGCAGAGGGGTCGAAGGGGACGTCGGCCTTCGTCATCGAGCGCGACTACAAGGGCTTCACCTCGACGCCGATTAAGGAGAAGCTCGGTATCCGCGGGTCCGACACAGCCGAGCTGAACTTCGATGACATGGAGGTGCCCGAGGAAAACCGCCTGGGGCCCGAGGGCGACGGCTTCAAGATCGCGCTGCGGGTGCTGGATCGGTCCCGTCCCGGCGTCGGCGCCCAGGCCCTGGGGATCGCGACCGGAGCGCTCGAATACGCCACCAACTACGCCAAGGAGCGCCAGCAGTTCAACCAACGGATCGCCGACTTCCAGGGCATCCAGTGGATGCTGGCCGACATGGCGACCCAGGTCGAGGCCGCGCGCAACCTGGTCTACCAAGCGTCTTCGATGATCGACGAGGGCCATCCCCAGGTCACCAAGTTCGCCGCCATGGCCAAGCTCTTCGCATCGGACACGGCCATGAAGGTGACCACCGACGCGGTCCAGATCCTGGGTGGCTACGGCTACATCAAGGAGTACCCGGTGGAGCGCATGATGCGCGACGCCAAGATCACCCAGATCTACGAGGGCACCAACCAGATCCAGCGCGTGGTCATCGCCAGGCAGCTGCTGAAGTAGCCCGGCGCCGTCCGCCGGTTCTCAGGCTGATCTCATAACTCTCTGTTAAGATCGGGCCCACATGTCTGCTCCCATCCGCCGCAAGCGGAGATCGGCGAGCGCCATGGCGATGCGCATCCCGGACAAGCGATGGATCGCAGCTTTCGTCCTGGCGTTGTTTCTCGCCGTGGCCTCCTACACCGGCTTCCGCTTCTGGCAAGCGGCCAGCCAGGTCAACGGCCACGCCGGCCTGGGCGACCTCATCGGCCTTGCGCAGAACCTCGACGACACCCCCGGCACGCTGGCCTACAGAATCCACCACGGCGAACGGGTCAACGTCCTGCTGCTGGGATACGGCGGCGCCGGCCACGATGGCGGCTACCTGACCGACTCCATCCTGGTTGTCAGCATCAAAGGCCCCGACCGCGTCGCGCTGACCTCAGTGCCGCGCGACACCTGGGTCTCGATCAAGGCCTTCGCCAACGGCGGCCAGTATGACGGCAAGATCAACGCGGCTTACGAGATGCCGCTCTCGCAGGGGGCTTTCGGCAAGGTGCAGGCCCAGTACGACCAGGGCTTCACCGGCGCCGGCGCGCTGGCCAGCAAGGTCATCAGCGACTACTCCGGCCAGAAGATCGACTACTGGGTGGGGGTCGACTTTACCGCCTTCAAGGACGTCGTCGACGCTGTCGGCGGCGTCGATGTCAACAACCCCTACGTGCTCGACGATTACCAGTACCCGGTCGGCGAGACAGGACGGACGATGCACATTCACTTCGACCCCGGCCCGCTCCACCTCAACGGCGACCAGGCCCTGATATACGCCCGCGAGCGCCACTCTGACAGCGACTTCGGACGTTCCCGCCGGCAACAGGTGTTGGCCGCGGCGATCAAGGATAAAGCCCTCAAGGTTGGTGCCCTGCCGAAGCTGTTCGACCTGCTCAGCGCGCTGCAGAACAACGTCAAGACCAACATGACGCTGAACGACATCAAGACCTTCGGTGGCATCGCCAACAAGATCAGCAGCGACGCGACCCACCACGTTTCGATCGACAACACCGCCTGGCAGTACGACACCTTCAGCAACGACGGCCAGTACATCCTGCTGGCGCGTGACCACACCCTCTCGTACCTGCAGCATTTCATCGACAGCGAGATGCTGGATCCGGCGGTGCTCGCGGAGAAGGCACACATCCAGTTCTCGAGCACCCCGGGGCAAGCGTCGCAGGGCCAGAGCATGGCCGGGATCTGGGCGACCCTGATGCACCAGCTCAACTTCCAGACACAAGAGCCGGCGGCCGGTAGCAGGGCGCCTGCGACCACTGAGATCCACGACTATTCCGGGGGCAAGGATGCCAAGACAGTGGCCTGGCTGCGCCAGTACTTCAACGGCATCGTCGTCACCGAGAGCGGCCCACCGCCGGCGCCGGCCGCCGGCGCCAGCCCGTCGCCCGGCGCCTCCCCGTCGCCGGCCGCATCGCCGGACATCGTGGTCGTGATCGGCACGGACTTTGCCGCCGGCTATGACAGCGAGCTCCGCCCGACCTACACCCCGCCGCCGAACTACATCGCGCCGACCAGGCGCCCCAGACCGGTGGCACCGCCGACATCGACGCCGAGTCACGTGCCGCCGGTGGAGCCGAGCCCATCGCCCACGCATCCCCCGACGCCATCGCCGTCGCCCAGCTCGACAGTCTCACCACGGTGAGTTGTGAATTGCCACTAGCCGCGGGCAGCACCGCAACAGCCAGCCGGACAGCGTCCCCCAACTAGACTTCTCGGCGATGGAACTCGCGGAGCGCCTCCTCGCCGGTGACACGCGCGCGCTGGCACGCGCCATCAGCCTGGTGGAGCGCGACGACCCCGCCCTGCCCGAGCTGCTCTCGGAGCTCCAGGCCCATACCGGGCGCAGCTATCTGGTGGGCTTCACCGGCCCCCCCGGCGGCGGCAAGTCGACGCTGGTGGACGCCGTCATCGAGGTTCTCCGGGCGCGTGACAAAACTGTGGGCGTGCTCGCCGTCGATCCGAACAGCCCCTTCACCGGCGGCGCCGTCCTCGGTGACCGCGTTCGGATGCAGCGCCATGCCCTAGACCAAGGGGTCTTCGTGCGCAGCATGGGGGCGCGCGGCCACCTCGGCGGGCTGGCCGGGTCGAGCCGGCAGGCGGCCAAGGTGCTGGACGCCTTCGGGCGCGACTACGTGCTGATGGAAACCGTCGGCGTGGGCCAATCCGAGCTCGAGGTGTCGAGCCTGTGCGACACCACCGTCGTGGCCCTCAACCCGCGGCAGGGCGACGAGATCCAGGCCATCAAGGCGGGCATCCTCGAGATCGCCGACGTCTTCGTTGTCAACAAGGCTGACCTGCCCGGCGCCGACAGCGCCGTGCGCCAGTTGCAGCAGACCTACCCCGACGATATGAAGGAGGGTGACTGGCTGCCGCCCATCATCAAGACCGTGGCCACTCGCGGGGAGGGCGTCGAGGAGTTGATCGATGCCATCGAACGGCACCGCCAGCACGTCATCGACAGCGGGCAACTGGAGCAGAAACGCCGGCGCCACCTTCGCGACGAGGTCCTGGACTTTGTCGCCGAACGCGCCCGCCGGCGCGCCGACAAGAAGATCGGCGCCGCCACCGACATCGGCCGCCGCATCGCCGAGGCGCCGATGGCCGATCTCGATCCGTACTCGATCGCCAGCGATATCATCAACTCCGATGGCTAAAGTGGTGTCCCGGCCCGCCGACCGGAAGACATGGGATGACCTCTATGGCGACGCCGGCGGCGCGCCCCGCGAGGCCGAGACCATCAGCGGCATCCCCCTGCAGCCGTTGTACGACCCCGGCAGCCTCCACGAACATCACTTCGAGGACAAGCAGGGGTATCCCGGGCTCCCGCCCTACACCCGCGGCGTCTATCCCTCGATGTACCGAGACAAGCTCTGGACGATGCGCCAGTTCGCCGGCTTTGGCTCCGCCACGGACACCAACTCGCGCTACAAATACCTGCTCACGCAGGGGCAGGACGGGCTCTCGGTAGCCTTCGACATGCCCACCCTGATGGGCCGCGACTCTGACGACGAGCACTCGGCGGGGGAGGTGGGTCGCTGTGGGGTGGCCATCGACACCCTGGCCGACATGGAGGTCCTCTTCGACTCCATCGACCTGGGCCAGATCACAACCTCCATGACCATCAACTCGCCGGCGCCGATCCTGTTCGCGATGTACCTTGCGGTCGCCGAGAAGAAGGGCATCTCGCGCGAGAAGCTCGGCGGCACCATCCAGAACGACATCCTCAAGGAGTACATCGCCCAGAAGGAATACGTCTATCCGCCGGCGGAGTCGCTGCGCCTGGTCGTCGACGTCATTGAGTACTGCACCGAAAACCTGCCCCGCTGGCACCCGGTCTCGATCAGCGGCTATCACATTCGCGAGGCCGGCTCCGACGCGCCGCAGGAGCTCGCCTTCACCCTCGCCGACGGCTTCGAGTACGTCCGCGCCGCAGTCGAGCGTGGCCTTCACGTCGACAGCTTTGCCCCCCGGCTGAGCTTCTTCTTCGATGCCCACATCGATTTCTTCGAGGAGATCGCCAAGTTCCGGGCCGCCAGGCGCATCTACGCCGAGGTCATGCGCGACAAGTTCGGCGCCACCAACCCGCGCTCGATGCTGATGCGCTTCCACACCCAGACCGCCGGCGTGTCGCTGACTGCCCAGCAGCCTTTCAACAACATCACCCGCACCGCCCTGGAGGCGCTGGCGGCGGTCCTCGGCGGCACCCAGTCGCTGCACACCAACGCCATGGACGAGGTCGTCGCGCTGCCCACCGAGAAGGCCGCCAAGGTGGCGCTGCGAACGCAGCAGATCATCGCCCACGAGGCCGGCGTCACGGGCGTCATCGACCCCCTCGGCGGTAGCTACTTCGTGGAGTCGCTGACCGACGAAATGGAGCGCCGCGCATACGAGTACTTCGCGCGCATCGACGAGATCGGCGGTGTCATCCCAGCGATCGAGAACGGTTTCTTCCAACGGGAGATCGCCGATGCCAGCTATCGCTTCGAGCAGGCGCTGAACTCCAAGAAGCGGGTGATCGTCGGCGTCAACGATTACATCGAAGAGGGCGATGACGAGATCGAGATCCTCAAGATCACCCAGGAGATGGAGGAGGAGCAGAAGCAGCGCCTGGCCAAGGTCAAGCGCAGCCGCGACGGCACCGAGGTGACGCGCACCCTTCGCGACCTCGAGGCAGCCGCCCGCGCGAAGCAGAACCTGATCGATCCCCTCCTGGCAGCGGTTCGTGCGTACGCCACCGAGGGTGAGATGATCGAGACCATGCGGCAGGTCTTCGGCGGCTACCGCGAAACAGCGGTCTACTGACCGGCGGATAGACTAGAGCGGCCATGTCTGAGGCAACCGCTCGTAAGATCCGCGTTCTCACCTGCAAGGTCGGTCTGGACGGCCACGACCGTGGCGTCAAGGTCGTCAGCCGGGCGCTGCGCGACGCCGGCGTCGAGGTGATCTACGCCGGGCTGCACCAGACCCCAGAGATGGTGGTCGAGGCGGCGATGCAGGAGGACGTCGACGGGATCGGCATCAGCCTCCACTCCGGAGCGCACATGACGCTGGTGCCCAAGGTGCTGAAGCTGCTCAAGGAGAAGGGCATGGACGACGTGGTCGTCTTTTTGGGCGGCATCATCCCCGAGGAGGACATCGTCGAGCTCAAGAAGTTGGGCGTGAGTGAGGTGTTCACGCCGGGCACCTCGCTGCAGACGATCGTGGAATTCGTTAACACCAAGTTCGCGGATCGGGTCACCGCCGCCTAATACCCTTGTCCGAGCACAACGAGCCGACGGGTACCTTACCCACCGCGACGCGCGAAGAGATGGATGTAACCCCGCACACGGTGCTGGCCGAGGATGCCTACCAGCTTGGCGAGCTGACCCTACGGCTGGTCCCGGACGCCCCGGTCTTCATGGATGGCGGCGCCATGTTCGGGCTCACACCCAAGACCCTTTGGATCAAACACAAAGTCCCCGACGAGCGCAACCGGGTGCCGGTGGCGACCAACTGCCTGCTGGTCCAGGGGCCGCAGGGCACCAGCCTCGTCGAGGGGGGCGTTGGGGAGAAGTTCTCCGACAAGCAGAAGGACATCTTCGGGCTCGACGACCTGGGGCGCTTGAAGCGAGGTCTCAAGGCGGCCGCCATCGAACCCGAGGAGGTCGACCGTGTCTTCCTGACGCACCTCCACTTCGACCACTGCGGAGCCGTCACGACGTACGACGGCAGCAGCCTGCGACCGACCTTTCCTCGCGCTCGTCACTTCGTTCAGCGCCGCGAGTACGAGACCCTCCTCAACCCGGACCCGCGCAGCCGGCCGACCTACACGCCCGAGAACATCGAGGCGGTACGGGAGGCGGGCCTACTCGAGCTCCTCGATGGTGACTCCGAACCGGTGCCGGGTTTCGAGATGCGGTTGACCCCCGGGCACACCGCCGGGCACCAGGTGGTACTGGTGCACAGCACTGGCGGCACCGCCGCGTTTATGGGCGACCTGGTTCCCTACCCGTCGCATTTCAAGACCAACTGGATCGCCGGCACCGACGTCGCACCACTCGACACGATGGCCACCAAGGAGCGCTTTCTCGCCGAGGTGCGCGAGCGTGAGTACCTGGTGGTCCTGTACCACGAGCACCTGACGCCCGTGGGCCGGCTTACTTCTGAGGGTTTTCTCCCGACTTAGCCCGGTTCTCCTGGCGCCGTCGCAGCAGCCCGCCCTCGCTCACAGAACGGGATTTGTCGGGCGTCGGCTCAGGGCCGGCCTTGGGCCGGGCAGCGCCGTCTCCAGGCGGCGGGGGTGTATCAAGGGCCGGGTCGAACGGGGGCGCTGATATCACGATTTGATCCCTCTTCAGCGGCACCGAGTCCAGCGGCACCTGGACGTGTATGTCGCCTGCGGGGAGCGTGTCGCCAACCGCCTCCACGACCTCTTCCACCGGCATGTCGCCGATGGCGCCGGGTGTCGTCGATGTGGCCTCGACGTGGTACGGCTCCGAGCTGAAAATCGCCTGGTCCGTGTAGACGCCTGCCATTTCCATCTTGGACAGGCTGTGGGGGATGTTCCCGGTAGCCACGAAGGTGACGTCGCCGGCGGGGTCGCGCTGGAGTCGGAAGATGTCGTTCAGTATCGGCTGGTCGTCCTTATAGCCTGTCATCTCCGAGATCTGCATGATCTTGCGGCTGCCGTCAGGCATGCGCCCCTGGTGGATGACAAGATTGATGGCCGAGGCGATCTGGGCCCGCACCGCCGGCAGCGGCAGCTCGACCGAGCCCGAGAGCACCATTGTCTCGAGGCGGGAGAAGGCGTCGCGGGCGGAGTTGGAGTGAATCGTCGACATGCTGCCGTCGTGGCCCGTGTTCATCGCCTGGAGCATGTCCAGGGCGGCGGCGTCACGGACCTCACCGACGATGACCCGGTCGGGACGCATCCGGAGGCTGTTGCGGAGGAGTTGCCGGATCGTCAGCTCTCCCCGACCCTCGACGTTGGCGGGCCGGAACTCCATCGCCACCAGGTGTGGGTGACCCATCTGGAGCTCCGCGGAGTCCTCGATGGTGACCACCCGCTCCGTGTGCGGGATCATCGACCCGAGCACGTTGAGGGTGGTGGTCTTGCCTGAACCGGTGCCTCCGGAGACGATCAGCGAAAGCTTTCCCTTGACCACGTCCTGGAGGAAGGCCGCCATCGCCGGGCTCAACGAGCCGACCTTGATCAGGTCGTCGAGACCGAGCCGGAAGCTGCTGAACTTACGGATCGTGATCGCGGGGCCGCGGATCGCGGCAGGCGGGATGACGGCGTTGAACCGGCTGCCATCCGGAAGGCGGGCATCGACCATGGGGCTGGACTCGTCGACCCTGCGGCCGACGGTGGCGGCCATCCGGCGGATGACGTTCAGCATCTGGCTGATGTCGTCGAATTTCACCCGACTGCGCAGCATCTTGCCTCCGCGCTCGATATAGATCTCGTCGGCCGCGTTGACCATGATCTCGGTGATCGTCTCGTCCTTGAGCAAGGGGTCTAGAGGTCCGAAGCCCACCGCCTCTCGCATGATGATTCCGATCAGCTGGCTCTTCTGCTCAGGGGTCACGGCCACCAGGTCCTCGTCGAGGAGGTGGTCCAGGCGCTGCGAGATTGCTTTCTCAAACCGAATCGGGTCGGTTCCCAGGTCGAGGTCGCGCTCGTCGGCGAGGCGACGCTGGTAAGCGCGGGCCAGGCGCCGCGTCTCGGCGTCGACCTCCAGCGTCTGGTCCTCCATCAGCCACGCGGTGGGCACCTCCTCCTGGGTCTTGTGGTGCCGGCGCCGGGTGGCGTTGGCCCGCTTGTCCTCCTCGGTACGTGAGTCGAAAGACTCGACGAAGAAGACGCCCTTGAGGGCGTGCATTGAAACCATCACCCGCGTCAGGGAGCGGGTTTTGGGGTCCCAGAGGCGGACGTTGTAGCCCTCCGACTGCTGCCCGAAGTACTCGTCCTTGTAGGTGTGCATGGTCTCGCCGTCGAGGAAGTGGAGGACCACCTTGGGCGTGCTCTGGCCGACCCGCGGGTCGCCCTCTTCGCTGACGTCGCCGGCAACGGGGTTGATCGCCACGTACTTGATTGCCACCAGCGAGAGGTAGACGTTGCTGGTGTTCTTACCCGCCCCCAGCTTCAGCGGGAAGCCGATGTGCTCCAGGCTGACAGCGTCAGACTCGCCCTCGAGCTCCTCGCCGTCCACGAAATGGACTGTGACCCTCACCCTCTCAACTCCGTCCGCTCAACCTACGACTACTGGCGTACCGATTGGCGCCCAACCATACATCCAGATGGTCACGTCGGTGGGCATGTTGATGCAGCCGTGGGTACCGCCGGAGCGTCCTGGGCCGTTGGTGCCCGGCCCGAATGTTGAGCGCCAGTAGGCGTCGTGCATGCCGGAGCCGTCGTCGTTGAACCAGAGCACGTATTGGACGACGGTGTCCGGGTACCAGTAGGGAGAGCTGGTTGGGAAGGGCGAGTGCATCTTCCAGGGGTGGTTCTTGCGCAGCACTGTGAAGCTGCCGATGTCGGTCGGAAGCTCGGGCCGGCCGGTGGTCACCAGGCTCTGGCGCACAAGGTTGCCCTTTTCGTAAACGCGCAGCTCCTGGCGGGCGACCGAGACGTAGATGGCCTTGCCGGGCATCCCCGCGACCATCGCCGCCTGCAAGCGGTCGGTGTCGGAGCGCAACCAACCGATGGCCGCTGCGAGGGCCGCCGGGGTGGTGGCGGCGTCGGCTTCGGCGCTGTGCTGGGTGATCCGAGCGATCAGGCGATCGGCCCTCGCGATGTGATAGTGGCTGGCGGCGTCCGCGGTGCCGAGGCCGTCGTCACGGAGGGTGTCAGCCCGTTTGTGCGCAGCCCCGATATCACTGGTCGCCAGCGGCAGCTCTTCGGCGGCGTGCTTGACCTGGGCCTGGTTGTCGGCCTGCTGCTGCGCCAGGCCGGCCTGGAGCGCGGCCACCAGGTCCTTGATCGTCGCCTCCATCTTGTTGAGGTCAGGAATGGTGGTCACGGTCTGGCTCTCGGAGCCGAGCTTGGCCGCACCGCCGGCCAGGGTGTCGACGTCCGCGGCGATGCCGCCGGCCTGCCTCCAGGCATCAGCACCCACGGCGGCGGCGGCGGCGGAGGCGGCGATCTGCTGCTGCAGGTCGGCGACGAGGGTCTCGCGAGTGGTGGTCAGGTGGCGGCTGAGATCGAGGTAGGACTGGCGCTGCCGGCTCCAGAAGTCCATGCGTTGGAAGTCGAAGAGGAAAAGACGGGCCGGGGTGGCCTGGCTGTTCAGGCGATCGAGCGACTGCTTGTCGCCGGCCAGTTGGGCCGCGGTCATGCCGGCCTTGACGTCGGCGTCGTAGGTGGCCATGGCGTCGTGGCGAGCGGCCTCCAGCGAACCCAGGCGATCCGCTTCGGTCTGACCCTGGTACACGAAGCCGAAAGTCAGCCCTGCGACGATCATCGACACCAGCATCAGGCGCACAGCGATTCGGCCGTTGAGGACCCGATGGCCATGCTCTTCGTGCAGGCGGGAAGTGGATTCAGGGATCGTTATTGCTTGGCCCATGTTGTTTCAAGCGGCTCGCTTGATCCCAGGCTCGAGACGGCGAAATCCGTTGCTCATGGTACCATTTCGAGTTCGCCATGCCTGACACAACCGTGCTCGAAATCACCCCCCGGACGGAGCTGCGCAAGCAGAATCGTGGCCTGCGGGCTGCCGGCGGCGTACCCGGCGTGGTCTACGGACATCGGGTCGACCCGGTCTCTGTGACGCTGCCTCGGCGAGGGTTCGAGCGCGCCTTTCACAAGGTTGGACGCACCCAGTTGCTCGACCTCAAGATCGACGGCGAGGGCAGTCCCCGCAAGGTCCTCGTCCGCGAGGTCCAGTACGATCCTCGCGGCGGCGGCGTTCTCCATGTCGACTTCTACCAGGTGAACCTGAAGAAGAAGATCACGGCCGATGTGCCAGTGGTCCTGGTGGGTGAGTCACCAGCGGTTCAGCGCCACGACGGCGAGCTCCAGCAGAACGTGAACAGCCTTCGCGTCAGCTGCCTGCCGGCCGACATTCCCGAGCACGTCGAGGTCGATGTCAGCGGGCTGGAGGCGGTTGACGACGGGATCCGCGTCGGCCAGCTATACGTCCCTGCCGAAGTCGAGATCCTCAACGACCCTGAAGAACTGGTGGTCAAGATCGCCCTGATCCGCGAGATCGAGGAAGAGGAGCCGGTCGAGGTCGAGGGCGAGGAGGTCGAGGGCGAGGAGGGCGAGGCCGCCGAGGGCGAGGCCGCCGAAGGTGCCGAAGGAGCCGCCGAAGGCGAGGGTGGCGGCGGGGAAGGTTCCTCGGACAGCTCGGGATCGGAGGAAGGCTGATCCTGGCTACCGGAGGCCTGCGGCTACAGGCTTCCGGCGATCTCAACCGCGAAATCCTCAAGGCGCTCGGCCTCAATCCCGCCGGCGGTGGGCATGTGGATTGGCCGGGGGTGGTCCTCACCGCAGCCGAGGGCGTGCTGGTCCTGCTGGTCACCTATCTACTGGCGCGCCTGGCTCGGCGCGTCAGCCGTCGCGCCAGCCGCGGCGCCCGAATGGACGTGCAGCTGGTGCTGCTGGTGGGCCGGCTCGTCTATATCGGTGTGCTGGTGCTGGGCTTCTTCGCCTTCCTAGACGTGGTCGCTCCGCAGTATGTTGCCCCGGTCCTGGGCGCGGTTGGCCTGCTCGGCCTGGCTTTCGGCCTGGCCTTCCAGGACGTCCTCAAAAACTGGATCTCGGGGTTCTTCCTGCTCCTGGAACGGCCCTTCCAGATCGGCGACAACATCAAGGTGGGCAGCTGGAACGGCCGGGTCGAGACGGTGCGGCTGCGGGTGACGGAGCTGCGGGCCATCGACGGCGAGAAGATCATGGTGCCTAACCAGGAGGTTTACACGTCGGCGATCGTCAACCAGACCAGCTATCCGGTACGCCGCTTCGTGTCGACGGCCAAGATCCCTGATGGTGCCGACCTGCGGGGCATGCTGACGCGAGGCCTGGCCGAGATGAACAAGGTGCGCGGCCTGGCTGCGGATCCCCTCCCTACGGTGGCCCTGGTGCCGCGGGCAGACATGGGCCCGGCGCTGGAGGCGAGGTACTGGGTGAACTACCGGCGGGCCGACGTCGACGCCGTCAAGGGCGAGGTCGATGCCCGAATCGCCCACGTGGCGTCGGGCGGGCTTCTCGACAGCGACGACGACAAGCTCCCCAAATTGAAGCAGGAGCCGGGTAAGCAGGCGCCGGGTAAGCAGGCGCCGGGTAAGCCTGGTAAGTGATGGTCGGGGCGCCCGGATTTGAACCGGGGACCTCGTCGTCCCGAACGACGCGCGCTACCGAGCTGCGCTACGCCCCGACATCCGCCCACGGTCAAGCCGCTCGGGCAGGCGTCCATTCTACTAGCGAGGCCTGAGCCCGCTAGCGCCCCCTGCCGGAACGGCTCAGAATGGCCCTGAAACCAAGGTCACACTTTGTGGATGAGGGGGTGGCAATGTCGGAGCAACCGCAGCCAACAGCCAAAGACGGCCAGGACCCATGCTCCGAGGGATCGTGTGACAGCCAGCACGGAGCCCCCTGCGAGTATGTCGATCGACGGGGTAAGGAGTGCCCCACGGCGTGGTGCCCCGAGCACCAGCACCTGGTCGGCGAAGCCGTCTACTGCCGGCGGCACGCGGGCGTGATGGCTGTTCTCCTCACCCTTCCCGAAGAGGACCGCGAACGCCCGGACCTCGATAAACGGGCGCCCTCTCTCCTGGAGCACGTCGCCCGGCGCCTAAACCAGCCCGCCATGCAGATGCTGCAGGCCAGGGGTGCCCAGTACCCGGGGTCGTCGATCGTGGTCGACGCCCTCCACATGACCATGGCAGGCACTCCCCGCGTACGCGGGTGGGAGCACCGGTGGCGGCTGCTGGACCACACAGGTCCGCTGGGGACGGTCGGTATCCGCGTCGACGAGGACACCGACAGCCTGGTGCAGGTCAAGGTCGACGGTGTCGTGGTGCACACCGCCGAGCCGCCCTGGATCGCCACTCGGACCGCGGGGTCCGACGAGGAGGATGTCGCTCGACGCCAGGCCTACGAGCAGGAGTTGATCAACGCCATGTTCGAGAGCCTCCAGCGGCGGCACGAGTTCCGCTACTAGCTGAATGAGAGGCAGGCTTCGAGGGCAAGACCCACCCCGGACTCCAGCGCCATCCCTTGACCCTCGCGCCACGCGTCATCGAACGCGCCTGCAGGGAGGCGCTCTCGGGCCAGGTCCAGGTAGGCACGGTTGATGCTGGCGTCGGAGGGGTGGGGCCGCATAGAGATCCGCTCCCGCAGCCGCTCCGCCGCACCGGCGAGCAGAGCCGCAGTGCGCGGAGCGCTCTCGCTGCACATGGTGGCCACCGCCTCCAGGCCTTCGGCGATGCTCCAGTCATCACCAAGGTCAGCGGCCATCTCCATGCCACGACGGATTTGCGCTGCGGCCGCCGCGGGCTGGCCCATCACCAGGCTCGCGTACCCTAGCTGCCGCAATGTCCGGGCCGTGAAATGCCGGTCCCCAAGCTCCTCATAGGTCGCCCGGGCGCGCTCGAGCAATGCCCGCCCTTCAGGCGCCCGGCTGCTATATAGCAATGCGATGCCTAGGTTGAGGAGCGAGGTGCCAAGGTGCCAGCTGATGCCCAACCTTTCGCATACTGCCAACGCCTCGCCAAGGGCCGTGACCGCGTCTTCACCGCGACCCTCGGCGAGCGCGGCATTCCCGATCAGGGTCAGAGCGTTGCGCCTCTCGAGGCCGTCATTCCCAACGCTAAGCAGCCGCCGCCCCGCCTCGTCCGTTTGCTCGTAGTCGCCGTGATGGTAGGCAAGCCAACCGGCACCCCACAGCCCCTGGCAGCGCACTTCCTGCGGACATGCCTCGCCGGCTGCAAGGGCGGCACCCAGCCACGCTCGGCCTTCGGCGAACAGTCCCGCCCAGCGCCAGAACATCCAGAGCGCGCCGGCCAGCCTGAGCGCGACCTCGGCTTCACCCACCTCCAGAGCCCAGGTCAGCGCAGCGCGGAAGTTGCCCTCGTCCTCCAGGAGCCGGGCATACCAGTCCCGCTGGTCCGACCCGCGCAGCTCGGGCTCGGCGCGCTCGGCGATGGCGAGGAAATACTCGGCGTGGCGCTGCCGCAGCGGCTCGCGTTCGCCGGCCGTCACCGCGCGCTCCACAGCGTACTCCCGAATCACGTCCAGCAGGCGGTACCGGGCCTGGCCAGACGTACCGGCTTCCACCAGCACAAGGCTGGAGTCGACGAGGGCGCTGAGCGTAGAAAGAACGTCCGGCGATCTGGCGGCGCTGTTGGAACCGACCATCGCTTCAGCGGCTTCGCGCCCAAAGCCGCCTCGGAAAACCGAGAGACAACGGAAGAGCCGCATCTCGGCCGCGCCCAGCAGCTCGTAACTCCAGTCCAGCGCACCGCGCATCGTCTGATGCCGTGACGGAAGGTCACGGGCGCCGCCAACGAGGGGGTCGAGGCGGTGGTCGAGGTGCATCAGCAGGTCGCTGAGCGACATGTGTTTGACGCGCGCCGCGGCTAGTTCTATGGCCAGCGGCAGACCATCGAGGCGGGCACAAATGTCGGTGACGACGTCGGTGGTCGCGCTTGTGACGGGAAGACCGGGCGCGACTGCGGCTAGGCGCTCGATGAAGAGCTCGACTGCGGGCGCGGGCGCTGCTTCTGGCAATCCCGCCGTCCGCACGGCCAGCGGATGCAGCGGCACCTCGCGCTCCCCACGAACGTGGAGCCCCGTCCGGCTGGTGGTCAACACGGTAAGGCTCGGGCACGCCGCCGCCAGCTCGGCGATAGCGGGCGCCGCCGCGACGATGTGCTCAAAGGTATCGAGCACCACCAGCGCCAATTCCTCGCCCAAGCGCCGAGACATCAACGGCGCGAGCTCGCCCCTGCCCGGCAGCAGCCCGACAGCGCTGCCGATAGCGGGTAGCACCATCCCGGGTTCGTCGATGGCGGAAAGGTTCACGAAAAAGGTGCCCCCCGCAAATTCATCCTGGGTGATGGTGGCGACCTCCGCGGCCAGCCGGGTCTTACCAACGCCGCCCGGCCCGATCAGGGTCACCAGGCGCGTCTCGGGGGCGCGCACCAGGCTGAGAACAATTGCGAGATCCACTTCACGGCCCACCAGCCGGGTCAGCGGAACCGGCAGGCGAGACCAGGGGGGAGAATCGGAGGCGAGTTGAGACGGCGCTGAGGCGCCCTGCTCACCTTGGCCCCGAGCCGCCGCGAGGAAGGTGGCGAGGTCGTCCTGGCGGACATGCAGGGCTCTGGCGAGCTGGCGAGCAGTCGCGGGATAAACGGCAGCCCGCAGCCCCCGCTCGAGATCACTGACGGTGCGCTCGCTGATGCCTGAGCTCTCGGCGAGCTCGGCCTGTGTCAACGCCCCTGCCAGGCGCAGAGCCTTTACCTGCTCGCCGAACTTGGTTGCATGCGGTGACAACTTTCGCCTTCCTCGGCCGTTCATCCTAGCTTCCTGTGGCCGGAAGGAGCGTGAACTCGGTGAGCAGACGGTGGGTAGACGTCATGGCGATCCGCGCCCGGCGGTTGCATCGTGAAAGGCGCAATAACAGCCGTTCCACAAGGAGGAACATCATGTCAGACACCGACAACAAGGCAGTCGTCGGCCGGTACTACGACGAAGTCCTGAACCAGCGCAAGGTCGACCTGATCGGCGAGCTGGCGGCAGAAGACTACGTTGAGCACGATCCGTTTCCCGGCCATGGCAACGGTCGGAGCGACCTCAAGGCGCGGGCTGGGTTGATCCTTGGCGCCTTCAACCCCCTTGTCTTCACCGTGGAAGACGTCGTCGCCGAGGGAGACCGGGTAGTCGTCCGCTGGTCGCAAACCGGGACTCACAGTGGCAATTTCATGGGTATCCCGCCCACCGGCAAAGAGTTCACCATCGCCGGCATTGACATCCACGCGGTCCGTGAGGGCCGGATGGCCGAGCACTGGCACGTGGTCGACCAGCTTGCGTTGATGCAGCAACTAGGGCTGATCCCGCAGCCCGAAGGCGCCGGCGCGTAGTTGAGATGATTACCGAAGCAAACAAAACAATCCTGCGCCGCTACAAAGTGGAAATCCTCAACAGTCGGGACATCGATGCCCTGGACGAGGTGGTGGCCTCCGGCTACTTGGATCACGCGGCATTCCTCGGGCAAGCTCCGGGCCTCGAAGGGTTGAAGCAGCGGGTGGCGACATTGTTCCGGGCCTTCGATCCTCACTGGACGATCGACGACATCATCGCTGAGCGCGACATCGTGGTCCTCCGCTGGAACCACACAGGCACCCACATCGGGGAATTCCTCGGCATCCCGCCAACGGGCAAGGCATTCACGATGAGAGGGATAGATATCTACCGGGTCAAGGACGGAAAGATGGCAGAGCACTGGAACGTCGTCGACATGTTCGGCTTCTACCAGCAGGTCGGGTTGATACCCGAGACGGAGCCGGCCGGCGCATAGGGCGATCAACACCTCGTGGCAAGATCAGGTGGCCCCCACAGCGGAATGTGGGGTGGTCCAAATCCAGCGTTCGTGCCCGAGCCGCGGCTTCCCATGCGCGAACCCAGCATCCGAGCCTGCATGCGACGGGATGATATCCGCGCGATTGCACTGGAATGCAAGAACCATCAAGCTGGTCGGGGATGGGCGGGCCAACGAAGGCAACGATTTTCACGTTGGCTCTACCAGTTGGTGTCGCCTACGCGGCCCCGAATCCGAGCGGAACCGG
>DAITAT010000081.1:0-3984 GCA_036824145.1 Candidatus Dormiibacterota bacterium
ACGAGAAGATGTTCTTCCACGAGGTGATGAGCTTCTCGGCCCAGATGATCGTGCTTCAGCACGGCTACGAAACCGTGATCAACGGCCTTCACAAGACCTGGCCGTATCTCTCGCGGATCCTGCCCCGGCACGGGATCGAAATCACCCGAAAGGTAGTCGAGAGCAAGCCGCTGGAGGTGCCCGTCGACGAGATGGAGAGGCGCGGCAACATGGTCGCCCGGCTCTTTCAGACCGTCCTCGACCGGCGAACAACCGAAGGTGCGAGGGCGGACACCAGCGCCCGGGTCAGGCCGCGTGCCGCGGCCGAGGCGGGGACCGAGCCGAGCAAGCGGGCTCGGAAGGGGACCGTCAAGGCCGCGGCCAAGAAGCCGGCCGCCGGGAAGCCCCCGGCCAGGAAGGCGGCCGCGGCAGGAGGCGCGCCCGGCGCGGGCAAGGGGCGCCAGCGGGGAAACTTCCGCCCCCGCATAGTCGACCCCGACTAGGGCAGCGCGAGCCGCCTACTTGGCCCGGCTGACGACCGCGTCGATGGTGAGTCGGCCGTCAAGCTGACCCTTGACCCGGTGGCTGAGGACCATGTCGATGATCTCGTCGACCTCGGCCTGCGACACCGTCTCGGTGCCCTGCAGCGCGGCGAGCGCCTGGGCCGCCTTGCGTGCCACCAGGTCGGCCCGGTGGCCGTCGACGCCAAGGCTGACGTTGAGCTCGGCGATGGCTGCCAGGATGGGGCGGGGCACCTCGACCGCGGCGAGCCGCACGATCGCGTCAGCGATCCGGGCTGCCTCCTCCGACTCGGCCTCGGCATAGTCTGCCCCGAAGCCTTCCGGGTTCTCCTCCCAGGCCTCGCGGCGCTCGATGATCTCGACGCGCTCGCCGACGTCGCGGATACCGGTGACATCGACGCAGAGCCCGAAGCGATCCAGCAGCTGGGGCCGGAGATCACCCTCCTCCGGGTTCATGGTGCCGACCAGGATGAACCTCGCGGGGTGCCAGACCGAGACGCCCTCGCGCTCGACCACGTTGACGCCCATGGCGGCGGCGTCCAGCAGCACGTCGACGAGGTGGTCGTCGAGGAGGTTGACCTCATCGACGTAGAGGATGTTGCGGTTGGCCTCGGCCAGCACGCCCGGCTCAAACTTCCTGGTCCCGGTCTTGATCGCCGATTCGATGTCGATGCTGCCAACGACGCGGTCCTCGCTGGCGTTGATGGGAAGCTCCACGACCCGCATCCGTCGCTGCGTCACGCCCAGCTTCTCGCCGCGTGCCAGCTTTTCGGTGCAGTCGATGCAGAGCCTCGCATCACCCTCGTCGCCCGGCGGCTCGCAGCTGTAGCGGCAGCCCTCGACGACGTCGATCTCGGGCAGCAGCCGCGCCAGGGCGCGCACCGCGGTCGATTTGGCGGTGCCCTTTTCGCCGCGAATCAGGACCCCGCCGATGGCAGGGTTGACGGCGTTCAGCTCCAGCGCCAGACGCATCCGATCCTGGCCCACGATGGCGGTGAAGGGATACACCGCGCCGCGCACGTTGGACATCTCCAGCTCGCTCATGCCGACCGCTGACCCAACGATTCCTGGACCCCGGCCAGGATGCTGCGCTGGTTGAGGTCGAAGAGGCCGAGGTACCGCCCGCCCATGTGTTCGGCGAGGTCGTTGCAGGCGTTGAGGGCGTAGCTGCTGTAGGCCGAGCCACTGATCCGCGCCAGGCGGCGGGCCGGCAGGCTCTTGGAGTAGTCGCGGGCAGAGTCGATCACCAGCGCCCGGATGCCCTCGGTCTTGATCTGCTCCGCCACGCGCTGCGCCTCGATCAGCGGCTCGTCACCGGCCACCGAGATGTTGCCTCTGCCGTCTGAGATCAGCACCAGCAGAGGGTACACGTCGGCATTCTTGAGGCGCTCCGAGCGGACCAGTTTCAGCCCCTCGACCAGCCCGTGGGTCAGCGGTGTGGTGCCGCCGACGTTGAGCCGGCTGAGCCGCTTCTCGGCCAGCTCGACGCTGTTGGTGGGGCGCAGCACAACCCGGGCTTCGCGGCCACTGAAGATCACCAGCGCAACTTTGTCTCGGCGCACGTAGGCGTCGCGCAGCAGCGAGAGCACGGCGCCCTTGGTGGCGGTCATCCGCTGCTCGGCATCCATGCTCGCGGACGCGTCGACCACGAAAACGATGAGGTTGCCGATCTTTCGGTCGCGCACCTTCTGGCGCAGGTCGTGGCGCTCCAGCCGCAGGTTTTCGCCGACCTCCTCGCCGGCGGCGGCGGCGGCAGCCCGACGCTTTCGTTGCATCGGCGCCGCCGCGCGCAGGGTGGCATCGAGCGCCAGGTCGGTTGTCTTTTCGACGGTGGTGGCCCGGACGTAGCGGCCCCGGCGCTGGCCGGTGATGCTCTTGGTGCGCTTGCCGGCGGCCTTGCGCTGGCGGCGCTCGCGCGGGATCTCGATCTTAGCGATCGGGAAGATCTCGCCATCGAACGGCTCCGAGCCCTCCATCGGCGCGGGGTCGCTAGGATCCAGCGGCGCCTGGCCCGCGCTGGTTTCGGCGTCGACCTGGTCGCCCCCCGACGCGGAGTCGCTCTGGGCGCTGGCCTCCGGCTTGCCCTCGGCTTTGGCCTTCTCGGCGTCGGCCTCGAGCTCCTTCAGCTTCTCTTCGGCCTGCTGGCGGAAGTCCTCCTGGGCGTGGCGGGTTGCCGACGACTGCTCGCGACGGCGATGGTTCAGCGCCAGCTCGGCGGCGTCCTGGATCTCCGGCAGGCCCACCGCGTCGAGCCCTCGCAACGCCGCCAGCGTCCGCGCCCCGCGCACCAGCACGATGTCGGCGCGATGGCCGGAGGCCGCGGCCGCGACGGCGAGGCTGGACGCCAGCTCGAGCATGATGCGGCTGACTTCGACCGCGGCCAGCCGTGCCTCAGCGGCGACGATGTCACCGGCCAGGCGCGCCTCAGCATCGGAGGCCTCGCGGCTGAATCGTTCGCTGTCGAGCGCCCGCCACTGGTCCTGCTCCATGATCCGGACTCGGTCCTCGATATCGTCGGCACCGCCGACGTCGACACAGAGGCCGAAGCGATCCAGCAGCTGCGGCCGCAGCTCGCCCTCCTCGGGGTTCATGGTGCCGACCAGGATGAAACGAGCCGGGTGGGTGAAGGAGACGCCTTCACGCTCCACGGTGTTGACCCCCATCGCGGCGGCGTCGAGGAGAACGTCGACGAGGTGGTCGTCGAGGAGGTTGACCTCGTCGACGTAGAGGATGTTGCGGTTGGCCTGGGCCAGCAGCCCGGGCTCGAAACGTCGCTCGCCGTGCCGGATCGCGGCTTCGAGGTCGATGCTGCCGACCACCCTGTCCTCGCTGGCCCCCACGGGCAGCTCGACCACGCGCATCCGCGTCAACGCCGTGGGCAGCTCCTCGCCGGCCTTGAGGCGGGCGCGGCAATCTGGGCACAGGTCACGGGCGGCGTCCGGGTCGCACGAGTAGTGGCAGCCGACGACCACCTTCTGCTCGGGCAGCAGCGCCGCCAGCGACCGCACGGCTGTCGACTTCGCGGTGCCCCGCTCACCCCGCACCAGCACGCCGCCGATTCGCGGGTTGATGGCGTTGAGGACCAGCGCCAGCTTCATCTGCTGCTGGCCGACGATGGAGGTGAACGGGTACTCGTTCCTCACCTATATATTGTCGCTACCGGCTCATGGCAGACCCGAACAGCCCCGCGCGCACCATCGATGCCAGGGGTTTGCGCTGCCCGCTGCCGCTGATCAAGGCGCGCAACGAGATCGACTACATCGAGTCAGGCGACCTCCTGGAGATACTCGCCACCGACCCGGGTGCGGACCACGACTTCCGCGCCTGGTGTCAGCGCAAGCGGCACCAGTTCGTCAGCGTCGAGGAGCTTCCCGGACCCGAATTTCGCTTCCTGATCCGGCGCGCCTAGCGAGGCGCCTGACGGCTACCCGAAGATCGGACCGGTGTGAATCCCCCCTGGCTTGATCACCATCAGGAAGATGAT
>DAITAT010000082.1:0-3929 GCA_036824145.1 Candidatus Dormiibacterota bacterium
GGTGACCGTCACGTCGAAGACCCTGTCGAAGGCTGGACAGCCGCGCAGATCCAGGTCCTTGAGGGCGTCGGGTAGGTGCGGCTTCGTCACCAGCATCCTGGACTTCGCGTCTGGCTCGAGTCCCAGGGCGGCGCGAAGCATCAGCAGCGGCGCCGCCGCAGCCCATGCCTGGGGGCTGCCGGCGGTCGGGTACTGGATCGGGAACGGGCCGACGTCGCGGGAGTACCCCGCGAAGGCCTCGGGCAACCGCCAGTCCTCGAAGTAGGCGGCGGCGTCCATGGTCGCCTCCATCACCCGGTTGGCTTCGGCGTGGAAGCCGTAGCGGTGGAGCCCGGCGACGGCGATGCTGTTGTCGTGCGGCCAGACCGTGCCGCAGTGGTAGGAGATCGGGTTGAAGCCGCGGTCCTCGGTGGACATCGTCCGGATGCCCCAGCCACTGAAGAGCCCCGGCCCCATCAGTTGGGCGACGACCGCCACGGCCCGCTCCCGGGGGACGATGCCCGACCAGAGCAGGTGGCCCATGTTGGAGGTCTTGCTGTCGACCGGCCGCTTGTCGCGGTCCAGAGCGAGGTGATAGAAGCCGCCCCGGTCATCGGTCCAGAATTTGCGATTGAAGAGTTCGTAGAGCTGGTCCGCCTTTTCTTCTAGCCGCGCCGCCAGCCCCGGATCTTTCCACGGTCCCCTGGCCAGCCTGGCAGTGCGGCGATACGCGTCGTAGGCATAGCCCTGCACTTCGCTGGTCGCCATCGGGGCCCGCGCGATCCCGCCGTCGTGGAAACGCATCGAGTCCCATGAGTCTTTCCAGCCCTGGTTCTCGAGACCGTTGACGGCGCGGCGCTTGTACTCGATGAAGCCGTCGCCATCGCTATCGCCATATTTCTCGATCCAGTCGAGGATGGCGGTGGCCGCGCCCCGCAGGCTGCGGACCGACCGATCGTCGCCGCTCCACCGGTACGCCTCCTCGAGCAGGACCAGGTAGAGCAGGGGCGCGTCGATGGTGCCGTAGTAGGGGAAGTGGCCGCCGTTGATGGCGATCGGCCCACGACGAACCTCGTGGACGATCCGGCCGGGCTCCGCGTCTCGGCTGCGGTCTTCCTCAGTGGCCTGCAGCTCGGCCAGCGCCCGCAGCGCACCCCAGGCCATCTGCACCCCACTCGGAAGCAGCTGGTATGAGGCGATCAGGGTGTCGCGCCCGAAGAGCGTCATGAACCAGGGCAACCCGCCCGCCGGTAGACGGCCGGCGGAGACGCCCGGGCTGATGTCTGGATCTTCGATGAGTAAGGCGCCGAGGTCCGAAACGCTGCGCTGGAAGGTGCTCTGCAGCGGGCGCCACGGCGTCGCCAGCCGGGGCGAGACGATCCGGCGCCGATTCAAGCGAGCCTCTAGCTGGCCGGCGCCGTGGCCGAAATCCGAGAGCTCGTGGGTGGGGGGCAGGTTGCGCCGCTGGACCTTGAGCGCGACCTTCAGCCTCAGTCGTCGGGTCTCGTGGGCCGCCAGCCGCACCCGCCAGGTCAGCACGCCCTGCCGCAGCGTCTCTGGAGGCGGCGAAGCGCTGACCTTGGACCCGCCATGGAATGCGCCGTCGGTGTGGGTGAAGACCAGAGTCGGGCTGAGGCCCGGGGTAGTGCGACGGCGAATCGGCCGGCGGCTCGACTCCCCGGCGAATACGCGGTCCTCGAGGGCGGCGAACTCGTGGGCCTTTACGTCGAAGAGGTCGAGAAAGTCGGCCGCCACGGTCAGTTCCAAAGGCACAGTCATGGTCTTGTGCTCGTGGTTGGTCACCTCCCACTCCTCCTCCATTCCGTTGCCCACTACCCGCCGCCGAAGCAAGGAGATCGAGTTCGGCGCCAGCCCCGAGGCGTCTCCGTTAGCCAGGAAGATGAGGTTGGAAAAGAAGTCGACGTGGTGAGAGCTGAGCAGCTTCGGCCTGACTCCCCCGAGCCGAAGCTCCCATCTGGAGATGTACCGGCAGTCGCGCACGTAGAGACCGTGGACCCCACCCGTGATGTTGCCCGACCGGTCGGAGAGGATGAAGCTGGTGCCGTCGATAGCGGTCAGGTGGTCAGGCATAGGCAGTCGATTGTCGTTCAGCTGGGCCCCGAATGTGCCAAAGGCCGCGAATTGATGTACCAGTCTGGCCGGAATCTGATTGAGATCGGGGGGGACGGGTATCGTCTTTAGTGAGGCGCGGAACTTCTCTTTGTGCTGCTCTGTCGCCCCCAACTCATGAAGAAACTGAACATCGCCCTCATCTCGCCCCCCTGGTACCCGGTGCCACCGCACGGGTACGGCGGCATCGAGCTCGTCGTGAGCCTCCTCGCCGCTGGCCTGCGCAAACAGGGGCACCAGGTTCACCTCTTCGGCGCCGAGGGCTCCGGCAGCGGCACGATTGTGTGCGCGCCCAAAGAGTGGCGTGAGGACCTGGGCTTGCCGCAGATGTCCCAGCGCGAGGCGGCCTACGCGGGTCGCGTTTACAGGAAGCTGCGCTCACTGACCGAGACCCTCGGACCGGTGGACGTGATCCATGAGCACTCCGGGTTCGTCGGCCTGTTGGCTGCGCAGTACCAAAACCACGCGCCCGTCGTCCACACCGTCCACGGGCCGCTGGACGAGTCCGAGCGCACCGGCTACGAGAGCGTCTTAGACGGCGCGGGGCTCGTCGCGATCAGCCAGAACCAGCGAGAAATCGCGCCCGACCTGAGTTGGATCGGCACCGTCCACAACGCCGTTGATATCGATGCGCTGACGCTCGGGCCGGCCGGGGCGGGCGAGCCCTACCTGTTGGCGCTGGCTCGGATCTGCCCTGAAAAAGGCCAGCATCATGCCATCGAGGTGGCCCGCCGGGCGGGGATGAAGCTGGTCCTCGCCGGCAAGATCGAGAACACCGCGGAGAGCCTGGACTACTACCGGCGCCTCATCGGCCCCCATATCGACGGCGACCGTGTGGTCCACATCCTCAACGTAGCCGGCGCCGAGAAGGCGGAGCTCCTGGCCCACGCCACCGCGTTGCTGGCGCCGATCACGTGGCCCGAGCCATTTGGCCTGTCGATCGTCGAAGCCATGGCCAGCGGCACCCCGGCGATCGCCTTCAACCTCGGCGCCCTCCCGGAGCTGATCGACGAAGGCCTCACCGGCTACGTGGTCGATGACGTCGATGCCATGGTCGACGCGGTGCGGGGGGTCCGGGAAATCGATCCCGTCAGCTGCGCGGTGCGAGCCAGGCTACTGTTCTCACCCGACGCGATGGTCGACCGCTACCTTGACGTGTACAGGCGGGTCATCGGCGGGATTTCGGAGCAACAAGAGGAGTTGGACGCGGCGGTAAGCGCCTGAGCTCAGCGCTGTACGGGGCGCACGTACAGCGAGATGCGAACGTCGGGTCAGAATCGAGCACCTCCCGATGCCACGCCAATGATCACGAATAGGACGATCAGACCGACGCAGGCGATCCCGAGATTGCGGAGCATATGGCCTTGCTTCTTGACCTCACCTGGCGGCGGAACCAACGGGGCAGGCGTACTCAGCGGGGGCTGCGGCGCAGTCGGCCCGGGCGGCGGCGGCGGCGGGGCCTGCGCAGTCGGCCCGGGGGGCGGCGGTGGGACCTGAGCGGTCGGCCCGGGGGGCGGCGGTGGGACCTGAGCGGTCGGCCCGGGCGGCGGCGGCGGCGGGGCCTGCACGGCCTGCCATTGGCTGCCATCCCATTGGTACTGGCCGTCAGGCGAAAGGGGGCCTATTGGTGTCGGCGGCGACGGAGACTGCTCGCTCATGTCTTATCCCTTATCACGCGCGGCGGTTGGTGCGTCGAGGACTCGCCTTGCAACGACTCGCACACTGCCCGTAACAATGGCACGACCAGGGGTATTTACGCTCACGTGCTGGCTTCGGGCCGAACTGACGCGGCCGACATCATGGATCGAATTCTCGGCGGC
>DAITAT010000083.1:0-3872 GCA_036824145.1 Candidatus Dormiibacterota bacterium
CGCCCGCGCCGTCGGCGCAGATCACCCGCGGCGGATCGATCCGCTGCTGGCCGTGCGCCATCCAGAGGTCGAGGTGATTCAGCCCGGCGGCTTTGATCGCGATCGCCACGTGACCTTCCTGGAGGGGGAGGCGCGGCCTCTCCCGAAGTCTCACGCCGGCCGGCCCGAGGGGCTCCTGGTACTCGGCCGCAAGGCCCTCGCTGCTGATCCCCATCGTCGTTGCTATAGTAGCCGCGCCAATTCGGACGGCCAGTTCAGGGGGAGAGCCATGAAGCTTCGATTTGTCGTATTCGCAGCCGTCACCGCGCTGCTGACAATTTCCTGCGGAGGGACGCCCGCTCCCGCCGCGACCCCTATTAAGCAGGACGTCGTGATGGGCTTCGTGCCCTCCCAGACGACCAGCATCGTGCAGACGAACGCGGCGCTGATCGCCGACTACCTCTCCACCAAGACCGGATACCACGTCACCGGCACGGTGCTGAGCAGCTACGCGGCGGTCACCGAGGGCATGACCTCGAACCAGGTCGACATCGGCTGGGTCGGTCCGCTCGACTACGTGATCGCCCACCAGAAGAACGGGGCGGAGGCCGTCACCAAGTCGGTTCGCCAGGGCCTTCCGAGCTACAAGGCGTTCATCATCGTCAATGTCAATTCGGGCATCAACTCGATCGCCGACCTGAAGGGCAAGAAATTCGCCTTCGGTGACCCGACCTCGGCCTCGAGCAGCCTCTACCCGAGGTACATGATGAGCAAGGCCGGGTTCGACCCCAAGGGTCTGGGCCAGACCGTGAACATCTCCAACCAGACCCAGATCGCGGTCGAGGTGTGCCAGGGCGTGGTGGACGCCGGCGCGATCTACGACGATGCCCGCACCAACAAGGGCGCCGACACCTCGTGCCCCGGGATCATGACCAAAACCAAGGTCATCGCGACCACTGATCCCCCTGTGCCCGGGGACCCGCAAATGATTCGACACAACCTCAACCCGGATCAGAAGGCCAAGCTCAAGGCGGCGATGATCGCCCTCGGCACCGATCCCACCATGGCCGGCCCGCTCAAGGCCCTCTACTCGATCGACTCCCTGGTCCCTGCTGCCGACAAGGACTACGACAACCTGCGGGACGTGATCAGGACGGTCAACCCTTCGCTGCTCAACGCCTAGGCGACCTGTGACGGAGACGGCGGCCGCCGCGGCGGCCGCCACCTCGTTGATCCGCGTCGAAGGCCTGACCAAGGTCTTCGCGACCGGGACGAAAGCCCTCGACTCGGTCAGCCTGGAGGTGCCCCGCGGGCAGTTCCTCTGCGTGATCGGCCCCTCGGGCTCCGGCAAGTCGACGCTTCTGCGCTGTATCAACCGGCTGTTGGAGCCCACCGCAGGCCGGGTCTGGATCCACGGCGAGGAGGTGACCGCCCAGTCGGGTGAGGCGCTCCGGCTATCGCGCCGGCGCGCGGCGATGGTGTTCCAGCAGTTCAACCTGGTGCGCCGGTCAAGCGTGCTGGCCAACGTCCTGACCGGCCGCCTCGGGTACCAGCAAGGCTGGCGACGAATTGTCCCCGTCTTCTCCAAGGCGGACGCGGAGCTGGCCTGGAGGTCGCTCGAGCGGCTCGACATCGCCGAGAAGGCGACGGTGCGCGCCGACCTGCTCTCAGGCGGGCAGATGCAGCGAGTCGCCTTGGCGCGCGCCCTGGCGCAGCAGCCGGAGATCCTGCTCGCGGATGAGCCCGTCGCATCCCTCGACCCTGAGACTGCAGTCGTCGTTCTCGACTACCTCCGCGACATCAATGTCTCGGACGGCATCACCGTGCTCTGCGCGATCCACCACCTCGAGCTGGCCAAGAGGTACGCAGGAAGGATCATCGCAATGCGCCAGGGGCGGCTCGTCTACGACGGCCCACCAGCCGATCTCGGCGACGCGGACTACCGGAGGATCTATGGCCGCCTCGGCTACGACTGAACCGCGCCGGCGATCGCTCGAGGAGCTGATGGCCGAGGCCGAGCGCCTTCGCAACCGCGAACGGGGCCGCAACCTCGGCCTGGTGGCGGTTCTCCTCGTCGTCACCGCCTTCACCTGGAACAGGACGGGCTTCGATCTGGGCGCCCTCTTCCAGAACTCCCACTACGTGCTTCGAGTGTTGAGCGGGTTCACGCACCCCGACTTCAGCGCCCTGGTCGACCCCATCCTCGTCAAGACCCTGGAGACGATCTATATCGCTGTGCTTGGGACGGTGCTTGGCGCGGTGATGGCGATCCCGCTCAGCTTCCTTGCAGCCGGCAACCTGATGCGCCGTAATGCTCTGGGCACCGCTGTGTACTTCGCCGTTCGGATGGCGCTGAGCATCATCCGAGGGGTGCCGACCCTGGTCTGGGCGATCGTCTACGTGGTCGCGATCGGGATCGGCCCCTTCCCCGGCGTGCTGGCTGTGACCACCTTCTCCGTCGGCCTGATCGGCAAGTTGTTCAGCGAGGCGATCGAGGCGGTCGATTGGGGCCAGGTCGACGCGCTCACAGCAACCGGCGCCAACCCGATCCAGGTCGTGCTGCACGGCGTATTGCCACAGGTGACGCCCTACATGGTCGCTCACGTCATCTACACATTCGAGGTCAACATCCACTCCTCGACTTACCTCGGCCTGGTCGGAGCGGGCGGCCTCGGCCTCATCCTCGAGCAGTACGTCGGCCTCTTCCTCTATCCCGACCTCGCGATGTGGCTGATCGTGGTGGTGATCATGACGACGGCGATCGATTACTCCTCGGCAGCGATTCGTCGTCGGATCATCTGACACTGGCGGTACCTTCGGTGGCGTGAATCGTGGAGCGATGGTGGTCGCAGCCGTCCTCGCGCTTTCCATTGCCAACGCCGTCCCGGCCGCCGCCGCGCCGCTGCCCCTGCCCGACCCCAAGCCGGCGCAGCGGGTCGTCGACCTCTACCCGCCGCAGATGCCGGCGGCCGGGATCGGCGGCCAGTACGGGCCGACCGGGGGCGGCTTTCTCACCCTCCCCTACCTGGGGGACGGCCATTTCGTGAGCTCCAACTTCGACCACTGCGGGGCCAACTACAGCATCGACGGTGTGATCTGCCGCTTCGACGGGACGGTCGCCTACGCCGGCAACGGCCGCGACCCGGACGCCAGCGTCGGCTACGCGATGACCCCCGGGGGGACCGACTACCTCTATTACGACGGGCACGACGGCTGGGACCTCGGCCTCTACTACGAGCAGGTCGTGGCAGCGGCCGACGGGATCGTGACCTACGCGGATTGGAGCACACCCGGCTGCAGCACCTGCAGCTTCGGCCAGGGCGTCCGGATCGACCACGGCAACGGCTTCGACACCCTCTACGGCCACCTCTGGCGGATCGACGTCAGCCGCGGCCAGCACGTCAGCCGCGGGCAGGTGATCGGCATCTCCGGAACGACCGGAGCGAGCACCGGCGAGCACCTCCACTTCGGCGTTTACCGCCACGCGACCTGGAACCCGGTCGACCCCTTCGGTTGGACGGGCAGCGGCAAGGACCCCTGGCCGCTGGACGTCGGCAACCTCTGGCTGAACGGCGCCGCCAAGAGCCCGACGATCGCCCTTCCCAAGGTGGTGGCCACCGCCCAGACGACCGGCGCCGCGGGCACCGACCTGGCCGTCAGCTGGTCGAGCCCGGGACCGGGCGTGAGGTACGACGTGACCCAGTACCGGGACGAGGGGGCCGGCACGACCCTGCTGGCCGGCACTACCGCCACCAGCGCCCTCGTCCACGGCGAGGTAGGCCACAGCTACTGGTTCATGGTCACCGCGCTGACCGCGCTCGGTGAGTCGGACGCGAACGCGACACCGTCGGTGACCCTGGCCGTGCCCAGCTCCCTGGGTCCCAGCTAGGCTC
>DAITAT010000036.1:0-9230 GCA_036824145.1 Candidatus Dormiibacterota bacterium
GAGAGGTCGAGCTCGCCGCCGACCTGGACGAAGGGCCGCTTGCAGTAGACCCAGCGCTGGTCGGCCTCGGGGACGGCGTCCCCCAGCGGCTGATGGTGGCTGGGGTCGTAGAGACGGACGACGGCGTCGTCGACCACCAATGCGTAAGGCATATAAACGCCGCCGCCAAGCAGCGACTGGGCGGCGCGGGCGATGGTGCTCTTGCCGTTGCCGGGATGCCCATACAGGAAGACCGAGCTGCGCGAGTTGAAGGCGGGGCCGAGCAATTCCAGGGTGGCGTCGGAGATGACGATCTCGTCGAGCGTCGACCGAAGCCCGTCGCGGGTGGCGAAGTTCTCGGGCAGCGACTGACGCAGTACGGCCTGGTTGTACTCGTGCAGCGGCACCGGCGCCGGCCCCATGTACTGGTTGCGGTCGAGGATCTCGCGGGCGCGCTCGCGACCACTCTCGGTGATCATGAAAGCCAGCCCCTCTTCGAGGGAGTCCAGCTGGCGGTTGGGCTTGGCTGCCTGCCCGATCGAGTGGATATATGAGTTGTTGGTCAGCTGGCCGATGACCTGGTGGATGCACTCGTAGTCGAGCCGCAGCCGGGAGGCGATTTCGTAGGCCGGCAGCTGGCTGGAGAAATGCATCAGCTTGAGCACCATCTCCGCTAGGAAAGTCGGTGTCAGCCCGGTTTGAGCCAGGGTCCGCGGCCGCGGCGGCGTGAAAGTCGGCCTCAGGGTTTTCGATTCAAAGACGCCGGCGAACTCGAGGGAGGGCTGAGCTGCCGTCTTTGTGACCACTCCGTAGGGTTCGACGGGCGCGTTTTCAGGAGGCGCCATAGTTTCGTGAGTCTAACAGCGCATCCGCAATACGGGAACCCTCATGTCGTAGTCCATTTGCAATTCGGAATCCCGGTCAGTCGGGCGCCGGCGCGCCGGCCGGCGGAGACTGCGGCGGACGCACCGGCGAGGGACTGGGAATGGTCACCTGGGGCGACCCGGGCGGGATCGAAACGTCGGCGGAGGGGCTGGGCAGCACCACGGGCACGGTCAGGTCGCAGCCGGTCATGCAGGCTGTCGCCAGCAGCAACAGGGCTGTCGCGCGGAACGCCCTCAGGGAGCAACCAACCGCGGCCTAGGTCTACCGCCGCCGCCGCCGCGGGGTCTCGTCTCCCCCACCTTGAGGATCGCCAGCGTCCCCAGCAGGAAGAAAAGCACGTACACGCTGAAGGTTACCGGGTAGCCGCCGGGCTGCCCGAGGATGTGGCCTCGGGCGTTGAAGATGTCGATCAGAGGCCCGCCAACCATTCTCGCGATGACCCCCGACCCGGCGGTGGCGAGGTTGCTGAAGCCAAGGAAGCGACCGGCCTCGTCGATTGGGATGACCTCGCACAGGTACGCCCAGTCGACGGAGAGGAAGGTGCCGGCGGCGATCCCCACCAGCATGCCGCAATAAAGCGATTGGCTGAGGTTGGCGGAGAGGTGAAGCAGGCTGCCGACCGGGGCCAGCATGAAGCCCGGCAGGAAGAGGTACGGCGAAAGCATCAGGCCGAGAGCCCCGACCGCGCCAATCAGCCCGGCGAAGATGATCAGCGGCTTGCGCCCGAGGCGGTGCGAGATCGCCGCGGCCGGGTAGCTGACCAGCAATGCAAGCAGGATGATCACCGCGGAGAGGTCGCGGGTGGCCGCCTGGGCGGCGTTGTCGAGGACCACGCCGTGGCCGGGGTAAAAGACGTCGCGGAAGAAGAAGAGGGCAAAGCTCTGCAGCCCGGCGATGGCAACCAGGATGAACAGCCGCGATGTCATCAGCCAGAGAAAGTTGGAGTACTTCTTGGGGCTGATGGCGAAGGTGCCAACGAAGAGCTCCTTAAAGTCGATTTTGAGACCCACAGCCGGCTTCACCTTGTCGGGCATGGTGGTCACGATCACCACCGCCGCGACCAGAAGGACCACGATCATCGAGCCGATCGCGAGGTCCTTACGATTGGACGCCATCAAAGTGCCGACCACCACGGTGCCCAGCAACAGGCCCAGCAGGTTGCCGCCGCCCACAAAGGCGCTGGCGCGGCTGCGCTCTTCTTCGGGGACCACGTCGGGGAGGAGGCCCTGGTAGGGCCCCTGGGCCGAGTTCTCCGAGAGCTGGAGCAGGAAGTAGAGGCCCATCAGCCAGAAGAAGCTGCCCGCGAGGATCATCAGCGAGAGGAACACGCACGACCCCAGCGTGCCCAGCAAGATGTAGGGGTGCCGCCGCCCGAAGCGGCTGTTGGTGCGATCGGAGAGGGCGCCGACGATGGGTTGGACGAAGATCGAAAGCAGCGTGCCGCCGCCCTCAAGGACGAACACCAGCGTCCCCTTGTGAGCCCCCAGGCCGAGGTCGAGGATGATCTGGGGAATCACCTGGCTGCCCAATGGCAGCCAGAGGTATCCCAGCGCGACCCAGTAGAGGCTGAGGATGATGATCCGAGGGAAGCCAAGGCGGCGACCCGGGAGGACCACGGACCCGGCCGCGCTGCTGGTCGCGACTGTCACGGCCCCGACTATACCCGCCAGGCGCTGGCCAATACGCAGGTTTCCGGTGGCGCGCTCCGTTACAGGTTCAGGGGCGCCCTGGCGGGCATGCCCTAGACTTTGACGGAGGGAAACTGGACGTTTGACTGACAGCGGCCCGAGCACACCGCTACCCAAGCTTTCGTATTTGGTTCGCGACGAACTACTCCAAGGAATACTTGAGTTTTTCAGCGAGCGAACGGGAGTTCGCGCCCTCTTCCAGGACGCCAGCGGCTACACCATCGCGCCGGCGACCGGAATGCCGTCGTTCTGCTCGATGCTGATCAACTACGGTCGCTGCGGGCTGCTCAACCCCGAGGTGGAGATGCCGCCCGACGCTGAGCTTCCCCAAATGCGGATGTGCATGGGCGGGATTGGCCACCTCATCATCCCGATCCGGTCGACCGGCCCCGCGGGAGAGGTAACTGAGTTGGGTCGGGTCATCACCGAGCCCCTGGCGATCCGCGAAACCGACTTCACCGAGATCTTTGCTGAGGCCGAGCGCATAGGCGTCCACCCCGACAACCTCGCCGCCGCCGCGCGCGAGATCAAGGTCATCGATCGCGCCGAGTTGTCTCAGCTGACCGACCTCATCGCCATCGTCGCCACCCGGGTTGCGGGGGCGAAGACCATGCGCGCCCGCAACCTGGCTCTCGCCGAAGCCTTCGAGGAGGTAGGCCTGCGCGGCAACGGCGAAGTTACCGATGAGCTCCTGACGTCGCTGGTCATAGACTTCACCGACGCCGACGCGGCCATCCTCACCACTAGCGCGGATGGCGAGCATCTGCACCACTCCCCCACCTTCGCCGCCCAGGTCGACGAGGCGCAGGCGGAGCTGGTCCTCGAATTCACCAGCGAGGTCACGCGCTGGATCGCCCAAACCGGCTACCCGATCAGCTTCCCCGACCTGGGCGGCAGTGCCTGGTGCCGCCACGTCCTCGATGGCAAGCTGCTGGAGGGTGCCCTGGCGGCGGTCCCGATCAAGTTGCTTGGCGGGGGGCAGGGCTGGTGGACGGCGTACTTCCGCCGTCCCATGTCCCAGATGGAGGACGAGCTCCACCGTCTCTCGGTGCTGGCCGCCCACACGGCCCACACCCTGGGCTTCATGGAGCGCCTCGAGGCCAGCCAGGAGCAGGCACTGACGGATTCCTTGACCGGCCTGCACAACCGCCGATACCTGCTCGAGCAGCTGGAGCGAGAGCTGGCCCGCAGCGTGCGCAGCCGCTACTCGGTCTCGCTGATCATCTTCGACCTTGATGACTTCAAGCAGATCAATGACGCCCACGGCCACCTCGCCGGCGACGAGGCCCTCAAACACGTCGCCACCGTGCTGCATAGCCCCCTGCGACGATCGAGCACGATCTGCCGCTTCGGCGGAGACGAGTTCTGCATCCTGGTCCCCGAATGCAGCGCCGAGGAAGCCCAGCTTGTGGGGGAGCGGTTAAAGTCAGAGATCGAGGCTCAGCCGCTGATCCTGGAAGGCGTCGGATCGGTCCAGGTCCGCGTGTCCGGCGGCGTCGCCACCCAGACTCCCGACTCACCCCCCGAGACGGATCTATTCGAGCTCGCCGACCGCGAGCTGATCAAGGCCAAGCGGCAGGGCAAGAACCAGATCTTCAGGAGCTGATGGCCCCGGAGGACGCCGGCTCCTCGCTGGTCGAATGTGTCCCCAACCTCTCTGAGGGGCGAGACCAGGAATTGATCGCGGCGCTGCGGGCCGCGGCTGCCGCCATCGACGGCGTCAAGCTCCTCGACAGCCACTCCGACCCGGACCACAACCGCACCGTCCTGACCTTCGCCGGCCCGCCGCCCCAGGTCAGCCTGGCAGCCATGAGGTTGGCCCGCGAGGCGGTCAAGCGGATCGACATGAGGACCCACGCCGGCGTCCACCCGCGTATGGGCGCGGTCGACGTGATTCCCTTCGTGCCCCTCAGCGGCTCGACAATCGAGCTGTGCGCCGAGATGGCGCGGGAGATGGCTCGGTACCTCGGCGAGGACCTGGGGGTGCCGGCCTTCCTCTACGGCGCCGCGGCGTTCTCGGGCCCCCCTCGGAGCCTGCGCGACATCCGCGGAGCGGCGCCAGGCCTGCGTCCGCCCGACTTCGGTCCCCGCGCGCCCCACCCGACCGCGGGCGCGGCGGCGGTCGGAGCTCGAGAGCCCCTGGTCGCCTTTAACGTCAACCTCGACAGCGCCGACCTGGAAGTCGCCGAACGGATCGCCCGCGCCATCCGCGGCAGTTCCGGCGGACTCTCCGAAGTCCAGGCGCTCGCATTTCCGCTCGCCAGTCGCGGCCTGGTCCAGGTGAGCATGAACCTCCTTGATTTTCGCGTCACCGGACTGGGCCGGGTGCTGGCCAAGGTCCGCCAACTGGCTGCCGATGCCGGCGTCGGCCTGGCCGCGTGCGAGCTGGTCGGGTTGCTGCCGGCGGCGACCCTCAAGGGCCTGGAGGGCGAAACCCTGCCGGGCATTCCCGGCCCTGAGGACACCATCGAAGCGCGCCTGGCGGGACCCGGGCTGAGTTGACCCTTCGCACCGCCCGCGGGTAGGGTTGCCGGCGATGGCCGGCATCAAAACGCTGATCTTTCTCTGTCGTCATGCCCACCCCGAGAACCCCGAGGGGGTGATATACGGCCACCTCCCCGGCTTTGGCCTGAGCGCCCGAGGTAAGCGACAGGCGCTGGGCTTGGGTGACTTCCTGCGCCAATACCCGGTCGGCGCTTTCTACGTCAGCCCGCTGCAACGCGCCCAGGAAACCGCCCGCCTGGCGATGTCTCAACTCGGCCACGAGGTTCCCCTCCATACCCGGGACGACCTCGTGGAAGCCGAGTTCGGCAAGTACATCGAAGGCGTCAAGCGCTGGCAGGTTCCCTTCCGGCGCCCGCTGTTCTTCTTCCACGCCATCAGCCCTGGAACCCTCTCCTTCGACGAGCCGGTGCCGGAGATGGCGGAACGGGTTGAGCGGGTTTGCCGGGAGGCGGTCGAAGCGACCTCCGGCGAGGCCGCGGTGCTGGTCAGCCACGCGGACCCCATCAAGGCCTTCTGGAACCAATTCCTGGGCCAGTCCGAATGGCGCTTCCACTTCCTCGAACTGGACAAGGGCGGTTTCCTCGAGCTCGAGTACGACGGCGACCGGCTGACGGCCGTCACCCCGCACGCCGCCATCCTCGCCGAGGCGCCTGCGGCATGACAGTGCTGGCGGCGCGGGTCGCGGCGGCCTCGATCGTCGAGGCGGCCCCGCTGGCGCTGGCCGGGTTGGCCGCCCTGGCGTTGGTCGTCGGCGCCGCTGTCATCTTTGTCCGCCGCCGTCGACCCGCGCTTGAGCTCCGCAAACTCGATGCCGCCGAGGCCCGGCGCTACGTCGAGACTTTCGCCAGCGCGGAGCGTGACTTTGAGGCGCGACCCGAAGTTGCCATCGCCCAGGCGCGAGGTATTGTCGAAGAGGTGCTGCGCCGGATGGGGCTCCCGGACCGCGTCGACGGCGCCCAGAAAGCCCGCGACCTGGCCGCCCATGACCGCGCGGCTGCGGCCGCGCTGGAGACCGCCGATCGGGCGCTCCGCGAAGACGCCGACCGGGAGTCTCTGCGCCGGGCGCTGACCAGCTACCGCGAAGTCCTTGACCACCTGCTCGATGACGCCACCCGCAGGTGAAACTGCACTCGGCGCGACGCCTGTCTTCTCTGTGAGAATTTGGCCCATGGCCCAAGCCGCCGACTCCGACCAGCCGGAACCCAGTCTGCGGGAGCGCCTGGGGGGCTGGATCAAGGAGCGCGCCTACCAGCTGACCCGCGACAAGTGCCCGTACTGCGGCTCCACCCCAGTGCACTCCACCAGCGAAATGGTCCTCTACACCAACAGCGGCTACAAGTTCCCCACCGTCTCGCTCAGCTATTGCCTCATCTGCGAGCAGCTCCTGGGGGCTCACCTGATCGGCGCTGAGCCGCCCTGCGCCTGCGCCGGGCACATCGAGAGTGACATCGCTGAATCGGACACCCTGGGCATTCGCAACCCGCACCGGATGACGGACATCGTCTTCTCCTCGTGCTCGGTCTGCGGCCAGGTGCTCGACGCCCAGATCCACTTTTGAGCCGGACGCTGGCGCCGATCTGATCCGTAACCACAGGCGTATCAGTTGATATCGAACTAAAGGGCGCTCAAGGTTAGGCATGTTCGCTCGTTGGGGACTTTTTGTGGGCCGCCACCCCTGGCGCGTGATCGTGATGGCGGTGGTGCTGTTTGCCGTCTCCGTGGCGGTGCTGGTCAGCGGTGGCGACCTTCACAACCCCAAGGACCTCAACCTCGAGGCGGGGCTGGCCAATGACCTGCTCAACCGGGAGCTGCCCCACACCGGCGGCTCGGATTTCCTCCTTCTTTTCTCCAGCGACAGCCTGAAGGTCACCGACGGCGCCTTCCAGTCGGCCACCGAATCAGCCCTGACCCAGCTGCGCGCGGACTCACACGTGGCCGAGCTCAAGAACCCGTACGACGTCCCTCCGGCCGAGGCCGCCGCCTACATCTCCAAGGACAGGCACACGGCGCTGACCGTGGTCCAACTGAAGGACGACAGTGGCGTCGCCCAGAAGTACTACCAGCAGCTCCGCGACAAGGTCCACTCGGGCACCCTGCAGGTGCTCGCAACCGGTGGCGTCGCCGTCAACGAAACCTTCAACAAGTACCTCGCCGCCGACATCGAACGAGCCGAGATCTTCGCGATTCCGTTGACCGTGATCTTCCTGCTGCTGGTGTTTGGCGCGGTAATCGCCGCCGGGCTGCCAATCGGCGTCGGCATCCTCTCCATCGTGGGCGGGGTCGGCGGGGTGTTCGCGCTGGCCCACGTGACCGACGTCTCCCAGTACGCCATCAACATCGTGACCCTGATCGGGCTCGGAGTCTCGATCGACTACTCGCTGTTCATCGTCAATCGCTACCGCGAGGAGCTCGCCAGGGGCGCCGAGCGCGGGCCCGCCATGTCGCGCACCATGGCCACCGCCGGGCGCGCGATCACCTTCTCGGGGTTGACCGTCGCCATCGGCCTGGGCGGGATGCTCTTCTACACCGGCAGCTTCCTGCCCTCGATGGGCATGGCGGGCGGGATCGTCGTCGCGATCGCGGTCTTCTATGCGCTGACGATCCTGCCCGCGATCCTGGTGCTGCTGGGGCCAAGGATCAATAACCTGAGCCTGCCCTACGGCATCGGGCGGGGCGGTGGGCGCCTCTGGCACGGCCTGGCGATGGCGGTGATGCGGCGACCGATCCTGGTGCTGGTGCCGACCGTGGGCCTCATCCTCGCCGCCGGCATCCCCTTCGCGCACCTGCGCCTGGCCAACGGCGACATCAACCAGCTGCCCGCGCAGGCGGAGGTCCGCCGCGGGGCGGAGTTGCTCAACAGCGCCTTCCCCAACCGTGACCAGACCACCATCCAGGTCGTCGTCGAATTTCCCGGCAACCCGCTCTCGGCGGACCACGTGGGCGTCATCTACGACCTCAGCCGGCGCCTGGCGGCGATCCCGAACGTGCTCCGCGTCAACAGCATCGCCACCCTCGACCCGCACCTGAGCCGGGCCGACTACCAGCGCCAGTACTCAGCCCCGCCGGCGGCGCTACCGACGCCCGTCCGCGACACCGTTCACTCATCCGTCGGGCAGCACCTGGTGGAAGTCGACGCGCTCACCACCCAACCCGGCCAAAGCGACGCCGCCCGCAACATCGTCCGCGCCATCCGAGCCGACCGGACCGTCGGTGACGGTACCCTGAACGTGACCGGTCAGACCGCCTTCGACCTGGACATCGTCGACTTCATCGTCGGCCGCACGCCACTCGCCGTTGGCTTCATCGTGGTGGTCACCTGCGTGGTGCTTTTCCTGCTGCTGGGCTCGGTGCTGCTGCCCCTGAAGGCTGTGGTGATGAACTTCCTCTCGCTGTCGGCGTCGTTTGGAGCCCTGGTCTTCCTCTTCCAGGACGGCCACTTTCAGAACCTGCTCAACTTCACCCCCGACTCGATCGATCCCTCGGTCCCGGTGATCCTCTTCTGCATCGTTTTCGGCCTCTCGATGGATTACGAAGTGCTCCTCATGAGCCGGATGAAGGAGGAGTTCGACCGCACCGGCGATAACCGCCTGGCGGTGGCCGCGGGGCTGGAGCGAAGCGGCCGCCTGATCACCGGCGCGGCGGCCATCATGTTCGTCGTCTTCCTCGGCTTCGGCCTCGGCGAGGTGCTCCTGATCAAGGCCATCGGGATGGGCATGGCGATCGCAGTTCTGATCGACGCCACCATGGTGCGGGCGCTGATCGTGCCCGCCACGATGCGGCTGCTGGGCAGCCGCAACTGGTGGGCGCCGGCGCCGCTGGCGCGGGTCTACGGGAAGTTCGGGCTCAGTGAGACGGTGACGGCGAGGGTGCCGGTGACGCCGTAGTCGACCCGCCGCTGTTCAGCTGCTGCAGGATCGCGCCCAGCTGCTGGATGTCGTTGCCGTAGCCGGCAAAGTCTCCGGCTTTGAGCTTGGCCTGGGCGTCGGCGTAGAGAGCGTTGGCCTGGGCGATCAAGGCCTTCTGGCTCGATGTCGTGGGCGTGGTTGTACCGCCCGATGGGGGCGCGTTGGCGACCACCCCGCCCGTCAGCTGGTTCAGCGCGTCGCCCAATGTGTCGGCGTAGCCCACCGAGTGCTCGTCAGCGACGATCACCTTCTTGAGCTCGGGGATGGC
>DAITAT010000036.1:9330-17291 GCA_036824145.1 Candidatus Dormiibacterota bacterium
CGGGCGGCCATCCAGGCGACCATGTTGCTCTTGTTGAGCGGCGTGAAGGGCTGGATCAGGATGAACTCCTCGTGGTCCATCCCGGGCAGCCGCATCACCACGTAGTAGGGCTGCAGCGTCTGCGCGGTGCCACCCTGGCTGGTGGTCTCACTGGCCTGGACCCAGGCGTCGGCGCGGCCGAAGAAGGTCTGCGGGTCGTGCATGTGGTAGTTCTCGAGCATGCCGGCCTGGACCCGGAAGAACTGCTCCGGGTAGCGGATGTGAGAACGCAGCTCCGACGGCATCTCTGACAGCGGCTTGAAGATGCCGGGGAAGATCTTGGCGTAGCTCTTGATGATGGGATCGGTGTCGTCGGCGATGTACATTTGCACGCTGCCGTCGTAGGCGTCCATGACCACCTTCACCGAGTTGCGCATGTAGTTGATTTTGGGGATGTCGGGGTTGAGGGTGACGGGCTCGCTGTAGGGGTAGTTGCTCGCCGTGGTGTAGGCGTCGGCGATCCACGACAGCCTGCCGTTGTTGACGACGATGTAGGGGTCCTTGTCGAGGATCAGGAACGGCGCCAGGGTCTGGATCCGCGTCTGCACGTCGCGCCGGATCAGCAGCTGGCTGTCGCTGGTGACCTGGCCGCTCAGGACCAGGTTGGGGTCACCCAGGCTGTAGGCCAGGGCCAGCCGCCGGAGCCCTCCGCCGATGGCGATCCCGTTGGTGCCGGTCCACTTCGAATACTGCTGGGTGTCCTGCTTCTCGTAGTCGACCTCGGGCTCCTTGCTGTCGGCGACGACGTACCCGGTGGTGGTCTCGCCGAAGTAGATCTGCGGCACCGTCAGCTGGAGGTCGCCCACCGGCGGGATGTCGCGGAGCGGGCTGAGGTCGGGCTGGCCTTCGGCCGCCACCCTGCTCACCGGTGTCGCGGCGGCGCCATAGCCGTGGGTGTACTTGAGGTGGATGTTGACCCAGTTCTTGGCGCTTTCGGGCAGCTTGTCGGGGCTCAGCTCGCGGGCCGAGATCATCACCTGGCGGTAGCCGTCGGGGAGGGTGTAGCGGTCGATGTCGACGTCGTGGAAGTCGTAAAAGGGTCGAATGGTCTGGATCTGCTGGTATGCCTGCTGCAGGGGGAGGTAATCCCACAATCGCAAGTTGCTGACCGTCCCGGTGTTGTTGGCGAGGATGTCAGAGGTGACGGTCTGCTTGTCCGTGAAGTCTTTGAAGGTGACCCGGTCAAGGGCAAACGCCTGGTTGGTGCTGTCGATCTGCCGCTGCAGGTTGTCGTGCTCGCGGACCAGCTCGTTGGGCTTGACCGCGAGCGCCTGGTAGAGACTGGGGGCGACGCCCAGCAGCAGCGCTATCGACACCACCCAGAGCGCGAGCGCGGCGACCAGGAGGCCGGAGCGACCGAGGGCGATGTTCGACAGCAGCGCCAGCGCAATCACCAGGCACAGACCGAGAAGGAACCAATAGGCCGGGATGCGGACCGCCTGGTCGGTGGCGCCGGCGCCGAAAACCGAGCCGCTGTGGGCGCTGAGGAGCCCGAACATCGCCAACCGGTAATGCGCCGCGAGCAACAGGAAGACGGCTGAGCCCAGGACCGACGCATGGCCGACGGCGCCGGGCGGCAGTTGCAACTGTGCGTTCGGCTGACCCCCGGAGATGTAGACCAGGGCCGCGCCGACGAGGCTGATGATCACCAGCGCCAGCATCCAGGCCAGCGCGGCGCGCAGGAAGGGCATCTGGAAGATGTAGAAGCCGAGGTCCTGCCCGAACACCGGGTCGTTGCGGCCGAAGCTGGTGGCGTTGAGGGCCAGCGCCGCCGTCTGCCAGGCGCCCGCCGCGATCTGGCCCATGAAGAAGGCGATCACGACAGCCACACCGAGGACGGCGCGGCCAAGCGGAGACGACAGCACGCGGCGCTTGACGCCGATCTGGCTGAGCCTGGTGGGGCCCATCAGGCGCACCGCGAAGAGGCCGTTTAGGACCAGGACGACGAACGCCAGGGCAAAGCCGATCAGGCCCAACCAGATCTGGTAGCCGAGCCGGGTCGTGAAGACGCTCTGGTAGTTGAGCGACTTGAACCAGAGGTTGTCGACGTACAGCCCCACCAGGGGGTTGAAGACGATCAGGACCAGGAGGATGAAGGCGGCCACGTAGAGGATCCGGCGCGTCCCCCTGCTGATCCGAAAGTTGCTGAAGTCAGGCCGTCCAGGCCCGCGGCCGCCAAACAGGGGCTCGATGTTGTCGAAGAAATCGCCGCCGCGACGGAACTGCATCAGACCACCCTATCCAAGAACACCGGCCGCCTTCTAATCCGTGTACCGGCTGATGCGCCGGTTCTCGTCATCGTGCTCGGACTGGTAGAAGCGGCAGGTCTGGTAGTCGGTGAGGCAGGGCGGCGCCGGGTGGCGGAGATAGGTGAACGTGTGGGTGCGGCGATCGACGTGGCAATCGGCCTTGTAACGCGTCACCGGGCCGTACTTAACCTTCAGGATCTGCTCCAGGTAAGGGCAGCGGCGCTGCGCTTCAGCCGTCTTTTGCCCCCACCATTTCTCGCACGCGGCTGGCCAGAACTTTGACCTTGAAGGGCTTCTGGAGCGTCTGCACGTTCTTGTAGCGCTCCAGATCGGGGGCGGTGGTCTGGTTGATCAGCGCTGAAACCACCAGCACCTTGGGCCTGTCCTGGCCCTCGTCGCGGATCTTGTCGAGGACCTGCGAGCCGCTCAGCTCACCCGGCAGCATCAGGTCGAGGATGACGAGGTCCGGCTTGTAGCTTCCGATCAAACTCAGGCCTTCTTCGCCGGTCTGAGCGCTCTTTACGTCGTACCCCTCCATCTGGCATAGGAGGGTCTCGATGTCGACGAGAGCGTGGTAGTCCTCGACCACGAGGATGCGCTTCATGCGAGGCGAAGGATAACACCTGCCGAGTTCGCTTCCTATTGCTTTTCGGCGGTTTGCGGAGCTGTTTCAGCAGGACTTCATGATCACCGGGGTCACGTACGCCTCGATGTAGGCGGCCACCGCGAACATCGGCACAAAGACGAGGGCGCCGCGGGCGTAGTCGGAGAGCGCCAGCCGTATCCCCGCCAGCCAGCCCTCGGTCGAGGGCCGCACCATGCTTGCCCCGACTCGCAGCGCAAAGGCGGCGGCCAGCACCAGTGCCGGCAACTCAACAACGCCGTGGGGCGCGATCCCGCAGGCGAAGAAGCCAAGCCGCGAGAAGTCGAAGAAGACCCCGCCGATGTAACCCACCACGAAGCCGTTGAGGAGGGTCGCCATGCCGCCGAAGGCACCCAGGGTCAGCGGCGCCAGCAGCAGAATCAGGGCTCCCACCAGGAGGTTGTTGCGCAAGATCAGCAAGAAGAACGGCGGCGTTCCCAGCACCGCTTCGTGGCCCACGGCGGCCTTGGTCGCCACCAGGGCGGCCACCGGCCGGGCCGGCACCAGGCTGTACTGCTGGGCGAGCGCCCCCGAGATCGCCCCCAGGATGAGCAGGGAGGCCGAGACGGCGATCGCGCTGCGGCTCCTCCTGAATGCGGCCGGGATCGCCCAGACCATGTCGGCGGCCAGCCGCCTCCATTGCGACGGGCGCCGTGGGATCCGGCGCAGCATTCGCAGCAGCCATCCCCGCCGATCGGGCGGCCGGCTCTCTTTGGCCAGGATGTTCTCGCGGTTGAAGCCTATGATCCCTAGCCGCAGCAGCAGCAGCGCGACCACCGCGAGCATCGCCGCAACCGCCCACAGCACCCACTCCAGGCGGCTGATGATGAGCACCGATTCGGCCTGGATGACGCCGCTCATGGGGATGATGATGAAGCTGGCCATGACGTTGGCCGAGCGCAGCGTTTTGGTCTGGCTGCTGACGATGGTGGCGCCGGCGACCATCACCAGCGCCTGGGCCAGGGTCACCACCAGCAGCGGGCCGAGCTCCTGGGTTGGCACAAAATGGATCAGCACCAAAACCGCCAGCGAGTACGTCGTCACGGCGGCATAGCTGAGGCTGAGGCTGGGGATGAGCACCGCCAAGCACTTGCCGAGGTAGATCTCGCTCTCTCGAAGTGGGGTGGCGAACAGCGTCTCCAGGGTGTTGCGCTCGCGCTCCCCACTGAACGATTCGAGCGCCAGCACCAGCGAGAAGGACGCCGGCAGGAAGACGACGAAGAACGCGCCCACCTCGGCCAGTCGCTCGGTGATGCCGCGACCCGACGGTCCCAGGTAGTGCCCGGCGGCGGCGACACCGATGGCCGCCACCACGGGGATGACGAAGGTGAGGCTGGTCATGGCGATGAAGAGCCGGGCGTCTGAGGTCGACTCGCGGAGGTCGCGGCGGGCGATCAGCCAGATCATGTCGCGCCGGGGACCTCTGACCCCGGCGAACATCACCCGCCCCAACCGGCGCAGGATCACGATGTCATCGGCCTCGAGAGGCGACCGGCGCGAGCCATCACCTCCATGTAGATGTCCTCCAGGCCGGGCACCATGGTTTGCACGTACCGCGGCTCCAGCCCGAGCTGCTCTTGGAGCTCGGGGAGGGTGCCGTGGGCCAGGATGCGGCCACCGGCCATCACCGCCAGGCGGTCGGCGACCCGCGCTGTTTCGCGCAGGTTGTGGGTGCACACGACGACGGCGCTACCGGTCCGCTTCAGTTCCAGGATGTAGTCCCAGGTGAGTCGAGCACCCGCCGGGTCCATCGATGAGGTCGGCTCGTCGAGGAGCAGGACCCGGGGCTGGTGCAGAGTTGCGCGCACCAGCGCAACTTTCTGACGCATGCCCTTGCTGTAACTGCCCAGCCAGACGTCGGCCCGTTGTTCGAGGCCGAACAGATCCAGCATCTCGGCGATGCGGCGTCCCCGGACGTCCTCCGGCATGCCATGGATGCGCCCGAAGAAGTCAAGGTAGTCGGGCGCCGTCATACGCTCGTACAAACCAGGCAGCTCGGAGAGCAAGCCGACCTGGGCCCGCACCGCCTCCGGGTTATCGGCAACGGAAATGCCGCCGACCATGACGCTCCCGGAGGTGGGCCGGATGACACCCGCGAGGCAGCGCAGGGTGGTGGTCTTGCCGGCCCCGTTCTCGCCCAGGATGACAAGCGACTCACCGCCGTTGACGGCGAAGGAAATATCCTCCAGGGCGCGGAAGGAGCCGAAATCCTTGCTCAACCCGGTGGCCACTACGGACATCATTCTGATGTTAGTCGCGGCCCGAGCCGAGGCCGGCCCGGTCAACACGATCGCGACGCTATGATTACGGCGCTTCCGATGGCCAAGAACAGCAGCGCGCGGACCCCACGTCCAGCCAAGGCGACGGCGACGCCGGATGCCACGCGGACCCCACCTCGCTCCTCGGGATGTCGCTTCTGTCGCGCCAGCCTGAGGACCAGCGACAACTACTGCAGCCACTGTGGCATGCCCATCGATCCCGTCCGCGACCACCCGTTGTTCGTGGTCGAGGGGCTCAGCAGCCTGTTCAATGTGGTGTTTTTCGAGTCGCTGCTGGAGCAGGAGCTCAACCGGGTCAGCCGCTACGGTCACCACCTGTCAGTGCTGGTGGTGGAGATCGACAACCTCAACGAGCTCGAGACCGCCTATGGCTACGACCAGATCAATCATCTCATCCGCGACGTCGCCGAGGTGATGTCGCGGGTGATCCGCGACCCGGACACCCTGGCCGCCACCAACCGAGTCACCGCGCTCGGCACCCACCGCTTCCTGGTGCTGCTGCCGGAAACCCCGGAGGAAGGCGCCTTCCGCACCGCCGAGAAGATCCGCAGCCTGGTGGGATCAACCGTTTTCAAGCTCGGCGGCATTGAGAGCAGCGTGACCCTGTCCCTGGGCATCGCCAGCGCCAGGCCGGAGCACGACGAGCCCAACTTGCTGGGCCGCGCCACCCAGGCGCTGATCGAGGGGCACGGGGCGGGCCAGAACCGCAGCCAGGTGGCTCCCGAGGGCGGCTGACGCCTGGTCGGCGAGGTGCGCCGAGGCGCGCCGCCCGGCTCTACTCTTCTGAGCCTGACTCCGAGTCGTCGGACGCCGCCGCGGCGGCGGCGCGGGCAGCCGCACCACCGGTGTTTGGCGGCGGGCCGGCCAGCTCGGGATAGCCGACGTCGCTGGCGATGCCGTCGACGCCGTATTCACGGAGCTGCATGAAGATCATGCCGATAAACGGCAGCGTGGCGAGCCCCGAAAGCAAAGCCAGCACCCCACCCCCAAAGAAGATCCAGTCGTGCTGGAGAGTGTCAGAGCCGAAGGAGAAGTACCAACCGAACACCAGCAGCAGGATGGCAGTACTGACCGCCGCGACTAGCCTGAGGACGATCTCGAGCATCTTCTCTCCCAAGGGGTTGGACGACCGGCGCAGCAATTATGCCAGCCGGGGGAGTTGTTAGAAGCTCAGTCGGAGGGTTGGGTGGCGGCTGTCAGGCCCGGCGTGACCCCGTGAACGACCACCGGGTCGCCGAGGTTGTCGAACTTGTACAGCCATTCCGCCTGCGGCAACGCGGCCGGCCACTTGGTGTTGTCGGTTGGGGTCTGTACGTTGACGCAGCCGTGGCTCATCGGGTGCCCGAAGTTGTTGTGCCACCAGGCGCCGTGCAGCGCTTCGCTGCCGTCGAAGTACTGGGTCCAGGGGACGTGCTTGATGTCGTAGAAGTCAGGCGCGAAGGGTCCCTCCGGGCTCTTCATCTCCTCGTCCGGCTTGCGCAGCCAGATGTAATAGCTGCCGACGTTGGTGGCGTGGGTGGAGGTGCCGCTGCTGATGGCGAAGTCGTTGGCCGGGGTGCCGTTCTTGCAGGCCAGCAGGTGCTGGGCCGTGAGGTCGACATCGATGACCCGTTTGTCGCCGGTGTTGAAGCTGCTTACCACGTCACTGTTGAAGCTGCTGCCGGCCGTAGTAAGCAACCCCGTGATGGAGGCAGTCAGTTTGACGGTACTGTTCGCCGGCCAGTAGCCGTCCGGCGCCTTGGGCACCAGCCGCACCCGGTGGTCGTTGGTCCAGACAAACGTCACCGGCAGGTCGCCGCTGGCAACCGACGGCGAGGCGTAGGCGGCGCAGCCCCCGGTACCAGGGGCGGCAGCCGGTTGGTTGACGGTGACACTGACCGCCAGGTGAGAGGCCAAGTCGCTGCGGCTCACCGGCGGCCCGCTAAGGGTGAGGGTGAGCGGCTCACCGACGCCGATGTTGGAGGTGCCGTTGTCGGGGTAGGCGGCGGCGGTGGCCGCGCCCAGGGTGCTGAAGGACGCCGTCTGCGGCGAGCCGGCCACCCCCTTCAGGTTCTTGGCCCTGACGCTGAAGCTGTAGGTTTGGCCCTGCTTGAAGTCGAGCGGGACAACTGTGAGGGTGGTGCCGTCGGGCCCGAGCTGGCCGTGCACCGGGCCGTCGATGCTCACGCTGCTGGCGGCCGGCCCCAGCGTCAGGACCACCGATTGGCCCTGACCGATGGCGGTCGGGTTGGTGGACAGGACCTTGGGCGTGGTCGCGGTGGAGAATTCGCTGGTCTGGGTCTCGTCGGTATCGGTCGACTTGCCCTGCTTGCGGACCGCGGCCACGGCGCTGACGACATAGTGGGTATCCGACTTGAGGCCTGACTTGAGGTCCAACTGGCCGTTCTTGACGGTCGCGTCAACTGCTTGACCGCTGTCCGGCAGAAGCGTCACCGACTTGAGATGTGCCCCGGGGCCGACCGCGCGGACCACCACCTCGGTTTTGGCCGGGTCGAGCTCAGCGGCGCCGTCAACCGGGGTGAAGGCAAGGTCCCCCTTGGTGGTGCTCGGCAGGCTGAACTGGACGGCGCTCTTTGAAGCCCCCAGTGGGGCGCACGCCGATAACAACAGCAGAGGAATCAAGAAGACCCGCGCGGCCAAATGCGGGCGCAGCCGACTGGCGCTCACTTCAACCAAATCTTAGCCAGCGGTACCCCGCCGGCTTACCAGATGCCGAGGACGTCCTTGGCCTCTTCGCTGGCCATGGTGCGC
>DAITAT010000006.1:0-8360 GCA_036824145.1 Candidatus Dormiibacterota bacterium
GAGGCTCCATGTCCAAGGCTAAGAAGCCAGCTGCGCGGCGCGCCAGCACAGCACGTAAGCCAGCGGCCAAGAAGACGACCGCCGCGCGCAAGCCGGCGGCCAGGAAGACGACCGCCGCGCGCAAGCCGGCGGCCAGGAAGACGACCGCCGCGCGCAAGCCGGCGGCCAAGAAGACGACCGCCGCGCGCAAGCCGGCGGCCAAGAAGACGACCGTCGCCCGCAAGCCGGCGGCCAGGAAGACGACGGCTACGCGCGCGACTGCGACCCGAGCGCGTAAGACTGCGCGTCGATGAGTTAGCAGGCCCCGTCATAGGCTGTAGCTGACACGATCTTGATGGACCCCTTGGCCGCCCGCGGCGCGGTCGAAGTTCGGCCCATTCTCGACCAGGGTTAGCGGCTCAGGGGCGGCCTCAGCGGTAGACGGCCGCCTCTGCTCCTGCCCCGGTCAGCGACCTCACTCCATCCCGGCGTAGCGCTCGACTTCTCGTCAGGCTGCCACTCCGGCCCTTCGCGGTCTCAAGTTGAGGAGCAGTGCGGCGACGTAAAGGGCGGCTATCAGAGGCAGCAAGGCGCGGTAGCCGGTTATCAGCGCCCCATACTCGAGCACTCCGCCGATCATGGCGCCCAGGAGGTTGGCGCCGAAGGCAACCGTCGACGACGCCACATCTTTGAACCTCTCGGCAAAGAGGAGGTTGGCCACGAAGATGGGGACGAACGCCAGCAGCGTGGCGATGATGAAGCGCGGCAGGAGAGGCAACCCGAGGAGTGACTCCGGTGGCACCAGCCAGGCCAGCGCAAGGGCGCCGATAAGGAGGGCGTACAGGGGCCACAGCGCCCTGACTCGAACCCGCTGCGCCACCATCACGGCCGCCAACACCGCCACCAGGATGCCGGTGAAAACCAGCGCGTTGACGAACCACGTGGTGCCAAATAGGAGGGCGAACTGGACCACGTTCTTGGTCTCCAGGAGGAGGAAGGCCACGCCCATGAAGAAGAGGTCAGCGTACGCCAGCATCCCGCGCATGGGGCCACCTGCGAAACGCACCATCGCCACCGCCACCAGCAGGATCAGGGCCAGGGTGAGGAGGTAGAAACCGGGGATGCCGCGCTGCTGCAGGTACAGGAAGGGGTAGTCGTCGGTGGCGGCGGCGGGCACCGTCCGCAATGCCGGGTTCCATCGGGTCGGGCACTGCATCGAGGCCGTCTCCACGCTGGCGCTGAGCAGCGCCAGGCGTCCGTACTGGCCGGTCGAGATCAGGCAGGGCGGGTGGCCGTACGCCGACTGTAGGGTCCCCGCAAGCCGGTCGATGAGCCACTGGTCACGGTAGTAGTTGTACTCGGCGAAGACGCCCCCGGGGTTGAGGTGGTCACGGGCGGCTTTCATCGCCTCGGTAGTGAAGAGATAGCTCTCCAGCCGCAATGACGACTGTCCCGAGATCAGGGTCAGGGAGTCCGGGAGCGCGAAGAGGATGAGGTCGTAGTGCCGGTCGGTCTGCTGCAAGAAGGCGCGGCCGTCGTCGATGTGAACGGTGACACGCGGGTCCTGGTAGGGGTGGTTGGGATGGAGCCGGGAGCCGAGGCTTTCCAGCAACGGGTCGATCTCGACCGCGTCGACGTGGTCGACGACCCCGTGGTCGAGGGCGATGGCCACGTCGGTACCGGTACCCGCGCCAACGATCAGCACCTGCCTCGGCGGCGTCTTGATCTGCTGGTAAGGCAGGAAGTACAGCGGGACCGAGTTGCGCCGCTGGTCCACCGACTCGATGGTCTGGTGAGGGATGCCGTTCACGAGCACGGTGATGGGCCCGCTTGGTTGGGGCCGGAGGGTGACACGGTAATAAGGCGACCATGATTCCAGCGGGGTAAGCGACTGGATCGCGAGCATCAGGGCCAGCGCCGCCAGGGCGACGAGTTGGACCCACTTCACCGACGGCAGGTAGAGGACGGCGAACGCAATCACCACGATCAGCCCCCAGGCGATCGGGGGAGTGCCGAGGAACGAAAGTAGGGAGAAGGCGGCGATGCCGGCGATGCTGCCCATGATGTCGAGCTGGTAGGCACGAAGGGGATCCAACTCCGCGAAGGTCCTGGCCACGCCGTCCGCGATCGACATCATCACCGCCGCCACCGCCACGAAGATGACGGGCAGCGTGGCCCAGATGGGCAAGCCTGTCCCACTGTTTTCGAGGGCGCCGAAGAAAATCAGGTCGCTCCCCGAGCGGTTGATCTGGACAGGGAAGACGATGACAAACCCCACCATCGCCGCCAGCAGCACCGGCGCCAGGGGGAAGAGGTTTGGCGATGAGCGCGCGCGCAGGAACCCCACCCCGATGCCAAGGAAGCTCGCCAGCAGGACGAAGTTGGAGAAGTACGAGAGGTAGACGACCTTGGCTCCGGTCCAGCGGATGAGGGCCAGCTCCACCAACAGCATCAGGAAGCTGAGCAGGAAGAGCCGCCACTGCCTGGGAAGTGCTGACATTCGCAGTAGGGTAGCGCGGCGGCGGTACCTTAGTGCCATGTTCCGAGAAGGGCCGGCCAGGTGACCGCGCCCGCCTCGGTCCCCGGGCTGTGGTCGCGCCAGCTGCGAGCCACCACCGCGGGGCTGGTCCTGACCGTGACCCTGGTGGCGTCGGAAGCCCTGGCCGTGATCACCATCCTTCCGGTCATCAGCCACGACCTGGGTGGCATCAGTCTCTACGGTTGGGTTATCAGCGCCTTCTCCCTGGGGATGCTTTTCGGCATCGTCATCGGCGGGGCCGAGGCAGATCGGCGCGGCCCGGCCACCCCCTTCGTCGGCGGGCTCATCCTGTTCGCCGCCGGCCTCGCCGTCGGTGGCCTGGCCCCTACGATGCTGGTGCTGGTGCCGGCGCGCGGCCTCCAGGGTGTCGGAGCCGGAATCATTGAGTCCGTCGCTTTCGTCAGCATCGGGCGAAGCTATGACGACTCCCTACGCGCTCGGGTCCTGGCCATCCTGGCGACAGCCTGGATCGTTCCCGGGCTGGTGGGGCCAAGCATCGCCGCCTTCGTCGCCGTCCGGCTGGGGTGGCGCTTGGTGTTCCTCGGCCTGATCCCCCTGGTGGCCGGCGCGGGCGCGATCGCGATCCCACCACTGCTCAGCCTGGGCCCGCCTGGGCGCATCGCCAAGGCACCCGGCCGTACCGTCGATGCGATGCGGGTCGCGCTTGGTACCGGCCTCACCCTCGCGGGCCTGGGTAATCGCTCGCCGGAGGTCGCGATTGGTCTGGTCATGGCCGCCGGGCTTGTCGGCGCGCGACCGCTTCTGCGCCTCCTCCCCGTGGGGACGTTGCGCGCCTTGCCTGGCCTACCCGCGGCGGTCCTGGCGCGAGGCCTGCTCACGTTCTCCTTCTTCGGCGCCGACACCTTCGTGCCTCTGCTGCTGACGTCGGCCCGGGGCCAGAGCGCGGTCGTCGCCGGTATCGCGGTGACGGCGTCGACGGTGTCCTGGACTGCCGGCGCGTGGTTCCAGGCGCGCATGGCGGCAACCTGGAGCAGCCGTCGCCTGGTCGGCGCCGGCTTCGCGTTCCTGGTGGCAGGAATCGCAGTCGTTGCCGCGGTGCTGGTCCCCACCGTGCCGGTCTGGGTCGCCATCCTGGGCTGGCTGCTCGGCGGACTTGGGATCGGCATCGCCTACGCGTCGATCTCGCTGGCGGTGCTGCGCGAGGCTCCCGAAGGACAGGAGGGATCGTCAGCGGCGTCGATGCAGCTGAGTGAGACGCTGGGCATTGCCTTCGGCGCCGGTCTTGGCGGGGTCGCGGTTGCCGCCGCCGCGGCCGCGGGCTGGCCTGCCCAGGTCGGGCTCGGCGCCGCTTTCGCGCTTGCAGCGGCGGCCGCAAGCATCGGCCTGGTCGCAGCCCGGCGCCTCACTGAGACGAGGCCGACGCCAGGGCCTTCAGGACCTTCCGGGTCACTGTAGGTCCTATCGACGGCGAGCGAGGCGCCACCGAAGGCGCGGCGCCTTGCTTGACCGTTGCTGTTACGAGGCATACGCTGCGTAAGCGGTTGAACGCGAAGTGCGGAAAAGTGGAGGAAACCAATTGACCAGATCGTTACGACCGATGGCGCTTGCAGCCGCCGGCTTGATGTTCCTGGCGGCCTGCGGAAGCAGCAGCAGTTCTGGCAACGGCGGCGGTTCGAAGAAGATCGCGCTGCTCCTGCCGGAGACCAAGACAGCCCGTTACGAGAGCAAGGACCGCCCCCTCTTTGAGGCTGACGTGGCCAAGCTCTGCGGCGCCCAGGTCCTGTACAGCAACGCCAACCAGGATGCGCCCACCCAGCAGAACCAGGCGGATGCCGCCATCACCAACGGAGCCAACGTGCTGGTGCTCGACCCCGTGGACGGGGCTGCCGCGGCGGCCATCGCAACCAAGGCCAAGACGGCCAAGGTGCCCGTCGTCTCATATGACCGCCTGATCCTGAACGCCCCAGTCGACTACTACATCTCGTTCGATAACGCCGGTGTCGGCAAGCTGCAGGGCACCGCCCTGCTGGCGGCGCTGAACGGGAAGCAGAACGCCCAGGTCGTGATGATTAACGGCGATCCCACGGACAATAACGCGACGCTGTTCAAGCAGGGCGCCCACTCCGTGCTCGACAGCACGACCAAAGTCGCCAAGGAATACGACACCCCGACGTGGAGCCCCGACAACGCGCAGAAGGAGATGACCCAGGCCCTGACCGCCCTCAACAACAAGGTCGACGGCGTCCTGGCCGCCAATGACGGCACCGCCGGCGGCGCAATCGCCGCCATGAAGGCTGCCGGCCTCAACCCGCTTCCGCCCATCACCGGGCAGGACGCGGAGCTGGCCGCCATCCAGCGCGTCGTCGCCGGGACCCAGACGATGACTGTCTACAAGGCCATCGTGCCGGAGGCCGAGAAGGCCGCTGAGCTGGCATGTGACCTCGCCACCGGAAAGACGGTGCCCAGCAGCATGACCGGTGGGAAGACAACCAACAACAAGGCGGCCGACGTGCCGTCGATCCTGCTGACCCCGGTCGCGTTGACCAAGGCCAACGTCAAGGCCACGGTCATCGCCGACAAGTTCTGGACCCTGGCGGACATCTGCACCGCCGACTTCGTGGCGGCCTGCACGGCGGCGGGGATCAAGTGAGTCAGGGCCCCGAGCCGGATCGGGGCACCGAGGAGAGCAGCGAGCCCGCGCGCCGGTCCGAGGGACCGGCGCGCGAACCGCTACTCGAACTCAAGGGCATAACCAAGCGCTTCGGCGCGGTCCAGGCCCTCACCGACGTCAATCTCAAGGTCTACCCGGGTGAGGTCATGGCCCTGGTGGGGGACAACGGCGCCGGAAAGTCCAGCCTGGTCAAGACCATCGCCGGCATCAACATCCCGGACCAGGGCGAGATCCTCTTCGAGGGTCACCCGGTCCATTTCACGGGTCCACGTGACCCCGCAGCGCTGGGGATCTCAACCGTCTACCAGGACCTCGCGCTGTCGGACAACCTCGACGTCGTGGCCAACCTGTACCTGGGCCGCGAGGAGGTTGGCAAACCGATGCCCTCGATCAGCGAGGAGCAGATGGAGAAGCGGGCCCGGGAGGTCCTCAAGGAACTGAACGTGACCACCCTGCAGAGCCCGCGCCTGGTGGTGGCGTCACTTTCGGGCGGCCAGCGCCAGTCGGTGGCGGTCGCCAGGTCCGTGATGTGGTCTGCCAAGCTGGTGATGCTGGACGAGCCCACGGCGGCACTCGGCGTGGCCCAGACTCGGCAGGTGCTCGACCTCATCCTTCGGCTGAAGGAGCAGGACCACGCCGTGATCGTGATCAGCCACAACCTGGGGGAGGTGTTCGAGGTCACCGACCGCGTCGTCGTGCTGTACCTGGGTCGCAACGGCGGCGACTTCGTGACCAAGAACAGCAGCCGTGAGGAGGTCGTCGCGGCCATCACCGGCCTCAAACAGCCGGCCGAAGCGGCGGCGGCGACCTAGATGGCGACCCCAACCTCACCGCAGGCAACGATCGTCCCCCCCGCGATCGCCGCCGACCAGGCCGGCGGGTTCGAGCGGTTCCGGCGGCGCATCACTCAGGGAGAGCTTGGGTCGATCCCGGTCATCGCCGGCCTGGCGGTGATCTGGACCGTCTTCCAGCTCCTCAACTCCAACTTTCTCAGCCCCCGCAACCTGACCAACCTATCGGTCCAGATCGCCGACATCGGGGTCATCTCGATCGGCATCGTCCTGGTCCTGTTGCTGGGCGAGATCGACCTGTCGGTGGGGTCCATCAGCGGCCTGGGCGCCGGCGTCATGGCCGTGCTCAACGTAAAGCACGGTGTGCCTCCCGTGTTCGCGGTCGTGGCCGGGGTGCTGACCGGCACCGTGATCGGGCTGTTGCAAGGCTTCTGGTTCACCCGCTTCAAGATCCCGTCGTTCGTGGTGACGCTGGCCGGGTTGCTGGCCTGGGAGGGTGCGCTGATCCTGATTCTCGGCACCACCGGCACCATCAACGTCTTCGACCCGGGCATCGATGCCATCGCGGGCAACTTCCTGTCGGTGACACAGGGTTGGGTCGTGGCGATCGCCGCGCTGGTCGCCTTCATCGCCGGCATGGTCCTCACCAGACGGCGGCGGGCGGCCGCCGGCCTGGAACTGGCGCCGGCCACCGGCCTCGTTTCCCGCGCGGTCGTTGCCGCCGTGCTGGTGCTGGTGGCCGTCTACGTCCTCAACTCCGACCGTGGCATCCCGCTGGCCGCCATGATCCTGGTCGGCTTTGTCGTGTTCTTCGACTATGTCATCCGCCGCACCCGGTTCGGCCGCCACGTCCTGGCGGTCGGCGGCAACGCCGAGGCTGCGCGGCGGGCCGGGATCTCGGTCACCGCGATCCGCCTCGCCGTCTTCACGCTGGCGGGCTCGATGGCAGCCTTTGGCGGCATCATCGCCGCGTCGCGTGTCCTCGCCGTCAGCCAGTCGTCCGGAGGCGGTGACATCCTGCTCAACGCCATCGCGGCCGCGGTCATCGGTGGGACCTCGCTCTTCGGAGGCCGGGGCACGGTCTGGTCGGCGCTCACCGGGGCGCTGGTGATCGGCTCCATCAACAATGGTCTCGACCTGCTGGCGCTGTCGGCGGCGATCAAATTCATGGTCACCGGCGGCGTCCTGCTCGCAGCCGTCACCGTCGACGCCGTGGCCCGCCAGGGAAGGCAGTCCGCCGGTCGCGCCTAAAATCTGAAGCGCGCGAGGGACCCGGGCCTCGACCAGGACTACGTGTCGGCGGGGTTCGCGCTGGCGATGCTGACGCTGGGGATCGCGATGACCTGGCGGCGCCGGGCGCTCTCGCGCGCGGCGTCCAGGACCTCGAGCACAGCGATGCCGTCATCGGCCGTGACCGGCGGCGGGGTACCCGACCGGAGGGATTCGACCACCCCGACGTAGTAGGCAGGCCAATCGCCGGGCACCGTCTCGACCGGCCCGCTGTCGCCCCCGGTCCACAGCCGCCCCCACAGGTCCGGCGCCTCACGGCCCCAGTCGGGTCGGCCCGGCCGTGCGCCGCTGCGCAGCGCCTCCTCCTGGATGTCGAGCCCCTCCTTGACGTACGCGCCCGCCAGGCCGAGCACTCGCACGCTGGGCCCCAGGTTGGCGGCGACGGCGCTGGCCCAGAGGTGGCTGCGCACCGCGTCCGCGTGCTCCAGCGCGATGAAGACGTCGTCGTCGCCCTGGCCGCCCGGGCGCCGGCGTTCGACCTCGGCGTACACGCTGAGTGGGCGGCCGAACAGGTATGTCGCCTGGTCGACGAGGTGGCTGCCAAGGTCCAGCAGGATTCCGCCGCCGTCCTCGGTGCCGGTGCGATCGCGCCAGGCGGCGGGGTGTGGCTCCGGCCGCCAGCGCTCGAACCGCGACTCGAAGCGGGTGACCGCCCCCAGCGCGCGGTCAGACAGGAGGCGTTGAATCGTCAGCGTCTCGCCGTCCCAACGGCGGTTGTGAAACACGCTGAGCCAGAGCCCTCGCGCTGCCGCGGCCGTGGCCAATGTTCGTGAATCAGCGGCAGTGGTCGCCATCGGCTTGTCGACAACCATCGGCAGTCCCGCTTCAATCGCCGCGAGACCGACTGCCAGGTGTGTGCCCGTCGGCGTGGCGATGACGACGAGGTCGTGGTCCGCGCCTGCCGCCCAGAGCTGGTCGGTGTTGTCGACGACCCGGACCCCCGGGACGGCCACGCGCACGCGGGCCTGGCGCCCCGGGTCACCGGTCACCACTGATACCAGCTCCATCTCCGGCGTCGACGTGACCAAGGGAACGTGGAAGACGGCCCCCGACAGGCCGTAGCCGATCACGGCCACCCGAATGGGTTTCGTCACGACCGAATTATCCCGGTGATCCAGCAACTGGTGTC
>DAITAT010000006.1:8460-16458 GCA_036824145.1 Candidatus Dormiibacterota bacterium
AGCGCACGCGACCCTGCCGGCGGCGGATCTCGAGAGAGCGAAAGGTTTCTGGGCCAAGCTCGGCCTGTCGCCGACCAACGAGAGCCCGGGTGGAGTTGACTATGTTCTGGGCGGCGGCACCGGCTTCAGTGTCTACCCGACCCCCAACCCGACTCGCGGCGGGCACACCCAGCTTGGCCTAGAGGTCAATGACGTCGAGTCCGAGGTCGCCGACCTGAGGGCGAAGGGTGTCGCCTTCGAGGAGTACGACATGCCCGGCCTAAAGACCGAGAACGGCATCGCCACCCTCGAGGGCGCCGGGAAGGGGGCCTGGTTCAAGGACGACGACGGAAACATGATCGGCTTGATCGGGCGAAGCTAGAGAACCCGACCACCGCGGGTCGAGGTCCCGGGGCCGCCAAGGTCCTGCGAGCTTGCGCCCGCATCCTTCAAACCTTCTGGGTGACCTTCCGCTCGACCGGGGCATGTCCGCGCAGGCCCGGCGCGGCCGGGTCCGTGTCGCTTGGGAGGAGGTAGTCGATGACGTCGGCGGCAGAGTAATCACCGGTTTCATCGCGCAACAACTTGCCGATGGCATCGATTTCATCGCCGCTCGTGACGAGAGGCAGCTCCGTGTTTCCGTCTTTCTGGATTTGTCCCAGGCCGATGGTGGCGAGCAATCCGTTGCAGAGGCACTTGCGGCCGACGGTGTCCTCAACTCTTCCGCCCTTGGCGACATACTGGTCCACGGGCTCGGCGGCGCAGCGGTAGCCGATGCTGCGGTCGCCGCGTATGTACGCCTCGCGCAAGTAGCCGTGGTCACAGACGCGGTTGCGCATCGCATATGCTTCTGCCTCCGAGTTCGTGCCAGGTACTGAAGCGACCTTGAACGGATAGCCTGTCGATGACGCGCGCGGGTCGGTGCGCACCTCGGCCGTTCCGGCGCGGACCTGCGCGATCACGGCACGGCGCAGCCAGCCGTCCATGCCCGACTCGCGGCAGAAGGCGAAGAGGGTGCCCACCTGGACACCGGCAGCTCCGGCGTCGAGGGCGTCCTGGACATGCTTGCTGGACGTGGTCCCGCCGGCGAGCCAGAAGGGCTGCTCGAGACGGCGCATCGCCTCCAGGTCGACGGCATCGCGTTCGCCGTACACCGGCTGCCCAAGCGCGTCGAACGTCGGCGTGCCGCGCGGTGGCGCGTTGTGTCCGCCAGCGCGCCAACCCTCGACGACGAAGCCGGCGACGGCGCTGTTCGACTTACGGGCGAGCATCGTCGCGAGGGTGTCCGAGGCAACGATTGCCAGAAAGGAGGGTCGGCGCAGCTCGTCACGGAGCCCGTAGCAAGCGGGGTCGAAGGTCAGTAGGGGAGCAGGATGTGAAGCGTCGGCCCCGGTGACGTCGAAACGCAGCGATGCGGCGCGGCCCTGGCTCAACGCGTCGAGTGCTCCGGGGATCTCGCGGGGGATGCCGGCGCCCATCAGGACGTAGTCGACGCCGGCCAGGATGGCCCCGTACAGGGTAGCGAGATTGGGAAGTTGCACCTTTGTCAACAGGTTGATGCCGACGGGGTTGCCGTGCCCCTCCTTGGCGAGGCTCACCTCGACAAAGGCACTCAGGACGCACACGTCGAGTCGCGATTGGGGCGAGCGGTGCGTATGCATGGGCAGGCGCCGATACGGCTGCCCAACGGCGCGGCCGCCGGAGCGGAAGTGGCGCTCCAGCACGTCCTCCGCGATGGCGGGAACTGGGAAACGAGCCATCGCGCGACGAAGATGGCCACCGGGGTCGCCATCCTGAAGGCGGCGGACGAAGACGGCGTCGATCGCGGTTCCGGAGACCACCCCGAGGTGGCCGCGAGAGGCGACGGCGCGGGCCAGTCGCCAGCTCGAGACGCCCACGCCCATCCCGCCCTGGATCAGGCGCGGGAGACTGCTGGGGATCGGGTCAGGCATGGTGATACCTCCGGGTGGCGGCTGCGGCGATGCTACGGCCACCTTCAATCGTGTGGTGTCGCCGCCCTGGGCGACTAGGGCCAGAGGGCCTGTCCCGGGCAGGACTGCGGGCGTCCGCCCAGCACCTATGCGGTCGCGGCCCGCGGGGCCTCGGCCCGTGGCTCGGCGGGAAGAGTGCCGCTGACCCGGGTTCCCTCGCCTGGAGCCGAGACCAGCTCCAGCGTCCCGCCCAGGGCCTCGACCCGGTCGATCATGTTCTGCAGGCCGGCGCCGCGCTCCACGCTGCTCATGTCGAAGCCCCGGCCGTCATCCTCGACCTGGAAGAAGAGACTGCCGGGGCTGCCCTCCAACCGCACCCACACCCGCGACGCCTGGGCAGACTTGACCACGTTCTGCAGCGCCTCCAGGCAGCAGAAATACACCGCGGCCTCGGTTTCCTCGTCGTAGCGGCCGACATCCACAGCCCTCAGCTCCGCCGGCACCTGCACCTTCTGCGCATGGCCGTCGAGCGCCACCACCAGGCCGTTGCTTGCCAGTAGCGGTGGATAGATTCCCCGGGCCAGGTCGCGCAGCGTCTCCAGCGCCTCCTGGGTTTCCGTTTTCAGCTGCGCGATCATCTCAGCCACCTTCGGCGCCTCCTTGGCGGCCAGCCGTTCGGCCAGGTTGAGCCGAATCATCAGCGCCACCAGCTGCTGCTGGGCGCCGTCATGGATGTCGCGCTCGAGTCGCTTGCGGGCCTCGTTGCCGGCGGCGACGATGCGTTGCCGGGATGCCCGCAGGTCCTCCAGCCGGGCCACCAGCTCAGCGGTGAGGCCGACGTTGCGTAGCACCAGCCCGGCCTGCGACGCCAGGTCCTGGAGCAGCTTCTCCTCGGTCGCGGTCAGTGCCTCACCCTCAGGTTTGGACACCGTCAGTGCGCCCAGCACCTCGCCCCGGTGGCGCACCGGAACCGCCACGCGGTTACCGGGGAAGACCGGGAGATCCTCGGCGGCGGGCGCAAGCCTGAGAACGTCGTCGGGTGGATTTCCGGCCGGCCAGGCGGCATTACAGCGCAGCTCGCCACCCACCCGGATCCAAACCTCGGCGGCGCGCGCCCCGGTGCCCTCGGCGAGGACCTTGACCATGCGCAGCAGCAGGTCCTCGGTCCCCGGGGCCTCGGCCAGCCGGTCCGATAACTCCGAGAGCACCTCATAGGGGCTGGCCCGGCGCCCGTACACGAGGCGGTTGGCGACGTGCTGGAAGCGGTCGCGCAGAGGATTGAAGGCCAGCGCCGCGATCCCCGTGGCCGCGATCGAGAGGCCCTCGTTTCGGCCCTGCGATCCGATCAGGGTGCCGATGCCAACGACCACGCCGATGTACAGCAGACTGACGAACGCCGCCAGCGCTCCGTACACCAGGGTCCGGCTGATGAGCCTGTCGACGTCCCAGAGTCGGTAGCGGACGATGCCGGCAACCAGGGCCAGCGGGATGATCGTGAAGACGGGCTGAAAGATCCGGAAGGTGGTCACCGGCAGCTCCCGCAGCGTCCGCCCCTGCAGCTGCGGGAAGAGGACATCGCCGAGCCCAAGCGCGGTGACCCCGACGCCGAGGAGAAGGGCTGGGGTCATCGCCCAGAAGAGCAGCCGCGCCTGCTGCCGCTGCGCCTGGGACTGCGAGCGCCTCAGGCGGTAGCCTTGTGCAAATACCGCGGTGACGGGAGCCTGGAGCCCGAAGAGGATGATCACAGAGGCCCGGTGGGAGTCCTGCAGGATATAGGACCCCCAGGCGGAGGCCGCGATTGCTGCGGCGTACAGGAGCACCAGGGACACACGCGGCCAGCGCGGGATGAGGTCGCCGTCGGGGAATGTCAGCAGGGCGAAGAAGTAAGCCAGAGTGGCGCTGAACTGGAGGACCAGGTTGAGGCCGGTTTCGAAGCCACCCGCCGGCATCGCCTCGTAGACGCTGTACGCCTGCAGGTTGAATACCGCGGCGGTGCCAATCATCCCGACCGCCAGCAGCCGGGCGGTGCGGTTGCGCGGGCGCAGGCGGAGGAGCTGGAGGGCGAGCGCAATATTGAAGAGGCTGAACCCGTAGTCGATGGCGATCCCGCTCAGTGACTGGGGCAGATGGGAGGCCCCGGCGATGCCCAGGGCGAGCCGATCGATCGGCGTCTCGGCGGCGAAGCCGATGGTGTGCAGCCAGCTGTGGAAATCCGGGTTCGAGGAGGCGACGTAGACCAGCAGCCCGGCCCCCAGCAGGGCCACCATGACCGCCAGGTACGCGAGGAAACCGGCCGCGAAGGCCAGGTCGCCACGGCTCCAGCGGCCCGGGCTGCGAGCATTCATCTCAATCATTTCGCATCTCGTCGGTCGAGGGACGCGGGCTCTACTGGACGACCACCTCTCCCACCATCTGGGGATGGACCAGGCAAGCGTACTTGTAGGTGCCCGGCTTGGTGAAGGTGACGCTGTATGTCACCTCCTGGGTGGGGTCCGTCGGCCCGCCCAGGCCCGAGGAGAGGAAGTGGCTGCCGTCGTAATTCCCGGCGTCCAGGTGGACCGGCGGGGACGGGGGCGGCGGGCCGGAGCTAGGACCGCCGGAGCCGGAGGGCGCTGGGAAACCAGGCCCGCCGACGGCGTCGCTCGTCTCCTTCGTGTACGACACGGCGCCGTCCTTGGCGATGGTGATCTCGGGCAGGTACTTGGGCACGTCGAAGCTGACGGTGTGAAAGTCACCAACGATGCGCCAGGTCACCTTCTGCCGGGCCTTCACCTTGATGGTGCGGGGCACGAACTCGGTCAGCGAGCCGTCGATGGTCGCCGGGGTCTGCACGCCGGCAAGGTTGCCCTGCGCGCCGCCGCCAGCCTGGGCATCTTTCAACGCCTTCAGGAACGGGTCGCTCATCTTCTTGACCTGCTTCTGCGCCTCGGCGTTAACGTCTGCCTGGGAGGGGATGGACTGGCCGGCGGGGGCGATCGTGACCGCGCCCGACATCAGTGGCCCGTGGATCAGGCAGAGGTAGTAGTGGGTGCCGGGGGCGGCGTCAGCGGCGATGGCCAAGCGGTAGGTGTTGCCCTGGTCTCCCTGGTAGGGGATGATGCCGCTGTTGTAGAAGACCTGGCGCCCGTTGAAGGCCTTGAGGGTGCGGTTGGGGCAGGGCTTCTCCCCGGGATCGGGCAGCTTGCCGCTCTCGACGTAGCAGGGTTGCGCGCCCTGCTGCCCGAACCCGGAACTGGACTGGGATTGGGCCGAGGGCAGGGCACTCAGCTTGTTGAGCGCGGCGCCGGCCGCCGGGTCGTCGGGCGGTTTCTCCGGGAACGGCGGCCCGTCCTTGAGGTATTTCCAAATCACGCTGTAAACCTCGTCCACCGCGGTGCCCATCGTCACCGTGTGCGGCTCCCCAGTCCAGCTCTGCTTGAAGACGACGGTGTCACCGGGGTGCACGCTGACCTGCTTTGGGAAGTACGCCGCAAAGACGGCCGCGTACTGGTCAAAGTGGTAGTCCACCAGGACCTGGCGCTCGTGCTCGTTGGCCGCGCCCGGCAAGCCGCAACCGCCGGCCAGGGTAGGGACCAGGAGGAGCAGCAGGGCCCAGACCACGGGAGCACGCTTTGGCACGCAGGCAGTGTCCCACATGCGTCGTCCGGTCGCCAGCCTGCAGGCGCTGATCGCCCGGGCTTGTGCTCAACCCGGTCGACAAATGGGTGTATCGTGGCGGAAGTCAGCAGGGGCGGCGACGTCCCCCGCCTTTTCACAGACGAGGAGAAGAATGCCCAAGTTCATGGACTTCCACGATGACCTAAAGCTGCCGCCAGAGGCGATCGCGTCAATTGCGGAGGGCACGCGCGCTGGCACGAAGGACGAGTTCGGAGTGCGGCAGATCGAGCTCTACCACAACCATGAAGGGCAGGTCTACTGCCTGTTGGAGGCTCCCGACGAGGAGGCGGTGCGCAAGCATCACGCCGCCATTGGGGTCACCTGTGGCGACATCCGCCACGTGGAGAGCCTGCTCTAAAGGCACGCGGACTGCGAGCCGGCGCTCCCGCGCCCTCGAGGCGCTTACAGTCAGGCGCCCGTCTCCGCCGCCAGAAGTAACCGGCCTACCGGCACAGGTGTTCGTTCTTCGCAATTAAGTCCGGGCAAAGAAAGAGAGATAAAGACGACCAACCGCCTCTCCAGCCTGTTCGCCAAGTACGAGTTGCGTCGTCTTTATTCCCCTGTCATGCGCCTTCGGTGGGCTACTCCTCGGCAGGCTCCTCGGTGGTCGGCTCCTCTGCGGGTGCCTCTGTAGGTGCCGCGGTGGGTGCCTCTGGGGGTGCGGCGGCGGGTGCCTCTGCGGGGGGTGCCTCGGTGGGTGTCTCTGTGGGTGTCGGGGTTTCACTCATGACTTCTCCTTGGTAGGTGGTGATGCTGGCGGGATCATGGGCAGGTGACGAGCGGACCAGTATAGCAACCACCTGCTCGGGCGAGTTGGACATGGATTTGCCCCCTTCAACTCAGCGGTGCCGGTGGTCGGCGAACCCGTCTGGGAGGACTAGTCAGCGCCTACTATTCCGACCAGATGCGCAGCAGCCGGGAGCGGCGGCCGGGCAACGGCAGGCCGCACTCAGTCCAGCAGTTCGTATGCCGGGATGGTCATGAATTCAACGAACTCATCAGCTCGGGCGACCTCGCGGAACAATTCGCGCGCTCTTGGCAGCTGCTTGGCGGCGACGGAGTCCGGGGCAAGTTCGGCGAGGAATCTCTGGGCCTCCTCGGCCTCCACCCGGTCGACCTGGGCTCGTGTGACCGGCGTGCCGTCAACCATTCGCGCGCTGTGGCGCAGCCACTGCCAGATCTGGGCCCGGGAGATCTCGGCGGTGGCTGCATCCTCCATCATGTTGAAGATCGCCGCCGCGCCGTTTCCGCCGAGCCACGACGTCAGGTAGCGCAGTCCGACGCTGACGTTGTTGCGCAGACCCGCGTCGGTGATCTCATGTCCGGCGGAGGCGACGTCAAGGAGTTGGTCCGCGGTCGCGGCGACATCTTCACGCAAGCGATCGAGTTGGTTCGGCCGGTCGCCCAGGACGTCGTCGAACTCCTTCATCGCCACCGCGACCAGGTCGGGATGCGCGACCCAGGTGCCGTCGAAGCCGGCGCGGGCCTCGCGCTGCTTGTCGGCGCGTACGGCGGTCAGCGCCGCTGCGGTGACGTCAGGGTCCTTGCGGCTGGGGATGAATGCGGCCATGCCCCCAATCGCGTGAGCGCCGCGACGGTGGCACGTGCGCACCAGTAGCTCGGCGTAGGCCCGCATAAACGGCACCGTCATCGTGACCTTCTGTCGGTCCGGGAGGACGAAGTCAGGGCGGTCACGAAAAGTCTTGATTGTGCTGAAGATGTAGTCCCACCTGCCGGCATTGAGCCCGGCAGAATGCTCCCGGAGTTCGTACAGGATCTCGTCCATCTGGAAGGCCGCCGGAAGCGTTTCGATGAGGACCGTCGCTCGCACGGTTCCACGCGGAAGCGAAAGCGAGTCCTCGGCAAAGTCGAAGACTTCGTTCCACAAACGCGCCTCGAGGTGGCTCTCCAGCTTGGGGAGGTAGAAGTAGGGTCCCGTGCCGCGGTCGACCAGCCTCTTGGCGTTGTGCAACATGTACAGACCGAAATCGAAAAGGCTGCCGGAGATCGGGGCACCATCAACGAGCAGGTGCTTCTCGACCAGGTGCCAGCCGCGGGGGCGAACGAGCAGCGTCGCGACTCGCTCGTTGAGACGGTAGTCCTTACCGTCTTCGGTCGCTAGCCGGATGGTGCCTTGGATCGCTTCGAGGAGGTTGAGTTGGCCCGTCACCATGTTCGCCCAGGTGGGGGCGTTGGCGTCCTCGAAGTCCGCCATGAAGGATGATGCGCCCGAGTTCAGCGCATTGATCAGCATCTTGCGCTCGGTCGGCCCGGTTATCTCGACGCGCCGATTGCGCAGGTCGGCGGGTGCCTCGGCGACGTGCCAATCGGCATCGCGCACCCCCCGCGTCTCAGTGGCGAAATCCAGGCTGCCACCTGCGGCGATCGCTGCCTGTGCGTCCGCTCGGCGCGCCAGCAAGGCCTCACGGGT
>DAITAT010000006.1:16558-48205 GCA_036824145.1 Candidatus Dormiibacterota bacterium
CGACGTGTCAGAACCACGGCGAGAAGCGACCGCGGGCGCAGCGGTCATGGGGGTCGAACTGCTGCTTGACGCGGCGCATCAGTTGGACCGAACTAGAGGGCGGACCCCAGAGGTCGGCGACCTCCGCCAGGCCTTCGAGTCGGCGACGAACGCTTACGGAGGCCTCGGTGGGCGACCCCAGGCGTCCGCGCCAGTCGTCAAGACAGGCGGCGTGCTCGGCAGCCGAGCCGCCAGACAGAACTGCGGTATGAATGCCGAGGACAACCGAGCTGCACATCGTTGCCTCGACCCCAGCCCCTGCGGCGGACTCCCTTAGTGCCTTCAGTACGTCCGGGAGCCGGCTTGGAAGTGTGCCGGCCCGCACAACGGTCTGGCCAGGTTTTCCATCGAGGTGGCGTCGAACACCTTCCCACGCCTCGGCCTCACCAGCGCCGTCAAGGACCTCAACGCCAGCGCCAGTGCCCCCCACTCGGCGCAGCATTGTCGTGACCTGGGAGTCCACCGGCTCTGGCTGCCCCTCGATCCGCACCAGCAGTTCGCCGTTGTCCCACTCGACTGCGGTCGGCTCGATCGCGCCCCCGCAAACCTCCATCGACAGGGGGAAGGCGTCTTCGGCACCCCGCTGGAGCTTGACCGTACGGCTCACTATCGGGCGAGGGTGCAGCCGAAAGATGACCTCAGCGATCATCCCCAACGCCCCCAGTGAGCCGGTGAAGAGCCTGGCCAGGTCGTAGCCAGCCACGTTCTTGATGACCCTGCCCCCGGAGTGCGCCACCGTCCCGTCGGCGAGGACCACGGTCATCCCGATCACCAGGTCGCGCACGGCTCCGTACTTGAGGCGGCGCGGGCCGGAGTCGGCGGTGGCGACCAATCCGCCGACAGTCGCCCCTGGCCCCGCGCTCGCCGGGTCGACGCCGAGCCACTGGCCCGTGCTGGCGAGGAGATTCTGGAGGTCGGCAACGGGAACACCGGCCTCGACCGCTACGGTCATGTCAGCAGCGTCGTGGGCGAGGATCCGGTTGAGGTCGGACGAGTCGGCTACCAGGTCGACAGAGGATGGCGGCGCGCCCCAGTCGAGCTTTGAACCGCTGCCACGGAACAGCAGCGCCGCCTCCTCGAGAGCAGCCGCGCGGAGCAGCTCGGCGGCCGCATCAACCGAATCCGGACGGGCGGTCCGGGCTCGCGCTGCAGCCAAACCCGAGCTGTTCAGAAGCGGCTCGCCACGCCGGCGATCTCCAGCGGATGAGGCTGGTACGGCCCGCTTGCTTCGCCGCACAGGCGCGGCGTCGGGAAGACCTTGCCTGGGTTGCAGATGTTCTGAGGATCAAAGGCCGCACGCGCGCGGGCCATCGTCGCGAGGTCGTCTGCCGTGAACATCTTGGGCATGGAGCAGGCCTTGTCCACCCCCACCCCGTGCTCGCCGGTGATCGAACCCCCGTTCTCGACGCAGACCTCGATGATGCGCGTCGCGAGCTGTTCGGCCGCCTCCGCCTCGCCCTTGCGTCGGTCGTAGAGGACCAGGGGATGGAGGTTGCCATCTCCGGCGTGGAAAACGTTTGCCACCCGGAGGCCCGCCGCCTCGGCCATCTGCTCGATCCGGTCGAGCACCTCCGCCAGCTTGGTACGCGGGATGACGCCGTCCTGGACGAAGTAGTCGGGGGTGATTCGGCCAACCGCAGCGAACGCCGACTTGCGGCCCTGCCAGATGAGCGCCCGCTCTTGGGCATCCGCCGCGACTCGGATCTTGGTCGCGCCACGCTCTTGGCACACGCGCCCAACGGCGGCGAAGCCGTCATCACACTCGCTTTCGGGGCCGTCGACCTCGATGATGAGTGCTGCCCCGGCATCAAGCGAGTAGCCGGCATGGGTGGCTTCCTCGCAGGCGGCGATGGCCAGGTTGTCCATCATCTCGACCGCCGCCGGCACGATTCCGGCCGCGACGATATCGCTCACCGCCTCGCCAGCCTCAGCCGGGCTCCGGAAGTCGGCCACCATTGTGCGAACCCCCTCCGGCTTCGGCAGCAAGCGCACGGTGATACGAGTTGCGATCCCCAGTGTGCCCTCCGAGCCGATGAACACCCCGCGGAGGTCGAATCCGGCCGGGTCAGCCCCCTCGCCTCCCAGCTCCACCACCGAGCCGTCAGGCAGGACCACCTGCAGCGCCAGGATGTGGTTGGTGGTGAACCCGTACTTGAGGCAGTGCGCACCGCCCGAGTTCTCCGCCACGTTGCCGCCGATTGAGCACACGACCTGGCTGGAGGGGTCTGGCGCGTAGTAAAGGCCGTGTTGAGAAACGGCCTTCGAGATCTCCAGGTTGGTCACCCCGGGCTCGAGGACCGCGCGACGGTTGACCGCGTCTATCGAGATGATTCGCCGCATCCGGGTCAGGACGATCAAGACCCCATCCGACACGGGCAGCGCGCCACCCGACAGGCCGGTCCCCGAGCCGCGCGCGACGAATGGCACCTCATGTTCATGGCAGAGGCAGACGACCGCGGCCACCTGCTCCACCGTCGTCGGGAGCACCACCAGGCCCGGCACGACCCGGTAGCTGGCGAGCCCGTCACACTCGTAAGTCCGGAGCTCAGCTGGGTCGACGATCAGCCCCGCAGGTCCGATGGCTGCCTCGATCTTGGTCAGGAAATCGCGCTGCAGCTTGTCACCGCCGGAAATCACGCACCCACCTTATGTCTTTTGCACTCCTTCCACGATGCGGAGGAACAGGTCTACACATAATGAGAAACTCGGTGATATGATGCCACCCCGGATGAAACGCCGCATCCCTGCCTGCGGGGAGGGGGCGCGGGACGGGCGCCACTTACAAGCACATCTACGAGGCGGAAATGATCGCTGTGATGATGCCACCGCTCAAGGGGGGAAGCCTTTCACGATGAGGCGTTTGGGGGGCGATTCAGGGGGGTGTCGACGGCGGCTGAGCCCGGTCTGCCACCAGTGATGGGCGAGCCGGCCGAATCGATGACGCAGGGCGCGCAAGTGAGCGCTTTCGACGCTCACCGACCACCGGCCGAAGGCCTCATCGAGGACTGCGTGCATTGCGGCTTCTGCCTACCAACCTGCCCCACCTACGCGCTCTGGGGTGAGGAGATGGACTCGCCGCGCGGCCGTGTCTATCTGATGCAGCTGGCGCGGGAGGGCGCGACCGGGATCGATGCCACCTTCGCCCGGCATTTCGACGCCTGCCTCGGATGCATGGCCTGCGTCACCGCCTGCCCGTCGGGCGTCCAGTACGACCGGCTGCTCGAAGCCGTGAGGCCGCAGGTGGAGCGCAACTTCAAGCGACGGCCGGGTGACCGCGCCTTCCGAGCCCTGGTCTTTGGCCTTTTCCCCCACCCCGGTCGGCTCCGAGTGGCCGCGACCCTGGGGGCCGTGTACCAGAAGATAGGGCTTCGCGCCCTGGCCCGGCGTGTCGGGCTGCTGGGCCGCCTGCCCCCCCGGCTGCGAGCCCTCGAGGCGCTCCTCCCGCCGCTCGCCCTGCGCGCGCTGTGGGCCCGAACCCCGAGTCACACCTCCGCGATTGGTCCGCCTAGGCGTCGCGTGGGCCTGCTTACCGGCTGTGTCCAGCGCGTAGTCTTCGGCGATGTCAACGCCGCCACCGTCCGAGTGCTGGCGGCCGAGGGATGCGACGTGGTCGCGCCGAGGGCGCAGGGTTGCTGCGGCGCTCTTCTCCTTCACGCCGGGCGTGAGGCCGAGGCCCTGGACCGCGCCCGCGCCCTGATCGACGTCTTCGGTGAGGCTGACGTCGATACCATCGTCGTCAACGTCGCCGGCTGCGGCTCCTCGATGAAGGCGTACGCCGAATTGCTCAGCGATGACCCGGCATACGCAGACAAGGCGAAGGACTTCACATCTCGGGTCCGCGACGTCTCTGAGCTGCTGGCAGACCTGGAACCGAGGGCCGCGCGCCACCCCATCGGCGCCCGCGTGGCCTACCACGACGCTTGCCATCTCGCCCATGCACAAGGGGTGCGCATCCAGCCCCGCGAGTTGCTGCGCGCCATCCCTGGACTCGAAGTGGTGGACACCCCCGATGCCGAGATCTGCTGTGGATCGGCCGGGATCTACAACCTCGTCGAGCCGGAGGCCGCCGCCGAACTGGGACGGCGCAAGGCGGCAGGCATCGCGACCGTGAAGCCCGACGCGGTCGCCACTGCAAATGCCGGCTGCCTGCTACAGATCCGCCGATATCTGGGCGAGGGCGTTCCCCTTTTCCACCCCATCGAGCTGGTCGACGCCTCCATCCGTGGCGTCGACCCGATGCACCCTACCCGTTAGTGAGATAGCCGAACCGCCCAAATAAATCTGTCGAAGGAGAGGAGACGTGCTTCTAGCGTTCCACCCGGCCTACCAGCCGATTGGTGACAACCTCGTCCTGTCGGCCGTGGTGGCGGGCATCCCGCTGTACATCCTGTTCACCTTGCTGGCGGTCTTGCGCCGGCCAGCCTGGCAGGCCGCGCTGGCGGCGGTGCTGTCGTGCGTGATCCTCGCCGTGGTGGGGTGGAAGATGCCGCTGGGGCTGTCCCTGTCGGCCACCACTGAGGGTATGGCCTTCGGGCTGTGGCCAATCTCCTGGATCGTCCTCAACGCCGTCTTCTTTCACAACCTCACCGTTGCCAGCGGCGATTTCGATGTCATCCGGCGTTCGCTGACCCGGCTCACCGCCGACCGACGATTGCAGGCGCTGCTGGTGGCGTTTAGTTTCGGCGCGTTGTTGGAGGGCATCGCCGGGTTCGGGGCTCCGGTCGCGATCACCGCCTCGATCCTGGCCGCCCTCGGCTTCGAGCCGGTAAGCGCGGCGGTCCTGGCCCTACTGGCCAACACCGCGCCGGTCGCCTTCGGGTCGATCGGCATCCCGATCACGACCCTGGGGGGGCTGACGGCGGGAATCATCGGTCACGGGACCCAGGACACCAACGTCGTCACGCACGCTCTCTCCTCCATGGTCGGGCGCCAACTGCCGGTCTTCTCCGTGATCATCCCCGCATACCTGATTGTGGTACTGGCTGGCTGGCGGCGGATGCGCGAGGTCTTGCCGGCGGTACTGGTCACCGGCGTTGCGTTCGCGTCGGTGCAGTTCCTGGTGTCCAACTTCCTCGGGCCGGAGCTCACCGATATCCTGGCTGCGCTTGCTTCGATGGGTGCGCTGGCAGCCCTGCTCCGCGTCTGGCGGCCCCGCGAGATCTGGGGGTTCGCGCCCGCGGAGGCAACGCTGGGGGTGGGGGCGTCGCCCCCGGTCGGCGATGGGGTAACGACCACTGGCGCGATGCCCACGCTCGAGGAGCAGCCCCCGGCGGCGGAGCCGGCGGATCGGTCCGGTCGCGTGTGGCGGGCGTTCTTCATCTACGTCCTGCTGGTCCTGGTCATCCTCGTCGGGCAGATGGGAAGTCTGCCCTTCTTCAGTGGTAGCCCGCCCGGGGACGTCAAGACCGCCCTGGGAACGCCTGCGAACATCACTTCCGATCTGAAATGCGGCTCGATCGCGTTCAAGCTCTGCCCCAAGCCCTGGATCGGTCCAAGCCCGGTCAAGGACCGTCAGGCCTTCAAGTTCCCGGTTTGGAACTTCTTCTGGCCGGGCAGCTACGAGCTGGTCAAGGGCGCTCCGAAGTCACTCATCTTCCGCGAAAAGCCGATCGTCGCCAAAGAGGGCGCCTACGACCTGATCTACAACTGGGACTTCCTGGCGGCGGCCGGCAGCCTCGTCCTTTACGCTGGGGTGCTCGCCTTTCTATTCATGCGGGCGCTCGGGTGGAAGACGCCGCTGAAGACATTCTTTGTTGTCTACGGGCAAACTTTGCGTCAGCTCCGACTACCGATCATCACGATTGCCTTGATCCTAGGCATCGCCCAGGTGATGAACTACTCGGGAATGACTTCGACGCTGGCAATCCTGATGGCCAAGACCGGGGTGATGTTCCCATTCTTCTCAGCGTTCATCGGCATGCTGGGTGTCTTCCTCACCGGAAGCGACACCTCGTCTAACACCCTCTTTGGGCCGATGCAGGCGCTTACCGCCAAGCTGCAGCACATTAACCCGGTGCTGGCGGCGGCGACCAACTCCTCGGGCGGGGTGATGGGCAAAATGATCAGCCCGCAAAACCTGTCGGTGGGCGCGGCCGGAGTCAACAAGGTGGGCGCGGAAGGGGCGATCTTCCGCAGGGTCATCGGCTACAGCCTGATCCTAACCGCCCTGGTCGGGGTCTTGGCCATGATCCAGGCTTACCTGGTGCCGGGAGTCATCCCTGTGGTGCCGTAGCCGGCGCCCGTGTTGGTGGTCGTCGCCCCGGACAAGTTCAAAGGCAGCCTCACCGCGCTCGAGGCCGCGACCGCGATCGCGGCCGGGCTGCGTGAAGGCCAGCCGGGGGCCCAGGCGCGTATCTTGCCCATTGCCGACGGCGGCGACGGGACAGTCGACGCCGCGGTGGCGGCGGGGTACGAGCGGGTGAAGCTCGAGGTCGCCGGGCCGACTGGCGAGCCGGTGGAGGCCGCAATCGCGCTTCGTGGGGACACCGTCATAGTGGAGATGGCGCAGGCCTCCGGGATGCAGCGTTTGCCGGGCGGGCGGCCGGCTCCTTTGACCGCCTCGACATTCGGCACCGGCGAGCTGGTCCGGGCGGCGTTGGACCGCGGTGCTCGGGAGGTGGTTCTGGGGATCGGCGGTAGCGCCACCACCGACGGGGGAAGCGGCATGGCGCGGGCGCTCGGGGCGCGCTTCCTCGCCGCCGATGGCACCGAATTGCCGCCCGGGGGAGCTGCGCTCGCCGGCCTGTCCAGGATCGACATCGACAAGCTTGACCCACGCCTGGCGAGCGTGAGGGTGACGGTGGCGATCGACGTTGACAACCCCCTCTGCGGTCCGGACGGCGCGGCCTACATTTACGGTCCCCAGAAGGGGGCAACTCCGGAGGACGTCAAGGTCCTGGACGCGGCGTTGCGGCACTACGCGGAGGTGCTCACGCGGGCCGTTGGGGTCGACATCAGCGCGGTGCCCGGTGCCGGGGCGGCCGGGGGGCTTGGCGCCGGCGCGATGGCGTTCCTCAAGGCAACGCCGCGCTCCGGCATCTCTCTCCTGCTCGACCTGGTCGGGTTCCGCGAGGCGCTCGAGGGGGCTTCGCTGGTGGTCACTGGGGAGGGCGCTCTCGATGTACAGAGCCTGCGCGGCAAGGCGGTGATGGGGGTAACTCGCGCGGCGGCGGCGGCCGGCGTTCCCGTCGTGGTCCTGGCGGGAAGGGTGGATCTGTCGCCGGAGGAGGCCATCCAGGCTGGCTTCGCGGCGACCTACGCCCTTACCGACCTGGAGCCTGACCTCAGCCGCTGCTGCCGCGACGCCGCGATGCTGCTGCGGCAGCTGGCCGCAGGGATTGTGTGGGCTAAGAAACCCTGATCGATCCCCGTCATGCCCGAGTGCAGGCTAGACAGCGAGGTTATTTGTTGGGTTGGCGAACGTGGTCGGGGTTGAGGTCCGCGATCCTGTTGACGCCCAGCAATTTCATGGTTCGGGTCATCTCTCCGCGCAGGATCTCGATGCTGCGGTCCACGCCGCGCCGGCCGCCCGCCATCAGCCCGTACAGGTAGGCACGGCCGACCAGCGTGAAGTCCGCACCGAGCGCCAGGGCGGCGATGATGTCTCCGCCGCTCATGATGCCGGTGTCCAGCATGATGCACGTCTTCCCCTTGAGCGCCGAGGCGATTTCCGGGAGCAGGTGCAGGGGAACGGGTGCGCGGTCCAGCTGGCGGCCGCCGTGGTTGGAAATCACGATACCGTCCGCTCCGTGGTCCACGACGCTCTTGGCGTCGTCCACCGTCTGGATGCCCTTGACCACCAGCCTGCCCTTCCATGTTCCACGCAGCCAGTCCAGGTCATCGAAGGTCAGGGTCGGGTCGAACATTGAGTCGACCAGGTCGGCTACGGTGCCGGAGTAACGCGAGAGAGACGCAAAGGCCAGTGGCTCGGTCGTGAGGAAATTAAACCACCATCCCGGCCGGTAGGAGGCGTCCAGTACGGTCTTGAGAGTAAGGGCCGGAGGAATGGTCATGCCGTTGCGGACATCGCGTAGGCGGGCCCCGGCTACAGGGGTGTCCACGGTGACCATCAGGGTGTCGTTACCCGCTTTCGAGGCGCGCTCGATCAGCTCCATGGACCGGTCCCGGTCTGTCCAGAGATAGAGCTGGAACCAGTTGCGCCCCGACGGTGCTGCAGCAGCCACGTCCTCGATGGACGCGGTGCCCATTGTCGATAGGGTGTAGGGGATGCCCGCGGCCTCGGCGGCCCGCGAGCCGGCATACTCGCCTTCGGAGTGCATCATGCGGGTGAAGCCGGTAGGTGCGATGCCGAAGGGCATCGCGGCGGTTCGACCCAGCACATCGGTGCTCAGATCCACAGATTCGACGTTGCGCAGAATACCCGGGCGGAACTCCAGGTCCGTAAAGGCCTGCCGGGCCCGGTTGAGGGTGATTTCAGCCTCCGCAGCACCGTCCGTGTAGTCAAAGGGTGCCTGCGGCGTCCGTCTCTTGGCAATTGTCCGCAGGTCAGCGATGGTGCTGGCGCGTTTGAGCCGCGCGGTTGCGGAGAAGTCTACTTTCTTGAACTGCATCAGCGGCGCCAGGTCCTTGACCTTGGGAATGCGGCGCCTCAGGGCTGGGGGAGTGTTCTGATTCATGGCAACCTCGTCTATTTAGAGCGACTGAGAATGTGGTTGGATCACCTGATGCAGATCAGCCTACGTGCATCGCCCGGGGGCGGCTCGATCGATACCATCGGATTGGCTCCAGGCGGGTTGCAATTCCTCTGGCTGACCGTGCGCGACCGGGTCTTTGCTGGCATAGTGTTACGACCAGTACCCAGGAATCGGAGGAGCGGAGTTAAATGGGACGCATCAAGTTGATGACCACGACCGCGGCATTCGTGAGCCTTCTGGCGGCTTGTGGTAGCAGCTCAGGCTCATCGACCAAGACCGGGGATCCAATCATTTTCGGCAGCGCGGTTTCGCTGACCGGGGCGCAGGCCAAGGAGGGGGCTCTTACCAAGCAGGGTTACGATCTCTGGCTGGATTGGATAAACCAGCGTGGCGGCATCGAGGTCAAAGGAGTCAAGCATCCCGTCCAGATCCTCTACCAGGATGACCAGAGCAAGGCTGACCAGTCGGCGATCCTGGTCCAGAAGCTGATCACCGAGCAGAAGGCGCAGTACATCCTTGGGCCCTACGGCAGCGCCGCGACCGCGACCGACGCCGTCGTGGCTGAGAAGAACGGCATCCCCATGGTCGAGGCCAACGGCGCGGCCCAGTCGATTTTTTCCAAGGGCTACAAGTTCACCTTCGCGGTCCTGTCTCCGGCCAACAAGTACCTGACCGGCGTGATCGACATGGCCGCGACCCTGAAGCCCAAGCCCACCACGCTGGCGATGCTCTCAGCGGACGACAACTTCTCGTTGGAGGTGGCCAAATCGGTCGCTGAGTACGCGCCCACCAAGGGCATCAACGTGGTCTTCAACCAGAAATATCCCACTGGCTCGACCGATGTCAGCGGCCTGCTGAGCCAGGCGAAAGCCCAGAACCCCGACATCCTGATGAACTCCGGCCACCTCGCCGAGGCCATCGCCATCAACAAGTCGGCGAAGGACCTGAAACTGAACGCGAAGATCGCGGCATACTCCGTCGGCCCTTCTACGCCGGACTTCATCCAGGCGCTGGGCAAGGACGCCAACTACGTATACGACGGCTCCCAGTGGTCGGCCCAGGTGAAGTACTCGCCAACCCTCTACCTCTCGGTGAAGGACTACGTCGCCGCGTACCAGAAGAAGTTCAGCACCACCGAAGAGCCGGACTACCACGTGGCCGAATCCACAGCCGCGTGCCTGGCCTTCGAGAAGGCCCTCGAGAATGCCGGCTCATTGGACGCCGCGAAGGTCCGTGACGCGCTGGCAGCCCTCAATGTGACGACCTTCTTCGGCGTGATCAAGTTCGACTCGCGCGGGGTGAACACCTACAAGCCGATGGTCGTCGAACAGATCCAGAACGGTAAGCATTTCACTGTCTTCCCGGCCGAGGTGGCCAACGGAAAGGCGAGCTACCCCGCTCCATCCTGGGACTCGCGGTAGAAAGAAAATAGGCCCAGGAGAGCCATGTCTGGAATAGCCCAGCAGGTTGTCCTGGGCCTGCTCCTCGGGGGCATCTACACGGCGATTGCCCTGGGATTCGGCCTGGTCTGGGGCGTCCTGAACATCGTCAACCTGACCCACGGAGCCCTCGTGCTGTGCGGCGCCTACATCACCTGGTGGCTCTTCGCGACCACAGGGCTCGACCCGTTTGCCGGCCTGGTGGTGGCGGCGGCAGGCCTGTTTGTCATCGGCTACGGGCTGCAGAGGACGATCATCAACCGGGTCATCCGAGCACCATTGCTCTTCACCTTCCTCCTGACCTTTGGACTGAACCTGGTCCTGGTCAACCTCCTCCTGATCATCTTCAAGGCCGACTTCCGCTCGGTCACCCCGCACTACGCCGGCAGCGGTCTTCAGGTCGGCGGCGTGACAGTTCCCTTCATCCGGCTCGCGGCACTTGCCGTCGCGCTGCTGATGGCCGGGGCACTGGCCGCGTTTCTCAATCGGACCCGCATTGGTGGCGCCATCCAGGCCGTTGCCGCGGACCGTGACGCGGCCCGGCTGGTGGGCGTGGACCTCGCCCACACGTACGCACTCACCTTCGCCGTCGGCGCCGCCTGCGCCGGCGTGGCGGGTGGTCTGATCAGCATGATCCAGTCGATCACCCCCGGCTCCAGCGGCCAGTACACACTGGCGTCTTTCGTCGTCGTCGTCCTGGGCGGCCTCGGACGGGTCAGCGCGACTGTCGTCGGCGGCCTGGTATTCGGCCTCGTCGAGATCCTGGCGCAGAGCAACTCGCATATCGGGGCGGGCTACTCCAATGCCATCGCCTTCGGCCTGATGGTGCTGGTGGTCATCATCCGCCCACGGGGAATCATGGGCCGGCTGAGTGGGACGGCGCCCGGTGTCTGACCGTGCCTTGATGGTGCGCCGTGGCCTCCTGGCCACCGGCGCCCTGCTGGCGATCGTCGTGCTCCTCATGCCGCTCACCTCGATCGACGAGGTGCAGTCCTGGGGAGCGCCCCTCCTGACCGACAAGCTCTGGTTCAGGGTCGCGACGACCGTCGCGATGTTCGTGGTCCTGGCCGGCGCGTGGAACATCATCGGCGGTATGACCGGCTACGCCGCGTTTGGCAACGTCGCGTTCTTCGGCGTGGGCGCCTACACGACAGCAATCCTGGTCGAGAAGGCTCAGCTGCCCTTCGTCTTCGCCCTCCTTGCGGCACCGGTGGTGGCCGCGATATTCGCCGCTCTGGTCGGAATGCCGCTACTGCGCCTGCGCGGCCACTACTTCGCGATCGCCACCCTGGGGCTTTCGGTCGCGATCGGAGAGCTGGTCAACAACATCGAACCGCTCGGCGGCTCGACGGGCGTGTTCCTGCCCATCGTGCGCTCAGACATCCTCTTCTTCTACCTGATGGCCGCGACCGCGCTGCTGACGGTGCTGGTCTCGTGGGCGGTCCTCCGGAGCCGGTTCGGCTACGGGCTGCTGGCGATCCGAGAGAACGAGGAGGCAGCCGCGGTGATCGGAGTCAACACCACCCTCTACAAGGTCGCGGCGTTCGCGCTGGCCGCGGCGCTGACCGGGATCGCCGGAGGGATCTTTGCGCAGTGGAACGTGTTCATCAACGCGGAGAACGTCTTCCCCGTCGACTACAACATCCAGATGATCCTGATGGCGGTGCTCGGAGGCAGCGGTACCGTCCTCGGTCCGGTGATCGGGGCGGTCACCCTGGAAGCCCTGATCCAGGCCTTCGCGTCGGGAGGCGCCCTGGCGGCGTGGTCCCAGGTGGGATTGGGGGTGCTCCTCGCGGTGACCGTGATCTTCGTCCCTCGGGGCGTCCTCGACTTCCTCGGTGGGCAGAGCCGGTTGTCGATCAAGTACCTGCGCAGCTCGCTCAGACGAACAAGCGTGTGACCGCGCTTCTCTCCTTGTCCGCCGTGACCAAGAAGTTTGGAGGCATCGCCGCGGTTTCGAACGTGACCTTTGAGGTGGAGCCGGCAGAGGTCCTCGGCCTCATCGGACCCAACGGAGCCGGTAAGACGACGTTGCTCAATTGCATCTCCGGCGTCTACCGTCTCGACGCGGGGACGGTCCTCCTGGACGGCGCCCAGATCTCGGGCAAACCCGCCTTCCAGATCGCGCGCCTCGGTATGGGGCGAACCTTCCAGGTGGTGAAGCCCTTCCCGTCGATGACCGTCCGTCAGAACACCGCGCTGGGCGCCATGTTCGGGCGGGGGGATACTCGGACGCGCCCAAAGCAAGCGATGGACGTTGCCGACGAGGTTCTGGCCGAGGTGGGCCTCGGCAAGCGAGCCGACAGCCTGGTCACCAGCCTCACGATCCCCGAGCGCAAACGCCTGGAGATGGCGCGGGCCCTGGCCATGCGGCCCATCATCCTCCTCCTCGACGAGGTCATGGCGGGGCTCAATCCAACCGAGGTCGACGAGGCTCTGGAGGTGGTCCGGGCGGTCAACGCGACGGGCGTGACGATCGTGCTCATCGAGCACGTCATGCGAGTGGTCGTGGGTGTCTGCACCCGCGCCGTGGTCCTGCATCAGGGCAAGGTGCTGGCCCAGGGGAAAACGGGCGACGTGCTCGAGGACGACCGGGTGATCGAGGCATACCTCGGCGAGCGTTATGCCAAGGCGCATCGTCGTGGCTGAACCTGCTCCCGGCGACGAGCTCCTCCAGGTCGAGCAGCTATCGTCGGGTTTCGAAGCTGGACCGGTGCTCTTCGGGGTCGACATCGCTGTCGCCGAGGGCGAGATCGTGGCCATCATTGGCTCCAACGGCGCCGGCAAGTCGACCCTGCTGGAGACCTTGTCAGGGCTGGTCCCGACCACCTCCGGGGTCATTTCGCTGGCAGGCGAGGATGTCACCACCGCGTCTCCGCAGCGTCGGCTCGCGGCCGGGATGGCGCACGTCCCGCAGGGCCGGCGGCTCTTTGCGGACCTCTCGGTGGAGAGGAACCTACAGCTGGGCGCCTACCTGCGCCGCGACCCCGACATCAGGACCGATCTCGCCAGGATGGTCGAGTACTTCCCCGCCCTGGCCGACAAGATGAAGCGTGACGCCGGCACCCTCAGCGGCGGAGAGCAGCAGATGGTTGCCATCGGCCGGGGCCTGATGAGCCGGCCGCGCCTGCTGATGGTGGATGAGCTGTCTCTGGGGTTGGCGCCCAACACCGCCGAGAGGTTGCTCCAGGTGTTGCGCGACATCAGCAGGCAGGGGACCTCCATGCTCCTCGTCGAACAGGATGTGCTGCTCGCCCTCGAAGTCGCCGACCGAGGCTACGTCCTCGAGAACGGCCGCATGGCCTTGAGCGGGGCCGCCGCCGTATTGGCGGACAGTCCCGAGGTCCGGCAGGCCTACCTGGGGGTTTGACCGCCCCGTCGAGCTGGCGCGCAGCCGAAATAACTCGCTCGTTGAACCGGTTGAGACTCCCATGGACCAAATCGAAATGACTGACGCCGGCGTTCAAGACAGCGCCGGCTCACCCGGGGAGTCCCCCAAGCCCGCCTCACCGCTGGCACCGGAGACGGGCGTGGGGGCTGTGCACATCGCCGTCACCGATGGTCCCCGAGGGGTCCGCTTCTATCGCGACTACGTCGGCCTGACCGAGCTCCCGTCCGACGGTCAAGACATCAGACTCGGGGCCGCCGGCCGCGAGCTGGTGGTTCTCCATCCCGGCGCGGAGCGCGGCGTGGTGGGCAACCGCACCGGGCTCTATCACCTGGCGATAGTGGTTCCTGACCGCCGTGAGCTGGCGCGTGTTATCGGCAGGCTCGGAAGGCTGGGTTGGAGCCAATCCCCGACCGACCACGTGATGACCAAGGCGAACTACATCTGGGACCCGGACGGCAACGGCATCGAGATTTACGCCGAGACGCCGGAGGACGGGACCATGGGTATGGCCAACGGCAACTTCACGGCCGTCGACAAGGATGGCCGCCAGCGATCCGGTCGGGACCCGATCGACCTCGAGGAGCTGTTCAGCCACCTCAAGGAGGACGACCGCCTAGACGATCCGATGCCGACCGGGACCAAGATGGGGCACGTGCACCTGCACATCGCCGACGTCCGCGACGCATTGCACTTCTACACTGATCTGATCGGCTTCGACGTCATGGGAGAGATGCCTGGCGTTGGGTTTGTATCCGCGGGCGGCTACCACCACCATATCGGGCTTAACGAGTGGGCCGGTCATGGAGTGCCGCCGGCTCCACCCAACTCCGCCGGGCTGCGTCACCTCACGATCGAGCTGCCCGCCAAGCGCGACCTCGAGTCACTGGTGGGGCGCCTCGAGCGCGACGACTTGAGAGTTGCCGAGGTGCCGGACGGCTTTGAGGCGATCGACCCGTCGGCAAACAGCGTCTGGTTCAAGGTGCGCGAAGACATCCCAGCGTAACGTCCGGCTCGCGGCGTTGGAGTTGGGCTAGGTCAGTCCGGCTGTCGCTACGAACCAGATCCCGCCGACCCCGTTGCCCGAGGTGTCTCCGGGAGGCGTGGCCCCGAATCGATACAGCGGGTGGCCGTTATAGGTGACCTGCGGGCCGTTGCCGCTGTTGATGACCGCGAGGGTGCCCGGTATCGGGGTGGAACTGGTCGGTGTCCCGGAGGGTCCTGCCAGTGGCGGCCAGGCCCCGGCGCAGCCGCCGGTGCATGCCGCCTTGGTGGCGGTGTCGGGGGTGCGGTGGTAGAGCGTCTTGCCGCTGGTGTCGGTGAGGATGGTCTTGCTGACACCGCCCACCGTCGCGGTGGCGGTGGCGACCACGGCGGTGCCGGCTGAGGTGGCGGCCGGGCTTGGCGCGGCAGCGGCCTGGCTCGGCGCTGCCACCGCGGAGGGCGTCGACGTCGTGGCGGAGCCGGAGCTTGTCGACGAGCTGCCGCAGGCGGCCAGGGTGATCGGCGCGATCATCAGAGCGCAGGTCACGGTCAGTGATCTCATGTTCATCATCATCGGCACCTTCTTTGCTGGCGTGGAATGTCCCCAGTAGCTACGCCCATTGGTTACTGGATCACGGGCACTGGTAGACGATGTGGGTCGGCGCCGACTTGATGTCGGTGGGGCTGACGATGTAGAGGACGGCGTCGCCCTCGGTGGCGCCCTGGCCCTGGAATTTGAACTCCAGGGTCGCGGTCGCCACTTTCTGGCCACTTGGAATCGAGGCGGTGGCGGTCTCGGTGTCGCCCCCGAGAGGCTTGGTCCACCTGTAGCTGACCGGGCCGCCCTGGCCGTTGGTCTCCACCCTGGCCGTAAAGAGGTATGCAGTGGAGGGGCAGTGCCCCGTCGCCGGGCTCACCGTCACGCTGACCTTGGAAATCTTTAGCGGCGCGCCGATGCCAAACACCTGCAGGTTTGGCCCGACGATAAACGCGACTCCGCCAAGAGCGACCAGCAACAGCAGCAGCGCTATCCAGCGAGTCGGAACTCCGCGATGAACGTCGGGCTCTTCGGGCTCCGGCGGTTCATACGGGTCGATCGCGATGAGAGGGGGGAGCGCCGGGGCTTCATGGCTGGGCAGTGGCGGCGGCGGCGGGGGCAAAGCCGCGGCGGCGATCCCAGCCAGTTCGGACCCGGCGGCCCAACCCGGCCAAGCTGTCTCAGCCGCAGTCGACAGCTCGTTCCAGAACTCGCCCGCCGTAGCCGGCCGCTGAGCGGGGTCCTTGACGAGTCCTCGAAGGAGGACTGCCTCCACGGACGCCGGGAAACCTGGGTCCATCGACGTGGGTTGCGGCACCGGAGCCCAGATGTGGGCATCAAGGGTGGCGTGCGCGTCGCCTGGGACCGACGGGAATGGCAGCCGACCTACGAGCAACTCGTAGGCCATCACCGCCAGCGAGTAGATGTCCGAGCCCGGGCCGACATCCGGCTGGCCGGATGCGTGCTCCGGCGACATGTACGCCGGCGTCCCCAGGATCGGGCCGGGCACGCCGTCCGAGCTCCCTCGGGCGGACAGCATGCTGACCAGGCCGAAGTCGCCCACCTTGGCGACGCCCAAAGCGTCGATGAAGACGTTGCCGGGCTTGAGGTCGCCATGAAAGATGGATTGCGCGCTGGCGTAATCGAGGGACGCGGACATGTCTGCGAGCACCCGCAGGGCTGCCGGCCGGGTCAGCGAGGCGCGGTCCATGAGCTGCCGGAGCGACGGGCCATGCACGTACTCCGTGACAAGCAGGAGGTCGTTGCCGGCGGTTTTGAGGTCATAGACGGCGATCACGTTGGGGTGGCTCATCCGCTCCAGCGCCTCGGCCTCTGCCGGGTAGCGGGCAAGGAGGCTCCGGTTGTCGCTCCAGACTCCGAGGATCTTCTTCACGACGACGTACCGGTTGCCAGCAACCTGGCGAGCCAGGTAGACCGGCCCCATGGCGCCCTCACCGAGCGGCTGGGTGAACTCGTAGCCGGCTAGTTCAGGCATTCTGGTCGCCAAACTAGCAGGCGTAGTACATACGAGTTGGCAGTGTCGAAAAGGTACCCGCCGAGCCGTCAGGGTTTGTCCACGTCAAGTTGAAGTACACGTATCCACTCCCTGCTGGTTGGCCATCCATATGGGTGTCGTGGTACGACAGCGTGGGCTGGTGGGTTCCGCTCATCGAGGGCATCGCGGTAATCGAGGTGTAGCTGGTCTCCGGGTCGAGGCTCGCATCGGGGCGCACGCCTTGCCAGTGCACGGTGACCGAGATGGGGTTGCCGCCCGGCCCCGGGTCCGTGTAGTCGTACTTCTCATAGAACTTCAGGTCGCGGCCGGCGCCCACAGTGCAGGTGGTGCCGGCTTGCCCCGGCGGACTTGTGAAGGCGCTGCCATCGAGCGGAGTCGGCGCGCACGTGCTTGTCCCCGCCATGCAAACGGAATACCAGATCGAGGCCGCGGAGATGGCGAGCTTCCCCGCGACGGGTGACGGGCTGGGCTTTGGCGTCGGTGACGGGCTGGGCGAAGGTGACTCCGTCGGGCTCGGAGACGCGCTGGCGATCACGACGGGCACCCTCTGTTTCCCCCCGAAGGCTCCCGCCAGGGCCAGGCCGGCCAGGAGCAGGACCAGGACGCCGGCCACGCCACCGGCGATCAGCCATTTGTTCTGCCACCACTCTCTCCCGGCCGGTGCGCTGGGCGGGGGCTGGTTGCCGGCCCCGTCGCCAGCACCTGAAGCGGCCGCGGTTTCACTGACAAGCGGCACTCCGCCAAGGGCCACGATCGCCGCGACCAGGGCCCTGATCGACGATCGCCGCTCCCAGTCGGGGCCGTAGCCGGCGACCGCGGCCTGCTCGAGGTCGGCGAGGAATTGGAATGCGGTCGGCTGGCGATCGGCGGGATCCTTGGCCATCGCCCGCATCACCATCTCCGCCACCCCCTGGGGGAGGCTGGTGTTGGCGGCGCGCGGGTCGGGCACCGGCTCGCTCACGTGCATTCGCATCAGCGCCAGTGGGTTGTCAGCGCGGAAAGGCGTCTTTCCCGTCAGGAACTCGAAGAGTAGCGCCCCGCTGGAGTAGATGTCGGAGCGGTAGTCGACGACTCCGCCCGTGACCTGCTCCGGGCTCATGTAGGCTGGCGTGCCTGCTGGGATGCCCCCCGCCGCGCCGGGCCCCGGGCTGAACAGGGCTTGCCCAAAGTCGCCCAGCTTGCTGACCCCCTCCCGGTCGGCGAGCAGGTTCTCCGGCTTGATGTCGCGATGGAGCAGCCCCAGCGAGTGGCCATACGCAAGCCCGGTGACGGCGCCCTTGAGAACTCCGAGAGCCTGCTCCGGGGCCAGGAAACCGGAGCGGTCCAGGATCTTTCGTAGCGAAGCGCCCTCGACGTACTCGGAAACGAGCCAGGCCCGGCCGGGCTCCTCGATGAAGTCGTACACCTTGATGCAATTGGGGCTGTCGAGCCGCAGCATGACCTGCGCATCGGCGCGGAAGCGCTGCAGGAAATGCGGGTCGGCGACCAACGCCGGCGAGAGCTCCTTGATCGCGACATGCCGATCGAGCTCCGGCAGATAGGCCAGCTTGACGGTGCCCGCGGCCCCCGAACCGAGGGTCCCCTGGAACTCGTAGCTGTCGATCCGGCTGGCCAAAGTCCTAACAGGATAGGGCCGCCAGGTTGGCTAGCGGCTGTCGTTGGGGTCCGAGGTCACTGCGCTATCTTCGGACCATGTGCGGGGTGTTGCGCCGTTGACTTCCGGAAAGTACGACGCAGTCGTCGTCGGCTCCGGCCCCAACGGACTCTCGGCGGCGATCACGATCGCCCGCGCCGGCCGGTCGGTGCTGGTATTGGAAGCCGAATCGACATGGGGTGGCGGGACTCGCACCGCCGAGCTGACGCTGCCGGGATTTCGCCACGATGTCTGCTCCTCCGCTCACCCGCTGCTGGCGGGCTCGCCGTTCTTCCGGGGCCTGGCTCTCGGCGACCTGGGCATCGAGATGGTTCAACCCGAGTTGCCGCTCGCCCAACCCCTTGAGGACGGCAGCGCTGTCGTCATGGAGCGCTCGATCGAGGCCACTGCGGACGGCCTGGGCGCCGATGCCGGGGCTTATCGCCGCCTGATGCGCCGATCGGTCGGCGCCGCCGACAAGCTCATTCCAGAGCTGTTGGCGCCGGCTCATCTGCCGCGGCACCCCTTGCTGATGGCCCGCTTCGGAATCCCAGCCTTGCTCTCGGCATCCGCCCTATCTCGCGCCGGATTCAAGGGCGAGCGTGCTCGCGCCCTGTTCGCCGGGCTCGCCGCCCACTCGATGCAATCCCTGACCGCACCGGCCACGGCGGCCTTTGGCATGGTGATGGGCATCCTCGGCCACGCTTACGGCTGGCCGCTGGTGCGCGGCGGCTCGCACGTGATTGCCGATGGCTTGGTCGCCGAGCTGCGCCGCCTCGGCGGTGAAGTCGAGACGGGCAGACGGGTGGCATCGTTGGCCGAGGTGCCCGACAGCCGAGCCGTGCTCTTCGACCTGACGCCCAGGCAGGTCGTCGACATTGCCGGCGACCAATTGTCCGAGCGGTACCAGCGCAGCCTTTCCCGCTATCGTTACGGCCCTGGCGTCTTCAAGCTGGACCTCGCCTTGGACGGCCCGATCCCGTGGCGGGCCGAGGAGTGTCGACGCGCGGGGACCATCCACATCGGCTCCTCGCTCCAGGAGATCGTGAACTCTGAAACCCTGGTGTCGCGAGGGAGCGTCGCCGACACCCCCTACACGATCGTGATCCAGCCCACCCTTTGCGACCCCGGGCGTGCCCCGGCGGGCAAGCACATCGCCTGGCTCTACTGCCACGTGCCCGCCGGCTACTCCGTGGACCTGACCGAGATCCTGCTGGCCCGGGTGGAGCACTTCGCGCCTGGCTTCCGCGACCTCATCCTTCAGGTCAGCACCATGGATCCCGCCGCCATCGAGGCGCATAACCCCAACTACATTGGCGGCGACATCAACGGTGGAATCCAGGACCTGCGCCAGCTCTTCACGCGCCCAACCGTGAGCATCACGCCGTATGCCACATCAAATCCCCGGCTCTACATCTGCTCCTCGTCGACCCCGCCCGGTGGCGGCGTCCACGGGATGTGCGGGGTGTTCGCGGCGGGTGTGGCGTTGCGCCGGGCGCTGGCCTGACTAAGCTCTAGGCATGAGCAGTTTCGCCGAGAGCATGACCGGGATGGCTGCCCTCAGCGACGACCAGATGGCGCGCCCGTGGCACTGGCGCGCCGGCGGGGAAGAGGAGCTTGGTATCCGCGACGCCTACCACCGATCACTTGAGGATGAGAACGTGCAGACCACTTCGGTGGTCGCGGCGGGGTTGGGCGAGGTCGCGGCGGCCCTGTCTCTTGCGCAGCGGGCCGCCGGCGACCTGTGCGGGCTGCTCGCGGGTCAGTCCGATGAGCTCCTCGACCAAGAGCCGGCGCGGGGTGAGTGGCCGTTGCGCGAGGTCATGCGCCACACCATCAACACCGAGGGCGGCTTTCGTGCCAGAAGCCTTTGGGCGGTGGATCGTGGCCCCGACGATTCTCCCGACGTCCCGGCAGACCGCGTACCTGCCGATGTCGACGTCTCGGGCGACACGACGTCGATCATCGCCACGTTACTCGCTGCCCGCGCAGACACCGACGAGGAGTTCGCACGCCTCACCGCCGATGACCTGGCGAAGCCGGCGCGCTGGGCTGGCTACCCGGTGGACGTGCGTTTCCGGATGCACCGCCACGCCTCGCACCTGGCCGAGCACACCAACCAGTGCGAGAAGGCTTTGCACGCCCTCGGGGAGGATCCCGGTGAGGCTCGACAGCTGGTGCGCGCGATCTGGGCGGCGCGCGGCGGCCATGAGCGCCTCAGCGACCCGGCCGCCCTGCGCGTGCTCGACGATGAGTTGGCGGCACGGGTGCAGAGCCTCGGCGTCTAGCGCGCCTCAGCGTCGGCACGCGAGCAGCGCCGGTCAGTGTCTGTCGGCGAACTCCGAGTGGCCGAGCGGTCCGTGGCCGGCGCCCAAACCGGGGGCGCCGAGCAGAGCAGCTTGCAGGTAGGCCCTGGCCTTGGTGATCGCTTCCAGCGGCTCCTCGCCCAGCGCCAGGTGCGCGGCGATGGCGGCGCTGAAGGTGCAGCCGGTACCGTGCGTCGAGGTGCCGCCAACCCGCGGGTAGGTCAGCTCGGTCGAGGCGCCGATGGCGCTGTCGTAGACGACATCGACGACCGGGTCGGTGGTGGAATGGCCGCCCTTGACGACCACCACCCTCGGTCCCATGGCGGCCAGCTCGGCAGCGGCCTCGACGACTGAGGCCCGTCCCTCGACCGGGTGTCCCAGCAGCTCTTTGGCTTCGGGGAGGTTGGGGGTTAGCACCGTCGCCAGGGGCAGCAGCAGCTCACGCATGCAGACCATCGCCGACGACTCCAGGAGCACATCGCCGGACTTGGCGATCATCACAGGGTCGACGACGAGGTTGCGGGCGCGGTGGTGGCGCAGCCGGTCGACTACCACCTCGATGATCGAGGCGTTGCCCAACATCCCGGTCTTCCAGGCGCTGGGGTGGAGGTCGTCGGCGATGGCGTCGACCTGGTCGGCGACGATCTCCACGTCAGCCAGCATCACGCGGCGGACTCCAATTGTGTTCTGCGCAGTGAGGGCCACGATCGCGCTGGCGCCGTAAACCCCGCAGGCGGCAAAAGTCTTGAGGTCGGCCTGGATCCCGGCGCCGCCGCCGGAATCACTGCCTGCGATGGTGCACGCGACGGCCGCCGTCATGCCGGAGTCGGGCGCCTCCAGAACCTCAGCAGTACGACAAAAAGGACCGCGCTCACACCCACCCCCACGAAGCTGCTGATGTCGGCCGGCTGGTCGTGGAACAGCAGCCTGGCGCCCAGCCCCTGGTAGAACCCCGGCTCCTGGAAGAAGAGCAATGTCGCCAACGTACCCAGTCCGAAGGTTGCCAGCGCCGGCCACCTCAGGCTTTTCGCCCACGATGAAGCGGGGGCGGTGATCTCCTCGATGTTGATCCGCCCGCGCCGCCTCCAGAAATCGATCAAGACCACGATGCACCAGGCCGGGAACCAGACATAGGTGACGGTCAGGAAGCTCAGATAGATGGTCAGGAAGCGGTCGGCGTTGAGCAGCACCAGCCCGCCGAGGAACCCGCCGATCACGCCCACCACCAGCGCCGCGGCCCAGCGGCGCATCCGGATCCCGATGGCCAGCCCGCTCAGAGACGCGGTGTAGACGTTGAGGTAGTTACTGCTCATCTCAGCGATGACGATGAAGGCCGCGAACGTCCAGGCCAGCCACGTCGGCACGTTGCGCACGATCAGCCCGGCGAGGTCCTGGTTCTTGGGGTCGATGCTCTGAACCAGCGCCCCGAGGACGCCACAGATGACCAGCGTCAGGACGCTTCCGGCGCCGCTGTAAAAGCTCACCGCCGTGGCGCTCGAATTGCGCGGCAGGTAGCGCGAATAGTCGGCGGCGTAGGTGGCCCAGGAGACGATCAAGGCGAAGGTCGCGGTGAAGCCGAGGAGAGCTGCGGCGAGGTGGGCGCCGGGGTCGAGGCTGCTGGTAAGGCTGAGGTGGAAGTGTGGCGCCAGGGCCGCCGCGACCACCGCGCACAGGGCGACGAAGGTCGGCGCCTGGATCGTCTGGACGATGGTGATGGTGCGATGGCCGAAGACGGCGACGACGATGCAGCCGGTCACCATCACCACCAGCATCAGGCCGACCGCCCACGCCGGCGGCCCGGCGCCGAAGACTGGCAGCGCCCTGGTGGTGGTGACGGCGATGGCGCAGTCGTAGCTGAACCAACCGATCGCGATCAGAAGCGTCAGAAGCCCGCCGACGGCGGCGCCGCGGCGCCCAAACGCCAGCCGGGAGAAGACGATCTGGGGAACTCCGGTGCGGACGCCGGTGACGCTCAGCGGTCCCAGCAGCAATCCGCCGGCAACCGCACCCAGGACCAGGACCAGGATCGCGTCCCAAACTCCCAAGCCGAGGCTGATCAGGAGGGCGCCTGCGAGGAAGGAGAAGAAGTCGGCCAGCGCCGCCGCCCAGATGAAAAACAGCTCGCGCGGGTGGCCGTGGCGCTCCCTGTCCGGCACCGGTTCGAGCCCACGTAGCTCAACCTTGAGGAACTCGTCTTGGCTCATCTTTCCGATTCCTACGCCAGCATTGTCTGGTCCAGGTTCAAAGGGTCGCCGCTGGTGCGGCCTCTCAGCTCCCCGCGCTGCGGACGGGGCGCTCCCCTTCGGATCGAGGCGATGCTATCACGGGTGCCTAGACTCATGGGATGCCCGCCATTCTCGACCTCTTTTCGGTGCCCGCCAGGGACTGGTTCGAGGGCGCCTTCGCCGCGCCCACCGAGGTCCAGGTGGGCGGCTGGGCCGCTGTCGCTGACGGCCGGCACACGCTGATGTGCGCCCCCACCGGCAGTGGCAAGACCCTGGCTGCATTCCTGTGGTGCCTCGACCAGCTCGGCCGGGAGCCGCTGCCCGCCACCGGCGAGCGATGCCGCGTCCTCTACATCAGCCCGCTGAAGGCGCTCACCGTTGACATCGAGCGAAACCTCCGCGCGCCGCTGGCGGGGATGCGTCTCCAGGCGGAGCGTCAGGGTCTGCCGCTACCTGAGATCAACGTCGCCGTCCGCACCGGCGACACGCCGCAGAACGAGCGCCGGCAGATCGAGCGGCACCCGCCTGACATCCTGATCACAACACCGGAGTCGCTCTTCCTGATGCTCACCAGCGCGGCGCGCGAGGTGCTCAGGTCGGTGCGCTGGGTGATCGTCGACGAGATTCATTCGATGGCCGCCACCAAGCGCGGCGCCCACCTGGCCCTGAGCCTCGAGCGGCTGGCCGCCTTGACCGCCCACGAGCCGCAGCGGATCGGGCTCTCGGCGACCCAGCGCCCGCTGGAGGAGGTGGGCCGCTTCCTCGGGGGGGTCGGCCGCCAGGTCGACCTCGTCGATGCGGGTCGAGGCAAGACCATGGAGATCACCGTCGAGGTGCCGGTGGAGGACATGGCGGACCTGGAGCGAGGACCGGCCGGTGGCGGCGGCGTGGCTGAAGCGGAGCCGGGGATGCCACGGCGGAGCATCTGGCCGGCGATCCATCCCCGGCTGCTGGAGCTGATCCGTCAGCACCACTCGACAATCATCTTCGTCAACTCGCGTCGCCTGGCCGAGCGGCTGGCGGCGCGTCTCAACGAGCTGTCGGCACAGGAATCCGGGCATGACCTGTCGACCGGGCCGGCCCCGGAGCTGGTCCGGGCGCACCACGGCTCGATCGCCCGCGAGCAGCGGACCGAGATCGAGGAGGCGCTCAAGGCGGGACGACTGCCGGCGTTGGTGGCGACCTCGAGCCTGGAGCTCGGCATCGACATGGGCGCTGTCGACCTCGTCATCCAGGTCGAGGCTCCCACCAGCGTTGCCAGCGGGATCCAGCGGATCGGGCGCGCCGGCCACGCCGTCGGCGAGCCCTCGAAGGGGATCATTTTTCCCAACCACCGGGGCGACCTGTTGGAGGCGGCGGTGGTGGTGGAGCGGATGCTGTCCGGCGAGATCGAGGAGACACGGGTGCCGCGCAACCCGCTGGACGTACTGGCGCAGCAGCTGGTGGCGATGTGCGCGCTGGACAGCTGGCTGGTCGATGACGCGCGGGCGCTGGTGCGGCGCGCCTACCCATTCTCCGACCTGGGCGACCGCATCTTTGACGCCACCCTCGACATGCTTGCCGGGCGCTACCCCTCCGACGACTTCCCTGAGCTGCGCCCGCGGATCGTCTGGGATCGGGTCGAAGGTCGCATCCGCGGCCGAGCCGGCGCCCAGCGGCTGGCGGTGGTCAGCGGTGGCACCATCCCCGACCGGGGCCTCTACACGGTCACCCTCTTCGACGGCATTCCGGGCGCCCAGGCCGGCGGTGATGGGATAGCCCGCGAGGCGGGTGCGGCGGCGGGCACCGTGGCGCCGCCGGGCGGCCGGCGACCCGGCCGCCGCGTCGGCGAGCTCGACGAGGAGATGGTCTACGAGATGCGCCCGGGCCAGGTCTTTGTGCTCGGCGCCACCAGCTGGAAGATCGTCGACATCACGCCGTCGCAGGTGCTGGTGCTTCCCGCACCCGGTCAGCCCGGCACCATCGCGTTCTGGCACGGCGACTCGGTGGGGCGCCCGGTCGAGGTTGGTCGGGCACTCGGAAAGATGACCCGCGAGCTCCGCGCCGCCACTCCCGAGGCTGCCATCGAGAGGCTTCGCACCGGCCCTGGCCTGGACGCGAGGGCGGCGCAGAACCTGCTCGACTACCTCTCCGACCAGGCGGCGTCCACCGGCGCTGTCCCCGACGACAGGACCATCGTGGTGGAGCGCTTCCGCGACACCCTCGGCGATTGGCGGGTTTGCGTCCTCACGCCTTTCGGGGCCCGTGTGCATGCGCCCTGGGCGATCGCGGTGGCGGCGCGGCTGCAGGAGAGCACGGGGCTCGAGGTGGAGTCGATGTACACCGACGAGGGCTTTGCGATTCGCCTGCCGGATGTCGAGCAGCCGCCCACCGACAACGAGTTCTTCATCGAGCCGGAGGACGTCCGCGAGCTCGTCACCAACCAGCTCGACGGCTCGGCATTGTTCGCCTCGCATTTCCGCGAGAACGCGGCACGCGCCCTGCTGTTGCCGCGCCGGCGGCCCGGCCAGCGAACACCCCTATGGCAGCAGCGGCAGCGTAGCCACAGCCTGCTCCAGGTTGCCAGCCGCCACCCGGACTTCCCCATCATCCTGGAGACCTATCGCGAGTGCCTCAGCGACGTCTTCGACCTCGACGCTCTCACCGAGCTGATGGCCCAGGTGCGGTCGCGAGAGGTGCGGGTGGTGTCCGTGGAGAGCGAGCGCTCGTCGCCCTTCGCGGCGTCCCTCCTCTTCGACTACATCGCCCAATTCGTATACGAGGGCGACGCGCCCCTGGGGGAGCGGCGGGCGCAGGCGCTGGCGCTGGACCGCGACCTGCTTGCGGAGCTGCTCGGAGCCGAGGAGTTCCGTGAGCTGCTCAGTCCGGAGGTCATCGCCGCGATCGAGCTGGAGCTGCAGTGGCTGCACGAGAACCGCCATCCGCGTGACGTCGATGAGGCCGAGGACCTGCTCCGTCGCCTCGGCGACTTGAGCGTCCAGGAGGCGGCGGCGCGGGGCGTCCCGAGCGAGTGGCTGGACCAGCTGGCGCGCAACCATCGGGCGGTGGCGGTGCGGATCGCGGGAGAGGAGCGCTGGGTCGCCGTCGAGGACGCCGCCCGCTATCGCGACGCCCTGGGCGTCAGTCTCCCGGTTGGAATCCCGGAGATCTTTCTCGGCGCCACCACCGACGCCATCGAGGCGCTCCTGCTCCGCTGGGCAGCCACCCATGTGCCCTTCGTGCCCGCCGAGCCCGCCCGCCGATGGGGGCTCCCACCCCTCCTCGTCGACCGCCTACTGTCAGCCCTGACGGCGCGAGGAAGGCTCCTGAGCGGCGAGTTCCACCCCGGCGGCACCGGCCGCGAGTACTGCCATCCCGATGTGCTGGTGGCGCTGCGTCGTCGCTCCCTGGCAGCGCTCAGGAGCGAGATCGAGGCGGTCCCTGTAGCGGTCCTCGGTCGCTTTCTACCGGCATGGCATGGCGTCGGGGTCGAGGCTGGGGGGCTCGACCGCCTGGTCGAGGTTGTGCACCAGTTGCAGGGCTGCGCGCTGCCGCTATCGGTGATCGAGCGCGACATCCTGCCCGCCCGAGTCGCCGGCTACACCCCAGCACTGCTTGACCACTTGCTCAGCATCGGTGAGGTGGTCTGGGCTGGGCGCGGGGCGCTCGGCGTCAGCGACGGCCGGGTCGCCCTGTACCTGCGGACCGACGCGCCCCGGCTGCTGCCGGCTGCCGGCGAGCCGGTCGCCGGGGGTCTCCACGATGCCATCCGGGCCCACCTGGCCAGGCGCGGCGCGGCATTTTTCGCCGACCTCGCGCGCGCCGCCGGCGGCGTCGAAGCGCCGCTTGTCCTGGAAGCGCTCTGGGACCTTGTGTGGGCCGGCGAGCTCACCAATGACACCTTCCTGCCGCTGCGCAGCCGCGGGCCGATGCCGCGGAGGTCTGGCCGGCGACCCCTGATGCGGCTGGGCCCGCCGGGATCCGAGGGTCGCTGGTCACTGGTCGCCGACCTCGCGTCGGCTGAGGTTACTGTGACCGAGCGCGCCCATGGCCTCGCCGGTGCGCTGCTCCAGCGCCACGGCGTCCTGACCCGCGAAGCGACCCTGGCCGAGGGTGTACCGGGCGGCTTCGCGGCGCTGTACCCGGTGCTTCGCGCGATGGAAGAGAGGGGCAAGATTCGTCGCGGCTATTTCGTCGAGGGCCTGGGCGCTTCGCAGTTCGCGCTGCCCGGCGCCGTTGATCGGCTCCGCGGCCTGCGCGACAGCGAGTCGGCCCTGGTGGCGCTGGCGGCAACCGACCCCGCCAGCCCTTACGGCGTCTCGGCGGCCTGGCCGCCGTCAGCTGGACGAACGGCGCGCGTCGCCGGCGCCTACGTGGTCCTCGACGGCGGCGAGCTGCGCTTGTACCTCGAGCGCGGCGGGCGCTCGCTGCTGACCTTTGGTGGGGCCGATCGCCGCCACCTCGCTGCCATGGCTCGGGTGGCCACCCGTGCCGGCAAGGTCGAGGTCACCACCATCGACGGCGAGCCGGCGGCGGGCTCATCGCTGGAGCCGGCGATGCGCGAGGTCGGGTTCGGCGTCTCGCCCCGCGGGCTGGTGATCTGGCCCGAGCGCCGCGGCAGCGCGACGGCTTAGGCGCGGCCTGGTATTTGCCCTCGCGATGACCGAGATCGAGGCACCACCTGAGGGAACCCGCGGAGCCGGCGGAATCATCGACCACCAGCTCACCTTCAAGATCCAGTACCTCCTCCACGTGCCGGTCTACAGGCTGACCGGCGGGATAATCGGGCACCGTATCGGCAAGATCACCACGCTGCTGCTGACCACGACCGGAGCCAAATCCGGGCTTCCTCGGACCCTGGGTTTGAACTATCGCCGCGACGGCGACAACTTCGTCGTTGTGGCTTCCAAGGGTGGAGCCACCAAGCACCCGCTCTGGTTCAGGAACCTCCTCAAGACCCCCGAGTGCGAGGTGCAGGTGGGACGGCAAAAATTGCACTGTCGGGCCCGCATCGCCACCGCCGCCGAGCGTCCGCGACTCTGGGAGCTGATGACGGAGAACTACCCCGGCTACAACGGCTACCAGAAGGCAACCGACCGCGAGATCCCGCTGGTGATCCTGGAGCCGAACCTCACCTGGACCTGACGGTACTGTTGCCGGCATGTCTGTGGCCAGCTCTGAGGTGATCCCGGCGGAGGTCTTGAAGGCCACCCGCGCGATCGCCAATCGAGATCCATCGATGGCTGCGTGCATCGAGATTGTCGGGCCCTGCCGGATCAGGGCCGGACAGGGCGACTACTTTGCGGCGCTGGTCCGCAGCATCGCCTACCAGCAGCTTGCTGGCCGCGCCGCGGCTGCCATCCACGGGAGGTTCGTTGAGGGCGTCGGCGGCACCGTCACCGCCGAGGCGGTGATGGCGACGCCCGACACGACCATTCGCGCCGCCGGCATGTCGGGCGCCAAGACGGCGTCCCTGCGCGACCTGGCTGCCAAGGTCCTCGACGGCACCGTGCCCCTTGAGGGCATCGAGGCGTACTCCGACGACGAGATCGTCGAGCGGCTGGTCAAGGTTCGCGGCATCGGCCGCTGGACCGCCGAGATGTTCCTGCTCTTCGAGCTGCGCCGCCTCGACATCTGGCCGGTGGACGATTTCGCGGTGCGCAAGGGTTACGCGCGCATTCATGGCCTCGATGAGATGCCCAAACCAGGGGAGCTGGTGGCGCTGGGCGAGGTCTACCGGCCGTGGCGGAGCGTCGCCGCCTGGTACTGCTGGCGCGGGTCGGAGGCGACCATCCCGCCGGGGTCGCCGGAGCCTGAGCCTGGATAAACCTTGGGTAGGCTTTCTACCTCTTGTTGGGTGCCGTCGCCCGGCGGCGGGTCTTTGTCGGGCGCACCGCCATGCCCTCGCCGCCGCGGTTCCGAACCAGGCTGTTGTTGCGGCGGCGCTCGATGTTGATCGCCGCCGATATCAGGGCCAGGTGGCTGAAGGCCTGCGGGAAGTTCCCCAGCAGCGCCCCGGTGGTCGGGTCCACCTCCTCGGCGAACAGGCCCAGCGGCGAGCCGAAACCAAGGATCCTCTCGAAGCGGCGCTGCGACTGTTCGAGGTCGCCGGTGATGGCGAGCGCGTCGGCCAGCCAGAAGGCGCAGATGATGAAGGATCCCTCGGGGCCGCTCAGACCGTCGTCGGTCTCCTCGGTCCGGTAGCGGAAAACCAGCGGCCCCACGCTCAGCCCCGCGTCGATGGCGTCGATGGTGCTCCGCAGGCGCCGGTCGGAGTTGGGCAGGAAGCCCAGCTGAACCAGCCGCAGCGCCGACGCGTCCAGCTCGTCGGAGCCGAACGCCTGGGTGAAGCTCTCCAGGCGTCGCGAGAAGCCGTGCTCCAGCACCGCCGCGTGGACGTGGGCGTGGTTCTTCTCCCAGAGCGCCTTGTCGTGGGGGAGCCCGAAGCGGCGGGCGAGCCGCAGGCCGCGGTCGATCGCGGTCCAGCACATCGCTTTGCTGTAGGTGAAGTTGAGGTACTCACCGCGCACCTCCCACAGCCCCGCGTCGCGCTCCTCCCAGCGCAGGCAGGCGAAGTCGACCATCTTCCGCAGCTCGGGCCAGAAGGCCCGGGAGATCTTGCCGCCGTTGAGGGCCCAGATGAAGACGGTGTCCAGGAGCTCGCCGAAGATGTCCAGCTGCACCTGGTCCTCGGCGCCGTTTCCGATCCTCACTGGCGCCGAGCGCCGGTAGCCCTCGAGGTGTTTCAGCTCCTCCTCGTTGCCCCCGGACTTGCCGTCGAGGTTGTAGAGGATCTTGAGGCCGCTGTCGATGGTGAGGTGGCTGAGCCACTCCATGAAGTCGGTGGCCTCTTCCCTGAAGCCGAGCTGGAACAGCGCGTAGAGGGTGAAGCTGGCGTCGCGCAGCCAGGTGAACCGGTAGTCCCAATTCCGCTCGCCGCCGATCCACTCGGGGAGGCTCGTGGTGGGCGCCGCGACGATGGCCCCGGTGGGAGCGTATGTGAGCAGCTTCAGGGCCAGCGCCGAACGCTCGACGTGCGCCTGGTAGGGGCCTCCGTAGGTGCACTGCTTGAGCCAGTTCCACCAGTACTCCTGCGTGGTCCGATGGAGGATGCGGGCCTTCTCGACATCCCCCAGGGGGCTGATGCACGTCCCCTGGCGGGTCACGGCCAGTCCGAAGGCCACGGTCTCGCCGGGCAGGACGGTGAACTCCTGGATCGCGCCGCGCAGAGGGATGGTGCCACTGATGCACCAGTGGTGTTTCTCCGAGTCGCCGTGGAGGCGCTCGCCCTCAGCTCTCATCGGGCTGGACCGGCGGCCGTAGTCGGGACGCGGGTCGACGCGCATCCGCATCCGGCTCTTGCCGGAAAGGCCGGTGACCATGCGCACGATCCGGGGATGTCGGTGGGGGTGCGCGTGCTGTTTCACGTCGTGGGCATCGACAGGCATGAAATCGACCACCTGCACCAGCCCCTGGTCGGTCTGGAAGATGGTGCGCAGGATGTTGGTCTTGCCGGTGTACTCCTGGCGACAGGAGTGAGGTCCCACCGGGCAGATCTGCCAGAAGCCGCCCTGCCGATCGTCCAGCAGGCGCCCGAAGAGACTGGGACTGTCGAAGCGGGGCAGGCAGCACCAGTCGATGCTGCCGTCGAGGCCGACGAGTGCGACCGAGCGACAGTCGCCGATGATGCCGTAATCGCCGATGGGGAGGTAGCCATCTTCGCGCAGCAACCAGCTCGGCACCTTGCCGCCACGCGGCGGGTGCTTGGGGGATTGCATCGGCCGGGGCCGCGGGGGCTTTGCCTTCGCCTTGTCCACGCTGCGTCCTCCTACGTCTTCGTGAATTCGACCCGTTGGAGGTCGGCAGACGCTTGGCCGATCGCCTCGCCACAATATTGCGTCATGAGGGAGCGCACCCTGCCCGGTGGGTTGGTGAGGGTCGTCCGCGGCGACATCACCAATCTTGCCGTCGACGCGATCGTCAACGCGGCCAACGCCCAACTTGCCGGGGGCGGCGGCGTTGACGGCGCCATCCACCGAGCCGGCGGGCCCGAGATCATGGCGGAAACCGCGCGGCTCTACCCCCAGGGTTGCCCCACCGGCGGGGCTGTAAGCACCGGCGCCGGGAGGCTGCCGGCGAAGTGGGTCATCCACGCCGTCGGTCCGCGCTGGCATGGCGGCACCGAAGGTGAGGACGAGCAGCTGGCCTCGGCGTGGCGTTCCGCGCTCGACGAGGCGATCGCCCACGATGCGGCGACGGTGGCGTTTCCATCGTTGGCCACCGGCATCTACGGCTTCCCAATTGATCGAGCCGCAGCGCTGGCGATGGCCGAGGTGCGCGCGGCCCTCGAGGGTCTCCCCGTAGGGCGCTCGATGGAGGTCGTGGTGTGCGCCTTCTCGGACGCCGATGCGGCCGTGTACGAGGCGAAGCTGCAACAACTGGAGCTGCCGGAATGAGCGGCTGGCCTGGTCCCGACGCCGCCGGGCGGGGCCTTATCGGCTAGGCGTCGCGCTCCTCGACGGTCAGCTTGTCCATGGTGTCGCCCTGGCGCAGCTGCTTGACCACGTCAAGGCCGTCCACCACGTAGCCGAAGAGGTTGTAGCTGGGGGCCAGCTTCTGGCAGTCGGCGTTGCAGATGAAGAACTGGCTGCCGTTGGTGTTGGGGCCCGAGTTGGCCATCGCCACGGCGCCCTCTCGATAGCTGCCCTGGACGGGTTCGTCCTCGAACTTGTAGCCCGGACCGCCGCTGCCGGTGCCGGTGGGGTCGCCGCCCTGGATGACGAAGTCGGCGACGTAGCGGTGGAAGGTGAGGCCGTCGTAGTACCCCTGCCTGGCGAGGGCGACGAAGTTGTTGACGGTAATCGGCGCCATTGACGGCATCAGGTCCATGACCACCGGTCCCTTGTTGGTATCGACGGTGACCCGGTAGGTCTTCGACTGGTCGAT